>DASWEZ010000112.1:0-5113 GCA_036394495.1 Burkholderiales bacterium
TTGGCGATGGGACAGTGGCTCAGCCTGCCGATGGCATTGAGCGGCATCGGGCTGCTGGTCTGGGCTTATCGCAAAAAGACTAGTTGAGTTCGCCGAGCTTGTTGGGCGGCTTGATGGCGAAAAAACTGCGCCGGTTCAGCAGGCGGCGGAAGTTGTCGAGCGACAGCAGGTGCGAATAGACTTTCTCCATTGCCCCGGCCGACATCAGCCGGCGCAGTTGTTCCGCGGGCAGTGCCTCGAGTGCGGTCTGCGCCACCCGATGCATGCCGTCGAGCTGCATCGTGAATCCATCGACTTCCGCCTTCATCGTGAACGGCTCGAGCAGCTTCAACTCGGCCAGCAACCGGCACATCGACTCGCCGCGCACGAGGTCCTGATCGTAATCGAAGATCAGCTTTTCCAGGATGGTCCATTGCGGGAGCGGCCGGCCGTGCACATCGTAGAGCGTCTCTCCCGAATCGTGCAGGGCACTTTCTTCGACGCAGACGATGCGATCATTCTGCGGCTCGCCATCGACGGTGACCCGGCTCATGCAGAACGGGTAGCGGCGCACGTAGGCGGGCAAATACGCGCGCCGGTCCCACATGCCGTCGGTCAGGATGAACAGGTTCTGCTTGACCTGCATGCCGAGCACAACCTCGGCGTTGAAGGTTTTGCCGCCGTCGTTGCTCACGAAGACGATCGGGTAGTCGCGGCACGCCGGTTCGAACTCCGACAGGCTCAGCGGCATCGCGTGCAGGCGATGAAAAACCGCCGGCGTCTCCTCGGCACGCGGCAGGAGGACCTTGTGGTTCTTGAGCAGAGGCGTGATCTGCTCGTAACCCGGCGGAGGGTCGATCTTCATCGGTAAGGTGTCGTTTTTACTGTGTTGTTTTCAGTATAATAACGCCGGCTCACTCATCGCGGGACAGTTGTAGAAAAGGGTGGGATGGATTGTAAAGGGTACGAATACTGGGGACGTAGCTCAGCTGGGAGAGCGTCGCGTTCGCAATGCGAAGGTCGGGAGTTCGATCCTCCTCGTCTCCACCAAATTAAATAGGCCACCTCGCGTGGCCTATTTAATTTGGTGGAGACGAGGAGCTTGATCGAAATCCCTCAGTTCGACCAGCAAGCACCGCTTGCGCAGGACGCCGACAAGCCCAAGCTTGTTGGCGGTCCCGAAACGCATGCGTTTCGGGATGGCGGGATCGCCCTAAGGCGATCTCGACACAACCTCCTCGTCTCCACCAAATACAAAAGCCACCCTCGCGGTGGCTTTTGTATTTGGTGCGACTCGGATGCTAGTCTCTTGCCCTTCTTATTTCTCCGGCACCATCGCAATCCAACCTTCAATCGGATCAATGTGCACGGGCAATCCATAATTTTCCGCGCGTCGTTGATACGCCCAAGCCGCTTGCATCGCACACAGCACCGCGTCGAGGCGATCGCCGGTTGCATCGCTGACTAGCGAATTCAAGAGTTGCGCCGAACCGGTCAATGCAAATCCGAATAAATTTCCACTGGCCGTCAGCATGCGCATCATGGTCTTGCGTGCCTGCCTGCGCGCGGGCGTCTGTTTGGCAGGAGCGTCGTTCTTGTAGGAAGCTTTCACCATCCGGCGTGCCGAAAAACCGGGATAGGCTTCCAGCGCCACGCGTTGCGGATCGCCCGCGTGCAATCCCGGGATGGTCACGCCCGCATCCAGCAAGCGGGGCGCGCCTTCCAGGAACATCAGTCCGACCGGTGGATTCACCAGCTTGAGCGGGCTGTGCGAGCCGGCCGGATGATCGGTGGCGCGGTGTGCGTAGCGTTTCCCGGCCGGTCGGCTTTCGCGATAGCGATCCAGTACGGCACGAAATTCTTCGCGGCCCTGATCCCGGCAGCCGGCGACAAGCAGTGGCCACTGCTCCGGCAGGCCGAGGTCTATCACGGCTTCGCGCGGCAGGCCGAACGGAAAATCGAATCCCGCGATCCACGGACCTGGACAGCGCAACCAGGATTCGAAATCCTCCCAGCCGGAAAATTCTTCGATGGCCTCGAGACGAAATGCCGTGCGGTCAATGCGCCCACTGGCTACGGTTATGGGTTTGCGAATGCGCGGACGGCTGGTGAAATCGACGCCGTGAATCGACCAGCCGGCCGATTTACCCATCGGGCTTCAGGATGAAAGCTTTTTTTCCAGGCGACGGGCGAAGACAGTCATTTCCTTCATCGCCTGCTGGTCGCCGCGTCGTTGCGCGACTTCGATGCCGCGCCGGTAGGTGTCGAGGGCGCCATGCCGGATTCCGGCGTCGGCGTACGCCATGCCGAGCAGCTTCCACGCCGCGGAGTAGTTTGGATCGAGATCGAGCGCGCGCTTCAGGTGAAAGATCGCGACCCAGGTGATGCCCAGTTTGAGGTACTCGCCGCCCAGGCTGAAGCGCAGCAGCGCGGATTCCCTGCCTTGCGACAGCAGGTTCTCGAGATTGGAAATGACGGACTGCGCTTCCATGCCGAATGTCCCGCCTTATAGTTCGATCCGGGTACCCAGTTCGACGACCCGGTTCGCCGGAATCTTGAAAAAAGTGGTTGCGCTGGATGCGTTTCGTGACATCAGCGCGAACAGCTTCTCTCGCCACAATGCCATGCCCGGGCCTACCGTGGGAATCAGCGTTTGCCGGCTGAGGAAGAACGAGGTCTCCATCATCTCGAATTTGAACCCCTTGGCCGAAGCGAGCTTGAGCGCGAGCGGTACATCGGGCTCGTCCTTGAACCCGTAGCGGACCACCGCGCGATAGAAGTCGGAGCCCAGAGGCTCAATTTCGATACGCTCTTCGTCGGGCACATGCGGAATGTCGATCGTGCTCACCGTGAGCAGAACGATGCGCTCGTGCAGCACCTTGTTGTGGTTCAGATTGTGCAGCAACGCATGGGGCACGCCTTCGGAAGCCGCGGTCAGGAATACGGCGGTGCCCGGCACGCGTGTCGGCGGATGAGCCGTGACGCTCTGGATGAAAGGTTCGAGCGGAATGGCGCCAGGGGATAGCCGTTCCATCAGCAATTGCCGTCCGCGTTTCCAGGTCACCAGGAGTATGAACAGCGCGATCGCCACCACGATCGGGAACCAGCCGCCCTGGAACAGCTTGACCGCATTGGCGCTGAAGAACGACAAATCGATGGTCAGGAAAATCAGCAGCAGCGGCAGGGCAACCCACCGCGGCCAGCGCCACAGTTTGCGCATCAGAACGAAGGCGAGGACGGTGTCGATGGCCATGGTGCCGGTTACGGCGATGCCGTAAGCGCCCGCGAGATTGCTGGATGTTTCGAAGCCGAGTACCAGGCCGATGACCGCGGCCAGCAGCACCCAGTTGATCCAGGGCATGTAGATCTGTCCGATTTCGCTCTCGGAGGTATGGGTAACTTCGAGCCGCGGACAATAGCCGAGCTGGATCGCCTGGCGCGTCAGCGAATAAGTTCCGGTAATCACCGCCTGCGACGCGATCACTGTGGCCATGGTGGCCAGGACCACCAGCGGGTACAACGCCCACTCCGGCGCCATGTGATAGAACGGATTCTGGATGGCGTCCTTGTTGTGCAGGATCAGCGCACCCTGCCCGAAATAATTCAGCATCAAGGCCGGCAACACATAAAAAAACCAGGCCAGCCGGATCGGCCTCTTGCCGAAATGCCCCATGTCCGCATACAGCGCTTCGGTACCGGTAATGGCCAGCACGACGGCACCAAGCACGAGGAAGCCGCCGGTGGAATTTTCAGCGAAGAAGTTGACGGCATAGCCGGGAGAGAAGGCCGCCAGAACGTCCGGGTATTTGACGATGTTGACGACGCCCAGCAGCGCCAGCACCGCGAACCAGATCATGGTGATCGGTCCGAACAACGCGCCGACCATTTCGGTGCCTTTCTGCTGGAACAGGAAGAGGCCGATCAGGACGACGATCGTGACAGGAATCACGAAGGGCTTGAGTGCCGGCGTCGCGACCTCCAGACCTTCCACCGCGGACAGAACCGAAATAGCCGGCGTGATGACGCCGTCGCCATAGAACAGCGCGGCGCCGAACAGGCCGAGCGACATCAATACGATGCGCCCGCGCGTGTTGCGCGTCGTGGATCGCAATACCAGGGCGAGCAGGGCCATGATGCCGCCCTCGCCGCGATTGTCCGCGCGCATCATGAATACCACGTACTTCAGCGTCACGACGATGATCAGCGCCCAGGAAATAAGTGACAGCACCCCGAGCACGTTGTCATGGTTGGCGGCGACCGAATGGCTGCCGTTGAATGCTTCGCGCATGGTGTACAGCGGACTGGTGCCGATGTCGCCGAATACCACGCCGATCGCCGCGACTGTCAGCGGCACTACGCCCGGCTTCTCGCGTCCGTTGCCGTTGGAGCTCATTGTTATTTTTTGTTCCTCAGTGTCCCCGGATCATCCCTAACGGCACCCGCCTGCGCGGGACTGGAGCTGCCGCCTAGTCGCTCATCGGACAAGGCGAATGATGCAACGCGGTTTCGCGCGGTGACAAGGTTTCGGTGATGGGTGTTCGGTTATCATCGTGAGAACATCGAGCCGGTCTGGCGGCCGGCCGTTGTTGTGGCGCAACATTCTATACCCGGAGCAAGCCGTGACCAAACAGGCCATACAGACCCCCGATGCTCCCCAGGCAATCGGCACTTACTCGCAGGCGGTATGCGCCGGCTCCACCGTCTATCTTTCCGGGCAGATCGGGCTCGATCCCGCGACGATGCAGATGGTGGAAGGCATCGATGCGCAAGTTCACCGCGTTTTCCGAAATCTGCAGGCGGTCGCGGCGGCGGCAGGTGCAAACCTCGACGATGCCGTGAAGCTCACGGTATTCCTGACCGACCTTGCACATTTTGCGCGACTCAACGAGATCATGTCGCAGTATCTCAAGCAGCCCTATCCGGCGCGTTCCGCGGTCGGCGTCTCGCAGTTGCCGCGCGGCGCGCTGGTGGAGATCGAGGCGATATTGGTGAAGTGATGAGGGACGAGGGGTGAGGGGCGAGGGAGGAAAGCGAAAACGCAGTCCGGGCGGGACAGTACAAAGTCCCGTCAAACAACGCGCAACACTCCCCCTTCTTGAGCGGCGCGCGAAAAGCCGAGCAAGCGGCAGCGGAG
>DASWEZ010000113.1:0-3001 GCA_036394495.1 Burkholderiales bacterium
TCTACCGCCGCAATACGTGGTGGCCCCAGCGCAACCTGGTCCTGCTGATCGCGATCGCCGGCGGGCTGGCGAACGTATGTTTCATGTCCGCCATCGTCCGCGGCGAAGTGGTACGGGTGATGCTGTTGTTTTATCTCGCGCCGGTCTGGGGTGTCCTGGGAGGCCGGATCTTTTTCGACGAACCGCTGACCCGGTTGCGGCTAATCGGCGTGGCCACGGCAGTCGTCGGTGCCGTCCTCCTGCTGGGCGGGCCTGCCGTGATCGCCTCCCCGCCCGGCATCGTCGATCTGCTCTCGCTTGCTTCCGGAATGCTCTATGCCGCCCAGAATCTGTGCACTCGCGCCGCCGATCGCACCCCGCTGGATGCCAAATCGCTGATGGCCTTCGTCGGCTGCGGGCTGATGTCCGGCGCGATCGTGTTCGGCACCGGCCAACAGCTGCCGCCGATGTCCCCTCTGCTGATCGCACAATTGTTCGCATTCGCCGGCATCTGGATGCTGGCCGCCATGATGGCGACGGCGTGGGGCGTGTCGCATATGGAAGCCGGACGCGCGGCCATCCTGCTGGTGTTCGAACTGGTCGCCGCGGTGGTCTCCGCAATGTGGATTGCCGGCGAACGACTCGACGGCACCGAATGGATCGGCGCCGCGATGATCGTCACCGCGGCGCTGCTGGAAACACGAACCTCCGACAATAAAGGGAGCAAGCTGGAATGAAAGAAACACTGATGAACCGCCTGACGTGGATGGAGTACCAGGAGCGGGTGTGCGACGAACAGGCGCCTGTTTTCCTGCCGCTCGGGGCGCTGGAGCAGCACGGACCGCACTTGCCGCTCGGCACCGATGCGATCCTGTCGTCGGCGGTGGCCGAAGGCGTAGCGGGCGTGACATCCGGACTTGTCGCGCCGGCCCTGGCGTACGGATACAAATCGCAACCAAAGTGCGGCGGTGGCCAGCATTTTCCCGGAACGACCAGCCTCGACGCGATGACGCTCGCGCATACCGTGCGCGACACCGTGCGCGAGTTCGCGCGGCACGGCGTGGAAAAACTCGTCATCGTCAACGGCCATTTTGAGAACCAGTGGTTCCTGATCGAGGGCATCGACCTGGCCATGCGCGAACTGGGCAAGACGCAGTTGACGATCATGCGCCTGGAGTACTGGGATTTCTTCACCGCGCCGACCCTGGCGAAAGCGTTTCCCGAAGGATTCCCCGGCTACGCGCTGGAGCACGCCGCCGTGCTCGAGACCTCCATGATGCTTCACTACCATCCCGAGCTGGTCCGGCTCGACCGCATCCCGAACGATCCCCCCGCAGATTTTCCGCCCTACGACATCTATCCCACCCGAACCGAATGGGTGCCACCCTCCGGCGTGTTGTCGTCGGCCAAATCGGCAACCAGGGAAAAAGGAACGGCAATGGTCGCTGAACTCACAACGCTAATCGCTGCTGCGGTTAAGAAGGAATTCTAGTGATTACACCCAACACGGAGGCACGGAGGACACAGAGGGCACGGAGAAAATCAAGAACGGGAGAGAAACTGTGACCAATTGGACGTGTTCGATGTCTCCAATCACCGCAGCGGGCATGCGCAACCACGTGCAACCAATAAACAAATATTTCGTTTTCCTCTGTGTCCTCCGTGTCCTCCGTGCCTCCGTGTTGGGTGTAGACGCATGAACTTGCTTGAAGGCCTAACGGTGGAGAAAACGGCGTTGCTGGTCATAGACATGCAGCGGGACTTTCTCGATCCGCGCGGCTACGCGGCCAAGGCGGGGCTGGATATTGCGCCATTGCAAGCGGCCATCGCGCCTGTGCGCAGACTGCTCGATGCGGCTCGCGCGGCGGGAATGATGATCGTGCACACGCGCGAAGGCCACGTCCCGGATTTGTCCGACTGTCCGCCCTACAAGCTCGCGCGCAGCCGCAACGCCGGTGCGCAGATCGGCAGCCCCGGGCCGCTCGGGCGCCTGCTCATCCGCGGAGACCCCGGGCACGACTTCATCGCCGAATTGCAGCCGGCTGCGGGAGAGATCGTGATCGACAAACCCGGCTACAGCGCCTTTGCGCATACCGACCTCGATCATCGTCTGCGCGTGCGCGACATCGACACGCTGTTGCTGAGCGGCATCACCACCGAAGTGTGCGTCAGCTCCACATTGCGCGACGCGGTCGATCGCGGCTACCGCTGCATCACCATCGCTGACGCCTGCGCATCGGGATTTCCCGACCTGCACGCTGCCGCCTTGCGCATGATCGGCGTCGAAGGCGGCATTTTCGGAAGCGTCGCGAGAACCGATCAGATAACGGCGAAACTCACCGGAAGGATGGTCGCATGACGGCGGTGCGCAAACTATGGCCGTTGCTGACCGCCACGCATCATTACGAGAAGACCCTCTCCACCCGCAATCGCGGCGCCGGCACGATGATCGATGCGCCGATCCTTGCCTACCTGATTGAGACGACCAACGGCCGCATCCTTTACGACGTCGGCTGCGACTACGCCAAGATTGCGGATCCGCAAAAGCGCGCGCGCTGGTATGACCCCGCCGTATTTTCTTTCGGCGCACCGCAGATGCGTGAGGATCAGCGCCTGCCGGCCTGGTTCGCCCGGCTTGGCATTTCGGCTGCGGACATCGATGCCGTGTTTCTCGGGCACATGCATTTCGACCATGCCGGCGGCCTCTGCGATGTGGCCGGATGCGAAATCCACGTGCAGCACGACGAACTGGAATCGGCACGCAATCACGAAGATGCCGGCTACTTTCCCGACGACTTCGATGGCGACTACCGCTGGAAGATCATGCGAGGCGAATACGATCTGATGCCCGGTATTCGGGCCATCTCCACGCCCGGCCATGCCGCCGGCCATATGTCGCTGCTCATCGAACTGCCGAAAGGCCCGCCGGTGATCCTCTGCGGCGATGCCGCCGACCTCGTCGAGAACCTCGACGACGAAGTCGCACCCGGCCTGTGCTGGCGCGAGCAGGAAACGATGGCGA
>DASWEZ010000114.1:0-11407 GCA_036394495.1 Burkholderiales bacterium
CGGCGGGAACCCATTCGCCGCCCAGCAGATAGGCGCGTGGTTCTTCGCCGAAACCCGCAATGTCAAAGGCAGGACGGCGAACAAAAGGCGCAATCGCGCCGACTGCATGGATGCGTCCAATGAAACGGCCCAGCCATTCCAGCGTATCGGGATCGTCCAGTTCGGGCGCACGGCCGCCGCGACGCGGGTACAAGGCGAAGCGGAATCCTTCGAATGCGTGCAGTGTCGCCTTGCCAGTGAGCAGGGCCGGCACCGCCGGAATCTCGCGCGCCGCCAGCTCCGCGGTGAAAGCATGCTCCTCGAGTATCTGTTCGTCGGTCCAGCGCGCCGGGCGGTAGAACTTGGCGACGAGCGGTTTTTCGTCTTCGATCCCGACCTGATAGACCCGATTCTCGTAGCTGTTCAAAGCGAGCAGTCGCCCGTCGGTGCGAAATCCCGTGGAATCGATCGCATTCAGAATCAGGTCGGGCGTCAGTCCTGCGTACGGTGTCGTCGTTTGTGTCATGTCCCGATTGTAATCGGGGGTGCCGCCGGCGATTTGCTAAAGTGACGCCACAAGAAAACCTGGAGGATCGAGTGAAAACCGCCATTCATAGCTATTTGCCTGCGGCAGCCTTCCTGCTGCTTGCGTTTTGCACTCCCGGCGCATCGGCTCACGAGGACGCCATCAAGGGCACGATTTCGAACCTCGTATCCGAAGACCTGCGCATTCCCTCCGACACACCGGGCATCGAACTCTTCCTGCGCAACAAGCATGCGAAGGACCGGGCGGCTTCGACCGGGCGCGTGCTGTTGTACGTGCATGGAGCAACCTATCCGTCGGAAACCGCGTTCGATCTCAGGCTAGACGGCATGTCCTGGATGGACTACATCGCCGCCAATGGCTGGGACGTATGGCTGGTCGACCTGCGCGGATACGGACGCTCGACCCGCCCTCCGGAAATGGAGAAAGCGGCCAAGGACAACGCGCCGCTCGTAACGACTGACGTAGCCGTTCGCGATGTCGGCACCGCCGTCCACTACATCATGAAGCAGCGCGGCATATCGAAACTGAGCCTGCTCGGCTGGTCCTGGGGCACGTCGATCATGGCGGCTTACACCGCGGCCAACAACGACAAGGTCAACAAGCTCGCGCTGTACGCCCCGCTCTGGCTGCGCAACACACCGGGCCTGATCGGCGGCGACGGGCCGCTGGGCGCATATCGCACGGTAACAAAAGAAAACGCCAGAAAGCGCTGGCTTACCGGCGTGCCGGAAGACAGGCAGGCGGAACTCATTCCGGCGGGCTGGTTCGACGCCTGGACGCAGGCAACCTGGGCAACCGATCCGCAAGCGGCGGAAGGCGGACAACTGCGCGCACCCAACGGCGTGATCCAGGATGTGCGCGATTTCTGGGCCTCCGGCAAGCCCTACTACGATCCCGCCGACATCCGCGTGCCGACATTGCTGATCAAAGCTGAATGGGACCAGGACACGCCGGCCTATATGTCGCAGGCGCTGTTCCCGCTCCTGAAGAATGCGCCGTCGAAGCGCTACGTGGAAATCGGCGAAGGCACGCACACCGTCATCATGGAAAAAAACCGCATGCAACTGTTCCACGAAGTGCAGCTTTTCCTCGATGAATAAAGCAATTGGCCACAGAGGACACAGAGGTCACAGAGAAGAGAAATCGACGTGACAGAAGAAGCAGGCCGGTTTCACATTCAGCGGGAAATCCTGCCGACGAACATTCTGCCATCTGCGCTGCTCTATCGTTGCCGCAGATTTTCCTCTGTGTCCTCTGTGCCCTCTGTGGCAAATCCGTTTTTTCCCTTTAGTGCGAAGCTGAAACAGGCTGGATGGTCTCGGCGACCGCGACGTTCGTCACCCGGCACTCCTCCAGCAGGCTGAATATTCCGGCGCTGACCGCGGCGATATCGTCGCCGGATTGCAGGGCCCAGGCGTATTCCTGCGACATCGATGCGTCGAAAGGCGAACTCAGGCGGATGCGGATGTTGCCGTCGGTGTAGGCGGCCACCACGGCTTCGGCTTCGCCGACGCGCGAACGGAACTTGCGCAACGCGGCGCTCAGAAACAACTGGAAACCGACCTCGCTTTCCGCGAATGTTCCCGCCTCGAGCGCCTGAAGATGGCTCATGGGCGGCCGCGGTATCGGCAACAGCGACAATCCCGGCTGCCCGAGCTGGGCGGCGAGCGCCCGGGTCAACGGCATTCCCCATGCACCGATATTGCCGGCGGTTTCGGTGAATCCGGGCGCATCGGCCGACGTAACCGAAACGCCGGTCAGGAACCGCAGGTGCACCTCTTCTTCCACGCCCGATATGCGGATCTCTTCGGGCGGAAGATCCAACGGTTGCGCCATTTCCTGGCCTGTTTCGCGTGACCGCCGATAGACCGCGCTCGGTTTCATTGCGGCGAGGCCTGCCGCGGAGACCAGCGCGCCGCTCAAGCCGAAATTCTTCATCGGCCCGAGTGTGCCGTGCAATTCGAACAACGTCGTCAATTCCCCGATATCCGTCACCACGCCGGTCAGGTTCATGGGACCGCGTCCTCCGGTCACGAGCAAAACCGGAATTGCGAAGATCCGCAGCTGCAATGCCGCTTCGCCGGATTCCTTCAGCGCGGCGTCCAGAGCACCGGCCAGCATCCGGAATACCGCATGGGAGGTCGATTCTGCGAGCGCTTGCTCGATCAGCGAATCGTCTCCCGCCCGAAGTGCCTGCCCCATGGCGGCGGCCAGTTCTTCGGCCGGCTTTCCGTGCTGCATCGCAGAACCCCGTTGTAGCGCCTCCTGAGCGATGGCAACCAGCGAATTCGACGAGAACGGCGCGTAACGACGCGGATCGGGAAGGATTTTCATGGTGGCGTATTCGGCGGGCCGTCATTGTAGCAACGGCCGATGCAGGCGCCCTGCCGTATCGCAACGAAAGCTTGTCTTGACTCTGACCCGTCAGGTGCTAAAACGAAAGGGACGGCCACTGGCGCAATAAGTGGAAACACTCCGGCGTGCCGTCTTCTGGACGTTCAGTAGGCCCATGAAACATTCCTATACCTATAGGGGGAGTCGAGCATGTGGTTAACCGAAAAAGAACTTAAGCAGACTGCGCGTGCCGACGACGCTGCCTTTGCGTCGCCGGTCCCCACGCAGATCATTTCGAACGGCGAATACAACCCGCTGCCGCAGACCGAGCAGCAAAAGCAGGTCGAAAGCCGGATCAAGGAACTTGCCGATCACTATGCGCACAAGCTCAATATGGACCGGCGCACCTTCCTCAAGACGAGTTCGGGCATGGCGGTGGCGTTTCTTGCCATGAACCAGGTGTTCGGTCCGATATGGAACGTGTCCGAAGCGGAAGCCGCGGATCCAGACGTGTCCGATGCCCGCGCCAAAGCGCTGAAGAAGCAGTTCATCTTCGACGACCAGACTCACTTCGTGCGCGACGATTTCGACAAGGAAGGCTTGCTGGGCCTGGGCAAATACGCGTCCGAGCACTGGAACCCCGACATGTTGAAAGACATACCTCTGGTGCTGCAACGCTACAAGTTCCAGAACTACCTGAAGGAAATCTTCCTGGACAGCGATACCAAGGTCGCGCTGCTTACCGGCGCGCCGTTTGACGATCCGGACTGGTGGTTGCTCTCCAATGACCAGATCGTGCAGGCGCGCGCAGCGATCAACAAGGTTGCCGGTTCCCGCCGTCTGTTCGCGCACACGGTCCTTACGCCTGGACAGGCCGGCTGGATGGACGAGGTCGATCGCGGCATCGCCGAACTGAAACCGGATGCATGGAAGTGCTACACGATCGGGGATCCGTTGTCGCCGTCCACCAAGGGCACCGCGTGGCGCCTTGACGACGAGAAGCTGGTCTATCCGTGGTACGAGAAAGCAATGAAATCGGGTATCCGCAACGTCTGTATCCACAAAGGCCTGCTGCCGCTCGACTACGAAACATCCTGGCCCAACGTATGGAAACACGCCACTCCCGATGACGTACTCAAGGCCGCAAAGGACTGGCCGGGCCTCAACTTCATCATCTACCACGGCGCGATGCGCAACTTCCTCGAGGATCCGCAGCACTCGCTCGACAAGTTCGAGAAGACCGGCCGCATCGACTGGACCACGGATGTATGCGAACTTGCCAGCAAACACGGCTGCAAGAACGTTTATGCCGAACTCGGCACGACGTTCGCGACGGTTGCCGTGTCCAGCCCGCGCCTGGCGGCCGCAATGATCGGACAGATGGTCAATGACATGGGTGCGGACCACGTCGTCTGGGGTTCGGACTCGGTGTGGTACGGCAGCCCGCAGTGGCAGATCGAAGCCTTCCGCCGGCTCGAAGTACCCGACGACATCATGCAAAAGATGGGATGGAAGACCAAGCTGGGCGCGGCCGACGGCAAGATCAAGAACATGATCTTCGGCGAGAATTCGGCACGTTTGTACAAGTACAAGATTCAGGCGGAATACGAAGGCCTCAGCCACGACAAACTCGCCCTCATGAAGGAGCACTACGAAGGCGAGGGCGTGGAACGCAACAATGTCACATACGGCCTCGTCAGCAACGAGACGGCGGCCTAGCCTGTTCTTTCAGTCCTGTCGAACGGGGAACGCAAGTTCCCCGTTTTTTTATTTCCCCCGCTCTGCGCGCGGCAAGCGGACGATACTCTCGCCGGCGGCCTCCTCGAGCGCGCGTACCCGGCTTGTGAGTCTGCGATTGTCCTCCTGCAAAGCCCGGTAGGCGAATGCCTCCTTGACGCTGGTCTGCAGGTACTTGTAGTCCGGGGATTTCAGCAACACCTTGAACACCGTGCCCTGATTGATGGCCTCTGTTGCCGTCTGCACATCCATCTCGCCTGACATGATGAGGCGGACCACGTCCGGGTAGAGCCCTTTTACCCGGTGCAGCAATTCCACGCCGGTCATGCCCGGCATGCGGTGGTCGGAGAGGATGACGCCGACGGCGTTGAGCGCCAGCGTTTCGAGGGCCTCCTCGGCGCTGCCCGCCTTCAGGATGCAGAAGCCTTCATGGCGCAGCAGCCTGCTAATCAGCTCCACATTGGCCGAATCGTCGTCGACGATCAGCAGCGTGGGCTCGGGGGCAGCGCCGGACCGGGCCGACTGCAGGCGGCGATGGGTGCGCAGGCGCTCGGCGCAATCGTCTTTTGCCAGCGGCCGGGAAAAATGGAATCCCTGCATCTCGTCGCAGCCTGCGGCGGCGAGGATGGCCATCTGCGCAGCGGTCTCCACGCCCTCGGCGACCACTTTCAGGCGCAGGCTATGCGCCATGGAGATGACCGCGCGCGTAATCATGACGTCGTCGGGATCGGTGACGATGTCGCGCACGAAGGAACGGTCTATCTTGAGCGTGTCCAGCGGGAAGCTCTTCAAGTAACCGAGGCTGGAATAGCCGGTGCCGAAGTCATCCACGGAGATGCGAACTCCGAACTGCCGCAGGCCGCCGAGAATGCCGCCGATCTGCTCGGCATTGCGCATTAGCACGCTCTCGGTAATCTCGAACTCGAACAGTCGCGGAGAGAGGTCCGAGCGCGAGATGATCCCCCGGATGGAGTCACCGATATCCTTCTGCTGCAGTTGACGCCCCGATAGGTTGACCGCGACCGGCACCACGGGAACGGTTCCATCGGCGCCCCAGGCTTTCAATTGCCGGGCAACTTCCTCCAGTACCCATTCGCCCACCTGCACGATCAAGCCGTTGTCTTCCAGGACCGGGATGAAACGCACCGGCTGGACCAGGCCGAGTTCCGCGTGCTGCCAGCGCAGCAATGCCTCCAGGCCGGTTATCTCGCCGCTGACGAGATCGACCTTGGGCTGGTAGTGCAGCAGGAACTCGCCGCGCTCCAGTGCGCGCCGCAGGTGATTCTCCATCGACATGCGCTCCAGCGCGCTGGCGTTCATTTCGCTCTTGTAGAACTGATAGGCGTCGCGCCCCAATTCCTTGGCGCGATACATCGCCACGTCCGCATTCTTGATCAGCGTATCGGCATCGTCGCCGTCCTCCGGAAACAGCGTCACTCCCGCGCTCGCTGTGACGAAAAGCTCGCGCCCCTCGATGACGAACACTTCGTGCAGCACGGACATCAGCTTCTGCGCCACGCGTGCGGTGTCGCCGGGGCTGGCGAGGTCGGACAGGATCAACGCAAATTCGTCGCCGCCGAATCGGCCAACGGTGTCGCCCGGGCGCACGGCACTTTCCAGCCGGCGCGCCACCTGTCGCAACAACTGGTCGCCGGCAGCATGGCCCATCGTGTCGTTGACCAGCTTGAAATGGTCGACATCGACAAAAACGACCGCCGCCGAACGATCCATCCGGCGCGAATGCACGATGGTCTGCTGCAGGCGATCATAAAACAGCGAACGGTTCGGCAACTCGGTCAGGTTGTCGTAGTGGGCCATGTGCTGCAGCTTCTGCTCGCCCAGCTTGCGCGATGTGATGTCCTCCGCCACGCCGGTGATCATGGTCGCGTGCCCGCTGTCGTCCATGACCGGAAAAGCACGGTTGTGCAACCAGCGTACTTCGCCGTCCGGACGTACGATGCGGAATTCCTCGTCGATCTTGCCGCCGCTGTTGCGGCCATGGGAAGCCATGACGCGAACCCGGTCTTCCGGGTGGATGGCATCGAACCACTCCGTGGCGTTTTCCAGCAGAAGGGCGGCACTGCGCCCGAAAATCTTCTCGTACGCGGGGCTTACATACGTGATCCGGCCCAGGTCCGGGTCGGTGGTCCAGAATACCTCCGGGACATTGGCTGCGAGCTGGCGGAATTTTTTCTCGCTCTCGTCCAGGGCACGCTTCGACGACTCCCGCTCCGCTTCGCGCTGCATGTTGGTCAGGGCAAACGAAATGTTTTCCGTCATTTCCGAAAGCAGCGCGACCAGTTCGTCGCTGAAGAATCCGACTTCGTCGCCATGCAGGTTCAGCACGCCAACGCATTTTCCGTCGCGGCGCAGGGGAAAGGTCGCCAGCGACTTCACGCCGGCTGCTATGGCCTGCTCCTTCCAGGGCGCCACGCGCGGTTCGGCCAAAAAATCGTTGACGATGTAATAACGGCCTTCGCGCACCGCCGCGGCGGCGAATCCACGGCCTTCGGGCAGGTCGGGGTTGACCGACACTCGCAGGCGCTGGTACACGTCGCTGACGGGACCGTGTATTGCCTGGGGCGTGATCCATCCGTCCTCGCCGACCAGGCCGATCCAGGCGAGACAAAGGTGCCCATGCTCGACGGCCGCGCGGCATATCTCGTCGAACAGCGGCACCGGTTCGTGGATGTGGATGATGGCGCGATTGGTTTGCGATAGCGCCGCATACAAGTCCTTGAGGCGCACGATTTCCTGGTCCGCTTGGCGCTCCTGTGTGACTTCGGCCCCCACGCCACGATAGCCCTTGAACACGCCGTCACCGTCGAATACCGGTTCCCCGCTGATCCGGATCCAGTGGGCCTGCCCACCCTCGTCGACCCTCCGGTAGGTGAAGTTTCGGAACGGCAGGCGCTCGTTGCAGGCCTTTTCATGCGCATCCCAGTCGGCCGACGTCGGATCCATGCCGGGCGATTCACGGCGCGTAAGGCCGCGGCTGCTCGACCCGAAATTCGCGTTGGTGTTGGCGTCGGCCGAATGAAAAGTAAAGCGCAGTTGCTCGTCCTGTTCCCAGAACCAGTCGGCGGACAGCTCAGTCAGGCTACGGAAACGTGCTTCGCCGTCGCGCAGCGCCGCGAGCGCCTGGCGGCTGGCCGATTCGGAACGGCGGGTTAGCCAGTAGAGCCCGGCCAATCCGCCGATGAGGATAAGCGTGAGGCATAACGCGCTTCGCCAGGCGAATGCGAGACTGGTATCACGCTGGATCTGGAGTTCCCGTATGCGCGAATATTGATTCACTTCGAACATCTCCAACAATTCCGCAATGCGCTCGTGGAGTTTTTCGCCCTCTCCCGGTTCCACGTGCCGCTGCACTGCGTCCGCCCCCTTCGCGCGGCGCAGATCCATTTCTCTGCGCATCAACGCAGCATCCGCCGCCAGGACTGATTCGAGTTCTTCTGGTGCGCGGGCACCGAATTTGCCTGCATCACTGCGAAGCTGAGCCAGGATGGCGTCGGTGCGGGCTATCGTGCGCTCGAACCTGCCTGCCATGTCTTCATTGCCGGAATGCAGGAAGGCACCGTAGTAAATGTGCGCGTCGGAACGGCCGAGCTTGAGCTCGACAAAGCGACGCATGGTCTCATAGGCCTCGACGACGCTTCGCTCCTCCTGCAGGACGGTTCGTACCGTTTTTAGCGAAATGGGGATGAGCAATCCCACGACGATGATTGTCAGGACGAGACCAAGCAACGCCAGGCGCGCAATGCCGCGATCGGCTTCGGCCTTGCGTGCAGATAGACGCTCCGGGACTGCCTCCTTCGGGGCCATCATCGTGCGCATTCGTCTAGACAACATGGCATAACGGCTCACCCTGGCCAGAAACGGATTGCCGCGGCATGCCGGACGACACGCACGGATGGCGCGTCGCACAAGAGAAAAGACGCGGCGTTTCCGGGTACCTGATACGTGACCAAAATCTAGACTCCTCGTGCCCCAAGAGCAAGCGTCCCGAGTCGATTATCCGTTCCCTCGCTGAGTTGAACATGTGTACGATTTATCCCATGCTTGGATCACGCGACGGACGAACCGAGAATCCGCGACGTGCCGGGCGAACCATGGGCTCATAGGAGGCACAATGTCCGCGATACCAGCCAAGGACTGGATCGGAGAATATGCGAAGAGTCACCGGCATCCGGTAAACCGCCTCTGCCACACGGTGGGAATTCCAATGGTCGCCGGCTCCATACCGCTGTTTGCCGTTGTGTTTTTCCGGCCCGATCTCTGGCCGATACCCGTCGCATTGTTCGTGATCGGCTGGATTTTCCAGTTTGCCGGCCACTATGCGGAGGGCAAACCGCCCGAGTTCTTCCATGACTGGCGTTTCCTTTTCGTCGGGCTGCGCTGGTGGTTCGCGAAGGTGCGTGGGAAGGACTGAGGCCCCGCAAGGGGGTTCCGGCTTCGCCCGGATACCGGTCTTCGACCATAACTGAGGATTGAAGACTTTAAAGTCTGGTCCATCGTCGCGGATTTTCATCCGCTCGCGAAATGATATGCTTTGAACAATCATTCAACCATCGAGAGACTGCACGTGAAGCATATCAACTGGGACAAGATTCCCGCCGAAAGGCTGAACGACAAGTTCGTCCGCAAGCTGGCCTGGGACGGCAAGATCATGATCGGCCAGACGTTGGTCGAAAAGGGCTATGTCGTACCGCTGCATTCGCACGACAACCAGCAGGTGACTTTCGTGACCGACGGCCTCTGGCGCTTCAAGCTGGAAGGCAAGACCGTGGACGTGGGCCCGAACGAAATGATCTTCATCCCGGCCAATGTTTCCCATACCGCCGAAGCGCTGGAGACACTGATTGCTTACGACGTTTTCACGCCTCCGCGGGAAGACTGGATCAACGGGGATGACGCTTATTTGCGCGCGAAGTAAGCTGCGCGGGCGATAAAAAAAAGCCGGGGCGGCCCCGGCTTTTTTCATGGCTTGACGCAAAATCAGTTCTGCGGCTTCCAGTTGCTGACCAGTTCCTTGACCTGGGCGAGCTGCTCGGGCGTCATTTTCTTTTCGATCTTGCCGATCTCCTCCTTGGTATAGAGGGAATCGCGATAAGTCGTCTTTGGATTGGTGGCCGACAGCGTCAACCACATATCGGCTTTCGGCAAATCCTTGGTGACGCCTTTGCCCGTCGCGTAGATGATGCCCACGTAGTACTGCGAGCGCGGATCGCCCTGCTCTGCGGCCTTTTGAAACCATTTGACCGCTTCGACCTGGTTGGGCTTCACGCCAAAGCCGTTGTGGTAGAAAAACCCGACGAAATATTGCCCATCCATATTGCCCTGGTCCGCCAGCGCCTGAAACTCGACCAGCGCCTTGGCATAGTCGCCCGCGGTATAGGCTGCAATGCCTTCGTCCAGCCCCGCCCAGGAAGGCAGCGGCAGCAGAAATGCGAACATCAAGATAAAGCGTTTCATTGGATATCCTTGGATCGATCAGATGGGGATTGTAACGCGCTTAAGGTGCGCTGCGCCGACATGGCAAAGCGCGAAGGTGAGGCGCCGGGGCTGTCTTCCAATTTTTGGCCACGATCTCGCGGATCGCGACTGAACCCTGACCGGGCTCTTCAAGGTGGGAGGATTTTTCAAGACGGGGCCCCTGATGCAGCTTCGGGTCCGTACTCATCAAGGCGGATATGCGCCTTATTATCGCCAACACCCAGCGACTGAAACCCAGTCCCGGCCGCCAGTAAAAAGTTTCTTCCTGAAAGGGCCGCGTGTAAAGCGGCAATTTGTAAGTATCGATTACCCCCTTCGGAGGTTGAGAGGCGAGAGGAAAGAGGAAAGGCAAAACTTCCCGAGGATTCGGGCCTTTGAACTTTCTTTCTTCTTTCCTCTCGCCTCTTTCCTCTTTCCTCTTTCCTCTCGCCTTTTTGCCGCCTATGCGGCTACGACCCGGTTGCGGCCCTCGGCTTTTGCGCGGTAAAGCGCCTTGTCGGAAGCTTCGAGCACCCGATCCGGCGTTTCAGCACGATCAGACCGCTCTGCCACGCCTATGCTGACCGTGACCGAGATCCACCTGTTGGTGGTGGTGGCGACCGGAGCAGCCTTGCCCAACGTGGCCTGCTGCGGGCGCGCGCTATCCCTGAGCATCACTTTGTAATCGTCGATACTCCTGCGCATCGATTCGAGGTGCTGGATTACGCTGGTTCGCCGTCTTCCGGCGTAGAGGATCGCGAATTCCTCTCCTCCATACCGATACGCGGTGCCGCCGCCGCCAACCCGCCGTAACCGGGCCGCCACCAGTTTGAGGACCTGATCGCCAACATCGTGGCCCCACGTATCGTTGAAAACCTTGAAATGATCTATGTCCACCATGGCCAGCGTGAAGCCGCCGTCCAGAGACTCCAGGCGCTCGTTCAATGCACGGCGCCCGGGCAGACCGGTCAATTCGTCATAGAACGCCATGCGGTGGGAATCCTGCAGCACCGCAAGCGTGACGATCATTGCGGCTATCGTGCAAAACCAGATGAACGCGCCCGGCGAAGGCAACCCGTTGCACGCCAGCGCAAAAGAGGCGGCTGCGGCTGCAAACGCGGCATCGATCACTGAACCGCGCATTACCGCGCACACGACTGCAACAACTATCGCAACAACCGTGAAGAGGATGCCGAGCTGCGGGATGTGAACGCTGGCAAGCCACAGGCTCTGGAAGAACGGAACATACAGCGCGTCGGTAAATTCGACCGCATCGGAGAGCAGGATCGCGGCGATGGCGCCGACCTCGATCAGCGGCAGCGACAGCCTGCGCAG
>DASWEZ010000115.1:0-22058 GCA_036394495.1 Burkholderiales bacterium
CCTCGAAATCGGACGCCTGCTGGAGCGCGAGGGCAAGCCCGCCGAGGCCGCAGCGGAGTATCAGAAGGCGCTGGAAGTCACACTCGAACAATTGAAGCATCACGGCGGCGGGCGCAGAAGGCCCGTGGTTTGACGCCGCGCACTATTATTGCGCGGAGATGCGCCGGGCGCCGGGTCGCAAGTACTGTTCAACGCCTTGAGTTGCCGGGGATAATGATCTGCCTTGCAGGCGGGCGCAACGTTTGCTTGATGGGATGCGAGCCCCAGCCGCAACCCCGTTTCCCCCATGCCGCAGATCGAGCGCGGCGCAACCACAAACGAGTCTGTTCACATGAATGCTCCAGGCAAGAATCCGGATGCAACCGACAAGGAGTCGCCGCTGCGGGAAGATATCCGCCTGCTCGGACGCATCCTCGGCGACACCCTGCGCGAACAGGAGGGCGAAGCGATATTCGACCTGATCGAGCGTACGCGGCAAAACGCAATCCGCTTCCGCCGGGATCGCAATCCGGATGCCAAGCGCGAGTTGGAAGCCATGCTCAACAAGCTCGATCCCGTACGCACCGTCGCAGTGGTGCGTGCGTTCAGTTACTTTTCGCAATTGGCCAATATCGCCGAAGATCAGCATCACAACCGCAGACGTCGCGCCCACCTGATTGCGGGCTCGCCCCCGCAGGAAAGCAGCATGGCGCTGGCGCTTGCCCGCGCGCGCGCGGACGGAGTCACGGCGAACCGGATTTCGGAATTTTTCTCCCGGGCATTGATCTCGCCGGTACTGACCGCGCATCCGACCGAGGTCCAGCGCAAGAGCATTCTCGATTGCCAGCTGGAGATCGCGCGCCTGCTGACCGAGCGTGACCGCATCCAGCTCACGCCGGATGAACTGGCGCAAAATGAAGAGGCGCTGCGCCGCATAGTGCTCACGCTGTGGCAGACGCGCATTCTGCGCGAGTTGCGGCTGACGGTGAATGACGAGATCGAGAACGGGCTGTCGTACTACCGCTATACCTTTCTGCGCCAGTTGCCCAAGCTCTATGCGGAAATCGAAGATCTCCTCGCGGAGCGCAATTTTGGCAAGGTCGGATCCGCGAATTTCCTGAAACTGGGCAGCTGGATCGGCGGCGATCGCGACGGCAATCCCTATGTCACCGCCGACGTGATGCGGCACGCGCTGACGCGGCATTCCGCGACGGCGATGGATTTCTACTTCGACGAGCTCCATCAATTGGGCGGCGAGCTGTCGCAGTCGGTGCGCATCGTGGAAACCACACCGGCACTCGACGATCTGGCGGAACGTTCTCCGGACGTCTCCGAACATCGCCGTGACGAGCCTTATCGACGGGCATTGACCGGGATCTATGCCCGCCTTTCCGCGACCTCGCATGCGCTTGGCCACCGCGCGCCCGGCAGGCCCGCGGTCGCCGATGCCCAGCCCTATCCGGACAATGCCGAATTTGCCAAGGATCTTGCGGTTCTGGCGGACTCGCTTGCCGCGAACGGTTCGAAGCGCGTTGCTCGCGGCAGGTTGCGCAATCTGTTGCGGGCTGCGGACATCTTCGGCTTCCACCTGGCGCCGCTCGACATGCGCCAGCACAGCGGCGTACACGAACAAGTCGTCACCGAGTTGTTCGCGCTTGGCGCGTGCCGGCAAGGCTACGCCGAGCTCGACGAAAACGGGCGCCGCGAATGGCTGTTGCAGGAACTTTCGATGCCGAGACTGCTGCGCTCACCCTATCTGGAGTACAGCGAGGATGTCGCAAAAGAGCTGGCGATCCTGGATACCGCAGGGCAGATGCATCGGCGTTTCGGCGCCCAGGCGCTGCCGAACTACATCATTTCCAAGGCCGACAGCGTCAGCGATTTGTTCGAAGTCGCGCTTCTGCTCAAGGAAGCCGGTTTGCTGCATCCGGGCGAAAGCCCGCGGCTCCAAGTCAACATCATTCCGCTGTTCGAGACGATCGAAGACCTGCGCGGCTGCGGTGCGATCATGGATGAGTTGTTCTCGGAACCCTACTACCGGCAGTTACTGGCGAGTCGCGACGGCGTACAGGAAGTCATGCTCGGTTATTCCGACAGCAACAAGGACGGCGGTTTCCTTACCGCAAACTGGGAATTGTTCAAGGCGGAAGTCGAACTGGTCGAAGTGTTCGACCGCCATGGCGTGAAACTGCGGTTGTTTCACGGCCGCGGCGGTTCGGTCGGCCGCGGCGGCGGCCCCAGCTACCAGGCCATTCTCGCCCAGCCGCCCGGCAGCGTCGCCGGGCAGATCCGCATCACGGAACAAGGGGAAGTGATTGCCAGCAAGTACTCCGATCCGGATATCGGCCGGCGCAATCTGGAAACGCTCGTGGCGGCGACCTTCGAAGCCACCGTCCTGAATCCGGAGGGCGGCGGACAACCAGCCTACCTCGAAGTCATGGAAGAAATGAGCGCGACTGCGTTCGCCGCCTACAGAAAACTGGTCTACGAGACGCCGGGCTTCGTGCAGTTCTTCCGGAGTGCTACGCCGATTACGGAAATCGCCGATTTGAATGTCGGCAGCCGCCCCGCATCGCGCAAGAAAACCGACCGCATCGAAGACCTGCGCGCGATCCCCTGGGTGTTCTCATGGTCGCTGTCGCGCATCATGCTCCCCGGCTGGTATGGCTTCGGCGCGGCGGTCGAAGAGATGGCGGGACGTCGCGGCGATGCCGGCATCGATTTGCTGAAACGGATGTATCAGGACTGGCCGTTCTTCCGCACGTTACTCTCGAACATGGACATGCTGCTGGCGAAAAGCGATATCAGCATCGCGTCGCGTTATGCGGAACTCGTCACGGACGTGGCACTGCGCGATGCCATATTCGGGCAGATCCAGGACGAATGGCACCGCACGGTGCGCTACCTGCTGGCGATTACCGGTCAGAGCGAACTGCTGGAGGCGAATCCGGCACTGTCGCGCAGCTTGCGCAACCGTTCGCCGTATATCGACCCGCTCAACCACCTGCAAGTCGAATTGCTGAGGCGTTATCGCGCGGGGGACACTAATGAGCGCACACGCCGGGCGATTCTGCTGACCCTGAATGGAATCGCCGCCGGTTTGCGCAACAGCGGGTAGGGCAAGGCGTTCACCACAGAGGCACAGAGGATACAGAGAACGGCAAAGTACGAAATCTAAAAGGGCAGGCAATCGTTTCCGAATTGGTCGCCTTGGCCTTTGTATTTCTCTGTGTCCTCTGTGTCCCTGTCGTGCAGATCCAGAGTTCTAAGCTGTAGCTGGTTTGGGATCGACGGAGGGCGTGAAAGCATCGGAGTAGAACTCGTCCTCCGGCAGCTTGCACAGGGTGGTGAAATCCCTGTGGGCGGATTCGACGACGACCGGGGCGCCGCAGGCATACACCTGATATCCCGACAGATCGGGAAGGTCTTGCATGACCGCTTTGTGGACGAATCCCGTTCGTCCGTTCCAGGCATCCTCTGCCACGGCATCCGAAATCACCGGGATGAAACTGAAATTGTCGTGCTCCTGCTGCCATTTTCCCGCCAGATCCGCCATGTACAGGTCGGCCGGGCGGCGGCCACCCCAGTAAAGCACCATCTGACGGGTGGTTTCCATGTGGAACGCGCGTTCGATAATGCTCTTGATCGGCGCGAAGCCGGTGCCGCTGGCGACCAGGATCATCGGCTTGTCGGAATCCTCGCGCATGAAGAAAGTGCCCAGGGGCCCCTCGAAGCGCAGGATGTCCTTTTCCTTCATCTTGTTGAAGACGAACTCGGTGAATGCACCGTTGGCCATGTTGCGCACGTGCAGTTCTAGATATTCGTCGTCGTGCGGCGGATTGCCCATCGAATAGGAGCGGCGTTTACCGTCCTTCATGAGGATGTCGATGTATTGCCCGGCCAGAAACTGCAGGCGTTCGTTCGCCGGCAACTTCAGTTTAAGGATAACGACGTCGGGCGCGACCCGGTGCATCTCCTGCACCCGGCAAGGCAGCTTTCGGATGTCGAGCTGGCCGAGGCCGCGTATCTCGCGCGCTTCGATCACCAGATCCGTCAGCGGCTTGGCCTGACAGAACAATGCCAATCCTGCCTTCTTCTCGAACTCGACCAGAACATAGGGCTGCGGATTGCCATAGTCCACATCGCCCTCGAGGATTTTGCCCTTGCAGGCCCCGCAGGCGCCGTTACGGCAGCCATAAGGCAGCGTAAATCCTTCGCGCAACGCCGCCGCGAGGACGGTCTCGCCGTCGCCGCACGTGAAGGTATGGTTGCTGGGTTTGATTGTTACCTGGTGAGACATGACGTCGATACTCTGCCGAAGCCCCGCCGGGTCCGGGTTAAAATGAACGCATGAGGCGATTGTTGATCATCGGTTGCGGGGACGTCGGCCTGCGCCTTGCAAAGGCGCTGAAAGGCCGCTGGCGCATCTACGCGCTTACCCACTCGCACGATCGTTTTTCGACGTTGCGCACGGAAGGCATCATGCCGGTCCCGGGGGACTTGGATCATCCGGAAACGTTGGTACGAATTGCCGGTCTCGCCCAGGACGTCGTACATCTTGCACCACCACCCGGTTCGGGCACGCGCGATACGCGGACCATCAACTTGATTAGGGCCCTCGCGAAGGGCGGCAGTCTACCACAGCGCCTCGTATACTTAAGCACCAGCGGCGTGTACGGCGATTGTGGCGGCGATGTCGTCGACGAAACGCGTCGTGCTCGTCCGTCCAGCGATCGCGCCCGGCGCCGTCTCGATGCGGAAAAACAGTTACGTGGTTGGGGCGCCGAAACCGGTGTTCAGGTCAGTATTCTGCGCGTGCCGGGAATCTATTCCGCTGGACGCCTCCCGATTGCGCGTCTCAAGGCCGGCGTACCGGCATTGGTGCCGGAACGCGATCCTTACACGAACCACATCCACGCCGACGATCTGGCGCGTAGCGTATTGGCGGCCCTTACCCGCGGACGCGGCGGGCGTGCCTACAACGCATCGGATGACTGCTGGATGAAGATGGGCGAGTATTTCGACATGGTTGCGAGGCAGTTCAGCCTTCCCAGTCCTCCACGCGTGAGCTGGGAAGTTGCGCAGGCCCAACTTCCGGAAAACCTGCTCTCGTTCATGCGGGAATCGCGGCGGCTTGCCAATCGGAGATTGAAGAAGGAGTTGCGTGTCCGGTTGCTTTATCCGTCAGCGCAGCAGGGCGTCGTGGCTGCCTGGGAAGCGACCCGGTAATCCTGATCGATGCATCCCGCGGGGAGTCCTGGAATCGGAGGAATCGCATGACCGTCGGTAACCGCGATATCGTTATCGTACTGACCAATTTGCCGGATAGGTCCGCTGCAACGCGACTGGCCGCATTGCTCGTAGAGCATCGCCATGCGGCGTGCGTGAACATTCTCGCCGATTGCACGTCCATATATCGCTGGGAGGGCAAGATCGAGATGGCCACTGAAGTCCCGCTGCTGATCAAGACCACCGCTTCCGCGTATCCGGGCCTGGAAGAGAAAATTCGCGCCAATCATCCTTATGCGCTTCCCGAAATCGTGAGTATGCCGGTCTGCAACGGATTGCCAGCCTATCTGGAGTGGGTGGCGATGCAATCCACCGCCGCATGAAACGCCGGGTCGCCGATTCGATAACTGAAACATGAAATTCTTTTCGCCACGCGTCACCGCAATGCTGCTGGCGGTTCTGCCGTCGATCCTGTTCGTGCCCGCATTCGCCGCGGAGGACCTTCTCGAGCCTGATGTGGCCTTCCGCTTTACGGCAAGGATGGTCGACCCGGAAACGGTCCAGGTGCGTTACCAGATCGCGGACGGCTACTACATGTACCGTGAGCGCTTTCACTTTTCCGTAACGCAAGGCCCGGTAAAATTTGGCATGCCGCGCCTACCTCCCGGCACCATCAAGGAAGACGAGTTCTTCGGCAGGGTCGCGACCTATCGCGGCGAACTGGTGTTCGAGTTGCCGCTCAAGTCTTCGATACCGGCCAGCGGCTTTACGCTGAAAGCGGTTTCACAGGGCTGTGCCGACGTCGGTGTGTGCTACACGCCCTTGACCCAGAGCGCGAAACTGGCGCCGGCCGCGTACTCCGAAGCGAGCCCGCCGGCGCCGGGCAAAAGTGGAGGGCTGCTGGCGCGTCTCCAAGGCGAGACCGCGGGATCCGCCGGCGAGGAAGAATTTCTTCCAGTGGAAAAGGCCTTCACTATCGAGGTTCGCGCCGCCGATGCGCAAACGCTGGTTGCCCGGTTGAGCCCGGCTGACAGTTATTATTTGTACCGCGACAAGATTCATTTCACGATTGCGCCGGCAGAGAAAGCGGCCATCGATTCGGTGCATTTGCCCCCGGGAGAAGCGAAGCAGGATCCGAATTTCGGGAAGACCGAGGTATTCCATGCGCCCGTGCAGGCATTGATAAGACTGCGCAGGGATGGCGCGGATCAGATTCCCCTGGTATTGACGGTTGGTTTTCAGGGTTGCAGCGAAAAAGGATTGTGTTACCCCCCTGCAACCCGGCAATTTCCGATGACGCTCGCGGCGCTTTCGTCTTCGGACCCGCCGCGGCAATCCGTCGCCGAAGCGCTCTCGCCGCCAGCGGCCGGGTCGATCCAGCAGCCTTCGGAAGATCGCCAGATCGCAGGGTTGCTGAAGACTGGCAACTTCTGGCTGGTCATGGCCAGCTTCCTGGGGTTCGGACTGCTTCTGTCATTTACGCCCTGTGTCTTGCCGATGATTCCAATTCTGTCCGGAATGATCGCGGGCCAGGGGAGCAAGGTGACGCGATGGCGTGGCTTCACGCTGTCCGCGATGTACGTTCTCGGCATGGCGATCGCCTACGCGATTGCAGGCGTTCTAGCGGGATTGTCCGGAACCCTGCTGTCCGCCGCGCTGCAGAATCCCTGGGTGTTAGGCGCGTTCGCCTGCGTATTCGTCGTGCTGGCCCTATCCATGTTCGGCTTCTACGAACTTCAATTGCCAAGCGCATGGCAGAGCGGGGCAACCGATACCAGCAACCGACTGACCGGAGGGACGCTGGTCGGCGTTTTTGTCATGGGCGCCGTGTCGGCCGTTATCGTGGGACCGTGCGTCGCGGCGCCGCTGGCGGGAGCGTTGCTCTACGTCAGCCAGTCGCGCGACGTGTTCCTGGGGGGGGCGGCGCTGTTTACGATGGCCGTGGGCATGGGCCTGCCGCTGCTCGTCATCGGCGCTTCGGCCGGTGCGCTGCTGCCCAAGGCCGGCGCATGGATGCAGGCGGTGAAGAATTTCTTCGGCGTGTTGTTGCTCGGGGCGGCCATATGGATGATTTCGCCGCTCATTCCGGTCATCGCGCAGATGCTGTGCTGGTCGGCGCTATTGATCATGTCAGGGATCTACCTTCACGCCATAGACGCCCTGCCGTCGGGGGCGGGCGGCTTGCGCAAACTGTGGAAGGGTATCGGCGTCATTGCCCTGTTAACGGGCATCGCACTTCTGGTTGGCGGACTTTCCGGTGGACGGGATCTCTTTCAACCGCTGTCCGGCTTGCGCATGCGGATGACGGGGCCGGAGCCGGAGCGCGCGACCTCATTTGTTCGTGTGGCCTCGGTTGCTGAACTCGAGCGTGCGGTCGCCAATGCCGGAAAACCGGTCATGCTGGATTTTTACGCCGACTGGTGTGTGTCCTGCAAGGAAATGGAGCGGCTGACTTTTCAGGACAAAAATGTAAAAAGCCAGTTTGCGGCCATGCTGCTACTTCAGGCCGATGTTACCGCCAATTCCGCAGACGATGCGGCACTCCTGAAGCAGTTTGGGCTTTTCGGGCCGCCCGGAATTATCTTCTTCGATCGCCATGGAAGGGAAATCGAAGACGCCCGAGTCATCGGCTATAGCCCAGCCGAGAGATTTCTGCCGATCCTGACCCAAGTCAACGGTCTCCGGTAGGCGAGAACATCGGTTACTTCGGTTTTTGTGCGGCAGCCATCGGCGTCTTGTCGGAAAATGGCAAGAACAAGGCGTCAAATCCGCCTAAGTTCGTCTAACTTTACGACTGTTGAATATACCAGCTAGTTTGGTTGGCGCCCGAATGCATGACGGGCTACCTTATTGCCCCCAAACCTCGACAGATGTCCCGTGGCACCCCGGCATTACCCAGGATGAAGCGACCAATTTCGCTTAAATCTGGACAAAAACCCGCTAATTACGGCAAACTGGCCAACATGAAAACCACCTCGAAGGGTGGCAAAGCGCGGCCTCCCTCTGCGCAAAGCCCCCGGAAGGTTCTGGTGCTGCATGGTCCCAACCTGAATCTTCTCGGCACCCGAGAGCCACAGATATACGGGGGGGAAACGCTGGAGGACATCGGTAGACGGCTCGCTGCCCAAGCCGCTGAAGCCGGCATCAAATTGGACAGCTTCCAAAGCAATTCCGAGTCGGAACTCATTGAACGAATACAGAAAGCCCGCCATTCCGGCGTGAATTTCATCGTCATCAATCCGGCAGCATTTACCCACACCAGCGTCGCCCTGAGAGATGCGCTTGCGGCGGTCCGGATTCCATTCATCGAGGTACACCTGTCGAATGTTCACGCCCGGGAGTCATTCCGGCGCCATTCGTATTTCAGCGATCTGGCGGTCGGCACCATCTGCGGCCTGGGCTCCCGGGGTTACGAATACGCGCTGGCGTATGCGATTGCCTACGTCCCCACGAAATAGGACTTGCGAAATGGACCTTAGAAAACTGAAAAAGCTGATCGATCTGGTGCAGGAGTCCGGCATTGCCGAACTGGAGATTACCGAAGGCGAGGAAAAGGTCAGGATCAACCGTGTTGGTATTCCCGGGCATCCCGGCATGATGACTATGCCGCAGGCGTCCGCGCCCATGGCAGCCCCGACAACGACCGCAGTGATAGCAGCGTCTGCGGTCGCGGAGGCGCCGGCAGAGCCGGAAGGCCACGTGGTGAAGTCACCCATGGTCGGGACCTTTTACCGGTCGTCCGCGCCAGGATCGAAGCCGTTTATAGAAATCGGCCAGAACATCAATGCGGGGGAAACGCTCTGCATCATCGAGGCGATGAAGCTGTTGAACGAAATCGAAGCCGACCAGAGTGGCGTCGTCAAGAAAGTACTGGTCGAGAACGGCCAGCCGGTCGAATACGGCCAGCCACTATTCATAATCGGGTAGCAATTCCGGCCGGCACAGTGCCGAGCTGCCCAGCCAGAGTCCCGCATGTTTGAAAAGATACTCATCGCGAATCGGGGTGAAATCGCCCTCCGTGTCCAGCGTGCCTGCCGCGAACTGGGGATCAAGACCGTTGCGGTTCATTCCGTCGCCGACGCCGAAGCCAAATACGTGCGATTGGCCGATGAATCGGTCTGCATCGGCCCGGCCGCGTCCGCTGACAGTTATCTCAACATTCCGGCAATCATCAGTGCCGCCGAGGTCACCGACGCAGAAGCGATCCATCCGGGTTATGGCTTCCTGTCCGAGAACGCCGATTTTGCCGAACGGGTGGAGAAAAGCGGGTTCGTCTTCATCGGTCCGCGTCCCGATACCATTCGCCTGATGGGCGACAAGGTCAGCGCCAAGAACACCATGATCAAGGCGGGCGTTCCCGTCGTTCCCGGCAGCGAGGGCGCATTGCCCGAGGAGCCGCAGGAAATCGTCAAGATTGCGCGCAAGGTCGGCTACCCGGTCATCATCAAGGCTTCAGGCGGCGGGGGCGGCCGTGGCATGCGTGTCGTGCATACCGAGGCCGCATTGATCAACGCGGTGGCGATGACACGCCAGGAGGCCAAGACCGCTTTCGGCAATCCGACCGTGTACATGGAAAAGTTTCTCGAAACGCCGCGTCACGTCGAGATCCAGGTGCTTGCCGATGAACATCGCAATGCCGTCTATCTCGGCGACCGGGATTGTTCCATGCAGCGTCGTCACCAGAAGATCATAGAGGAGGCGCCCGCGCCGCTGATCCCGATGAAGGAGCGCGTACGCATAGGCGAGCGCTGCGCAGACGCCTGCCGCAAGATCGGCTATCGTGGCGCAGGCACCTTCGAGTTCCTGTACGAAAATGGCGAGTTCTATTTCATTGAAATGAACACTCGCGTCCAGGTGGAACATCCGGTCACCGAGATGATCACCGGGGTGGATATAGTCAAAACCCAGATACTGGTCGCAGCCGGGGAGAAGTTGCCGTTCCGGCAGAAGGATGTCAGCTTTCGCGGGCATGCCATCGAATGCCGGATCAACGCGGAGCATCCCTACAAGTTCACGCCATCGCCGGGACGCATCACCTCGTGGCACGTGCCGGGCGGTCCGGGCATCAGGGTGGACTCGCATGTCTACCACGGGTACTTTGTGCCGCCCTATTATGATTCGCTGATCGCAAAGGTCATCGCTTACGGCGATACCAGGGAGCAAGCCATCGCGCGTATGCGGATTGCGCTCTCGGAAATGATCGTGGAAGGCATACAAACCAATCTGCCGCTGCATCAGGAACTCATGCTGGATACGTCCTTCATGCGCGGCGGAACCAGCATCCATTACCTGGAAGAAAAACTCGCCAAGTACGGCAAGGTCGAGTAGCTTCGGATATCACGGAGGCGCCACATCGCCTGGCTCGCGGTCGAATTGATGGTGGACGCCGCAAGAGTATCGGCGGTTTCCGATGCTCTCGTCGAAGAGGGGGCGCTCTCGATAGACGTCGCCGATGCCCAGGCCGGAACAGAGCGCGAAACGCCGATCTTCGGCGAGCCTGGTCAGGATCTCGAGGTGGCGTTCGGATCGAATCGCCTGATCGCCTTGTTTTCCCCCGAAACGGATCTGCCCGCGGTAATCGAGCGGGCCATGGCCGCCGCCGGCCTTTCCATCACAGCCGACTACAAAATCACGGAGGTCCCGGAACAGGATTGGGTGCGGCTGACCCAGAGCCAGTTCGATCCGATTCGCGTATCTTCGCGGCTGTGGATCGTTCCCAGCTGGCACGCCAGCCCGGATCCGGCGGCAATCAACATCGTTCTCGATCCGGGTCTCGCATTCGGCACCGGTAGTCATCCCACGACACGGTTGTGCCTCGACTGGCTTGACCGGTACATGTCGCCCGGCAATAGCGTGATCGACTACGGCTGCGGTTCCGGCATTCTGGCGATAGCAGCAGCGAAACTGGGCGCTGCTCGCGTGCGAGGCGTCGATATCGACGAGCAGGCCGTGCTGTCGAGCCGCTACAATGCACAGCGCAACAACGTCGTTGCAGAATTTTCCAACGCGGATGACGTTCCGCCCGAGCCCGCAGATGTCGTATTGGCCAATATTCTTTCCAATCCCCTGAAAGTCCTCGCGCCGTTGCTGGCGAGGCTGACCGTACATGGTGGAAAGCTGGTGCTATCCGGAATCCTGACGCCACAGGCAGAGGATGTGGCCGATACTTATCGGGCCTGGTTCGCCGTCGAACCCCCAGTCACGGACGATGGCTGGGTGCGATTGACCGGCACTCGCCTGAACTGAGGCCGGCGGCATGGACCTGTATACCCGCTGTCCGAATTGCGATACCACCTTCCGCGTCACCACGCAGCAATTGCAGGCATCGGGCGGACAAGTCCGTTGCGGCCATTGCCAGAAGATATTCGATGCCTTCGCGACGCTGACAGCCCAGGAACCTCGAGTCGCGTGCCAGGAAGCGGTCACCTTGCAACAGAACCCATCGATGCTCGAGCCGAATGCGCAGCCGATATTCGCGCAAGCACCGATTTCTCCGAACGACAACCCGCAACTTGTACGACCGGATCCCGCGGCCGGACTGTACGAATGGGAATTCAAGATGCCGGAGTCGCCGCGGCGTACCGCGCTTTGGACGGTCCTGGCGCTCATGCTGGCAATGGCTCTTGTCGTGCAGGCCGCCTATGCGTTTCGCACCGAAATGATGGTGTCGCTTCCGCAAACGCGCAGCTATTACATGCATCTTTGCGAGTCTGTCGGATGCGTGATCGGGTTGCCAAAGCTGTCGAACTACCTTCATATAGAGGCGTCCGACCTGAAAGCGGCCGATCCTTCGCATCCGAATGAAATTCAACTATTGTTATCCGTGCGAAACCGGGCGCCGGTTGAATTGGCCTATCCGGCATTTGAACTGACGCTGACCAATTCAATTGAGCAGGCCGTCGCGCGCCGTGTCTTTCTGCCTGCCGAGTATCTGCCGCCGGGCGCGCAAGCCGGGGGGCTGAAAGCCGGGACTGAATTGCCAATCCAGCTTTATCTCGATACGGGTGCGCTACGTGCCGCGGGTTACCGGCTCTATTTGTACTATCCGTAACGAATGGCGCCGAAAAGAGCGATCAACTGTCGCGCGGTAAAATATCGTCTCATTAATTCGGGACCGCTTGAAGTTCCGCAACAGCCCCGATCGAGCGATACCCAAGGAGCAAGATAGGGTCATTCCCGCAGATCGGGGCCTGGATACTCAAACTCAAACCCGCCGATAAATCCGAACTGGCGTCGCTGCTGGACGCCGAAGCTTGTCAAAAGCTGATCGACACACAGGCTGCTTGAGGGCACGATCAACTGCAACCAAGATGTGTTTGCATTGCGGGTTGTCCTGCTCCGCGTCCGGCCCAAATCATACTGTCCGTTTTTTCAAGAGGAGACTCATAGATGGCAACCGTAACACTGAAGGGCAATCCCGTCACCGTGGCAGGCAAGCTGCCCAGGAAAGGCGAAGGCGTTTCGGACTTCAGTCTGACCGGCAAGGATCTCGGCGACGTATCGCTGAAGAATTACACGGGCAAGCGCAAGGTTTTGAACATCGTGCCCAGCCTGGATACGCCCACCTGCCAGCAATCCACGCGGGTATTCAACCAAAAAGCGTCCAGCGTGGACAATTCGATTGTGCTCGTCATCTCTGCCGATCTGCCATTCGCCATGTCGCGCTTCTGCAGCGCCGAAGGCCTGAACAATGTGGTGACGTTGTCGACTTTCCGCGGCAGGGATTTTCACGGCAAGTACGGCGTGGATATTACGGATGGCCCGCTCAAGGGACTGACTGCGCGTGCAGTCGTCGTGCTGGACGAAAACAACGAGGTCCTGCATTCGGAGCTGGTACCGGAGATCGCGAGCGAGCCGAATTACGAAGCCGCGCTGGCCGCGCTGAAGTGAGCGGCTAAGGCGAAATCGAAGCGAAGCGAAGCGAACACCAGAGCATTTGGTCAACGTAGTGACGGCCGCAATCCAGGAGGCCGGCAAGATATGTGGCACGCAAGTTCGCGAGTCACTCCGCGCCGGTCTCGTGATTGGATGGCCTCCAGGTGAGAATGTGGAAGATTCCAGCCAGCTAGAAAGCCCGCATAAAGGCAAGACCGGACTGCGGCGCGTATGGAATGCGATGTTCTATTCCATCGAGGGCCTGAGGGCGGCCTACCGGCACGAAGACGCATTCCGGCAGGAAGTCCTGCTGGCCGTATTGCTGATCCCGCTGGCGTTGTTTCTGCCGGCGTCCGGTATGGGAAAGGCATTGATGATCGCGTCGGTGCTCCTGGTACTGATCGTCGAGTTGCTGAATTCGGCTGTAGAGGCAACCGTCGATCGCGTGTCACTCGAACATCATCGGCTTGCCAAACGCGCCAAGGATATCGGCAGTGCCGCTGTCATGATGTCGTTGGCAAACGTCGTTGTGGTCTGGCTGCTGGTGTTGTTCGGTTGAATAACGAGCCGGCATGAGGTCCAATACGGAAGCGGCTTGTTTTCATCTGGTCGTCATCGAACCGTCGTCATAGTTTCGAACGGCAACGTCAAACTTGCCGGGCATGACCGCCAATGATTTCGTTTTCCAGCAATCGACTTTCCTCCGGGTCGCGGTAGTCACCAAGACCGGTCCGCCCGAAGTAAACGGCGTTGCCAAGACCCCGGGACGCTTTGTCGAAGCCCTCCATGCCTAGCCTGGCCCCAAGTCGTCAATGGCTGGAACTCGATGAGGGACTTTGCGTTTGCCTCAATCGGGCGGCTCGAGCCGGTGCGCCAGTTCTTCCGGATCGTGAGTCGGCTTGGCAATGGCGCGTTCTGGTACATCCTGATGGGAGCGCTACTCGCCGTCCATGGTGTCGCCGCCGTTCGGGTGGTTCTGCACATGGTGATCGTCGGACTCATGTGTACCTTGCTGTACAAGTGCCTCGAGGCCAGGACGTCAAGGCCGCGGCCGTATCAGGTCAACCAGGCCATTACCTGCAATGGCAGGCCACTGGATCCATTCAGCTTCCCATCGGGCCTACATTGCATGCTGTCTCATTCACCACCATCGCCTCGGCGTCCTATCCGCAACTTTCCTGGTTTCTGATTCCCTTCACATTCCGGATTGCGCTGTCTCGCATGGCGTTGGGTCTGCACTATCCGAGCGATGTGCTCGCGGGAATTGCAATCGGCGCCCTGGTCGCCGGGATCTCCCTTTGTCTCTGAAGCCACTGCTCTGAACTCTATCCCGAATTAAACGTGGGCGGCGATGCTCGATCGCCGCGCGCGTTGTGGATGCATCGTGGCTTTCGGCGAATGGCGAGCGCTCGGCTGGGACGAAGTGAGTTCCAATCGTCTTCCTAGCTTGCCCGGCGGCCAGTTCCACAAAAAATCATATACTTTTAGCCGGAATATCGTAGAATCTCTAGCTCAAACGCCTTAATTAGCTAGAAATCAAAGGCTTCAGGCATCCAATCAGGGGTGGGTGGCATGAAGAAAACGGCTTTCTGGAAAGCCGATTGGTTCCTTGGACTGATCGTGGCGCTGGTGTTGTTTTTCGCATCCGGCAGCGATCTGGTCCAAAGTCTCGAACGCCTGGCTTACGACTGGGGTGTTCGGGCCTCCAGTCACGCCCCTTCGCCTCGCATAGCGGTCATCGCGATTGACGACCAGAGCATAGCCAATATTGGACGCTGGCCGTGGTCGCGCGAAGTGCATGCGCAGATGATCGCCAAGCTCAAGCAAGCCGGTGCGAAAGTCGTCGGCTATGCATCCTTCTTTTTTGAACCGCAGATCGATCCGGGTCTGGCTTATGTTCAGAAGCTGACGGAACTCTATCAGGCCCTTCCTCCCGCCGAGCAGCAGAATCTTGCGCAGTTTTCCGCGGTGCTTGGAGAGGCCGAAGACGCGCTGAACAACGACCGCAAACTCGCCGCGGCCGTTACTGAAGCAGGCAACATTGCATTGCCGATGCTCTTCGTTCTTGGCGAACCGCGCGGCAATCCCGACAAGCCGCTCCCGGACTATGTCCTGAAGAACCAGATTACCAAGGTCGTGGACCGCATGGGCGCGCAGGGCAACAACATATTCCCGGTGCCGACGCTTCAAGCCGTGGCGCCAATGCAGGAAATTGCTGCAGGAGCCGCCGCCATCGGTCATTTGAATGCGTTACCGGATGTCGACGGCAGCACACGAACCGAACCGCTGGTCGTGCGCTATTACGATCAGTATTTCCCGTCGTTCTCGACCATGCTTGCGGCGAAAAGCCTCAACCTCGGTCCCGGCGACATCGAGATGCGCTTGGGTGAAGGCATCAAGGTGGGCAATCTGACCATCACCACCGATCCCTACTTGCAGATGCATAGTTATTTCTACAAGGACAAGGACGGCAGGCCGGCGTTTCCGCTGGACTCTTTTTACGACGTGATTTCCGGAAAGATTCCCGCAGAGAAGTATCGCGACAAAGTTGTGCTGATCGGGGCGACCGCGGCTGGCGTGGGCACCTATCAGGTGACCCCGATATCGCCGGCGATGCCTCCGGTGGTCACGCTGGCGCACTCGGTTTCCAGCATTCTTCAGGAAGATTTCTTTGTGGCGCCGACCTGGGGATTCTGGGTGGAGAAGCTGGTTTTCGTGCTGGTCGCGCTTTATATCATCCTGTTGCTGCCGCGGCTGAACGCGGGAATGGGATTCGTTTTGAGCGCAGCGGTGCTGGTCGCACTCTTCGCGACTCACTTCGCATTGATGGCGGGTAAATTGGTGTGGATTCAGTTGATGGCATCGGCCGTACTGCTGGTCATAGGGCATATCTTGCTGACCACGAAGCGATTCCTGGTAACAGAGCGCGGCAAAACCAAGTCGGACCTGGATTCGGCCGAGTCCAACCGCATGCTGGGACTTGCGTTTCAGGGCCAGGGTCAACTCGACATGGCCTTCGACAAGTTCAAGAAGGTGCCGCTCGACGACGCCGTCATGGACAATATGTACAACCTTGCACTCGATTTCGAACGCAAGCGCCAGTTCAACAAGGCGCAGGCGGTGTACGAGCACATGGCGACTTACAATCCGAAGTTCCGCGACCTCGACCAGAAACTCAATCGGGCGAAGCAGATGTCCGAAACCGTCATCCTGGGTGGTGGCAGTGGGCGTACCAATGCCAGCACGCTGGTGCTGGAAGGCGGAGCGGTCGAGAAACCGATGCTCGGCCGCTACCAGGTGGAGAAGGAGCTCGGCAAGGGCGCCATGGGCGTGGTCTATCTGGGGAAGGACCCGAAGATCGGCCGCGTTGTTGCGATCAAGACGATGGCGTTGTCCCAGGAGTTCGAGCCGGACGAACTGGAAGATGTGAAGCAGCGCTTTTTCCGCGAAGCGGAAACCGCGGGCCGGCTCAATCATCCCAATATCGTCACGATTTACGATGCCGGCGAAGAGCACGATCTTGCGTATATCGCCATGGAGTTCCTCAAAGGCAAGGATCTGGTGCCGCAGACCAAACCGGGCGCGCTGCTGTCGTTGCCGAAGACGCTTTCCGTCGTGGCGCGGGTTGCGGAAGCGCTTTCTTATGCGCACTTGCAGAACGTCGTTCACCGCGACATCAAACCCGCCAATATCATGTACGACCCGCAGAGCGATTCCGTCAAAGTCACCGATTTCGGCATTGCGCGCATTACGGATTCGTCCAAAACCAAGACCGGAATGGTGCTCGGTACGCCTTCCTACATGTCGCCCGAGCAGCTGGCGGGCAAAAAGATCGACGGCCAGTCCGACCTGTTCTCGCTGGGCGTCACGCTGTATCAACTATCATGCGGCAGTTTGCCTTTCCAGGGTGACTCGATGACGCAGCTGATGTTCAAGATTGCCAACGAACCGCCGATCGACATACTCGGGGTGAATCCCGCCCTGCCCGAGTGTGTAGTAGAAATCATAAACAAGGCGCTCTCCAAGGACGTGGCGCAGCGTTACCAAAGCGGCGAGGAATTTGCGCAAGCCATTCGCGCATGCGCCGCCCAGTTCGATACCGTGGACGTTACTCTCTAGCGGATGCCCGACATGAGCTTGATCGCCTCTCTCGAGATGGCAAAAGCGACTCACACCGGAATGGTGCGTTCGCATAATGAAGACAGCATTTCCACCGACGCTGAAATAGGCCTCGCGGTCCTGGCCGATGGCATGGGCGGTTATAACGCCGGCGAGGTCGCCAGCGGCATCGCTACCGCGTTGATTTCCAGCGAAACCCGTGAGGCGATGATCAGCCATTCACCGCACGAAGTGGACAGGTCTACCGGTTCACCCCTTGCGACGACCCTGCTGCGGGATATCATTGCCAAGGCCAATACGTCGATCTTTCAGTCTGCCAATAGCCAGCCGCAATACGCCGGAATGGGCACGACCCTGGTCGTGGGGTTATTTTGCAACAATCAGATCACAATCGCACACATCGGCGATTCGCGCTGCTACCGTCAGCGTGGCGGCAAGCTGGAGCAGATTACCCGGGACCATTCGCTGCTGCAGGAACAAATCGACAGCGGACTTCTCACCAAGGAAGCGGCGAAACGCTCCCAGAACAAGAATCTGGTTACACGCGCCCTGGGAATCGAGCCTGCGGTGGAGGCGGAAATCCATGTCTATCCGGCGCAGGAAGGCGACATCTATCTGATTTGCTCGGATGGCCTCAATGACATGGTCGAGGACGAAGACATCGAGATGACGCTGGAAGCGCTGGGTGCGAATCTGCAGCTTGCAGCCGAGCAACTGGTACAAATGGCGAACGACAACGGCGGGCGCGATAATATCTCGGTAGTGCTGATCAAGGTGAAGAAGGACTTCCCGGCAGACGAGGGCTTGTTTGCGAAGTTCTTTTCCTGGTTCAAATAAAAGGACGCAGCTATGGCGAAGTTGATATTGAGTCTCGATGGTCAGCTGATCAAGGAGTTCACGCTCAGCAAGGAGCGGACTACCATCGGCCGCAAACCGCACAACGACATTCAGATCGACAATCTGGCGGTCAGCGGCGAGCACGCCATCATCATGACCATTCTGAATGACTCCTTCCTGGAAGACCTGGGCAGCACGAACGGCACGCTGGTCAACGGCCAGCCGGTGAAGAAGCACTTTCTGCAAAGCAGCGATACTGTCGAAATCGGCAAGTACAAGCTCAAGTACATGAACGAGGCGCCGGCTACCATGAGTCAGGCCGATTTCGAGAAGACCATGGTGTTGCGGGCGCCGGCTGCAGCACCCCCGAAGCAGGAAGTCAGGAATCCCACCGATACGCAGACGAATATCCAGGCAATGCCCGGCGCAGGCGACGCGGCCGCGAACGCTCAGCCGCCGGCCGCTGCCGCGGCGCCAGCGGCAACAATACCCCCCGCAGCTGCGGCGCCGGCGAAGCCTGCGGCGACGCCGGTACCGCCTGTACAGCCCGCCGCGCCAGCCGCAGCGGCGCAGCCCATCGGCACCATTCAGATCCTTTCCGGCCCGAACGCAGGCAAAGAGTTGCCGCTGGCCAAGCCTCTGACCACACTCGGCAAGCCCGGCGTTCAGGTCGCGGTTATCGCCAAGCGCCCTCACGGCTACTTCATCACTCATGTGGAAGGTGCCAACTTCCCGGTGGTCAACGGCAAGACACTCGACGCCCAGGCACATCAGCTGGGTGATCACGACATCATCGAGCTGGCCGGGGTAAAGATGGAGTTCTTCCTGAAACCCTGAAAGTCCGTAGCGCGCTGGACCCGGCGCGGAGTCATTTCCAAATAATTACCGGGCGAGCCTGGCCTGCAGCGCGCTCTCGGCACGCAACATGACAAGGGAGGCGGCTTGAAGAAGCACCTGGTGCGCATTGCGCTCGGGCTCGTGGTGGTCCTTGCTTTTGCCGGCCACGCCGGCCGTTACTACCAAATCCCGTTCATCGACCGCTTCGAAAACATCGTGTATGACGCGCGACTGCGCCTGACGATGGCAAACAGCATAGATCCGCGAATCGTCATCATCGATATCGACGAAAAAAGTCTTGCCGCCGAAGGCCGTTGGCCATGGCGTCGCGACAAACTTGGCGCGATGCTTGACCAGCTCTTCGATCACTACAAGGTTGGCATCCTTGGCTTCGACGTCGTATTTGCCGAACACGATGAAAGTTCCGGACTGGGCATCCTGCGGGATTTGGGGCAGAAGGAGTTAAAAGGCAACGCCCAATACCAGGCCGTGCTCAATGACGTGACCCCGCAGCTCGAATACGATCGCTTGTTCGCGGAGAAACTGAAGAACCGCGCGATCGTGGTCGGATACTATTTTTCCGACGTCAAGTCGGAAGACGGAAAAGGACGCACCTCCGGCGCGTTGCCCAAGCCGGTGCTGCCGGCCGGTACTTTCAAGGGCAAGAACATCGTCTTTACAAGCTGGGCTGGATACGGAGCCAACCTGGAAGAATTCCAGCAGGCGGCTGCCAGCGGGGGGCATTTCAATCCCTGGCCGGATGACGACGGCGTGACGCGCCGCGTTCCCATGCTGGCGGAGTACAACGGCGCCTATTACGAATCGCTATCGATGGCGGTCATCAGGCTCGGGCTGGGGCTGCCTCCGGTCGTACCCGGATTCCCGGCAGACAAGCCCTGGTCAAAGGACTACCCGGGACTCGAGTGGGTGGACATGGGGTCCGTGCGCATACCGGTGGACAATTTCGTTACTGCGCTGGTCCCCTATCGCGGCAAGCAGGGCAGCTTCAAATACATTTCCGCCACGGACGTGCTGCACGGAAGCACGCCGCTGGACGATCTGAAAAACAAGATTGTGCTCGTCGGTACGACAGCTCCCGGATTGTACGATTTGCGTGCGACCCCGGTTGCCAGCGTCTACCCCGGAGTGGAAATACACGCCAATCTGATCGCAGGCATGCTCGATGGCAACATCAAGCAACGACCGCCCTATGTGCTTGGCGCCGAAGTGGTGTTGCTGTTGTTCTCCGGGATAGGCATGGCCTTGCTGCTGCCCATGGTGAACCCGTTGAGGGCCACGTTGCTGACTGTAGTAGTGATTGCGGTGGTGTTCACGACCAATGTGCTGGTGTGGACGGAGGGCAACCTGGTGCTTCCCCTGGCTTCAGGGCTTTTGATGATCGCCATGCTCTTCGCACTCAACATGTCCTACGGCTTTTTCGTGGAATCCCGCGCCAAACGGCAAATTACCGGCCTGTTCGGGCAGTATGTCCCGCCGGAGCTGGTCGACGAGATGAGCAGAGATCCCGAAGCTTTTTCGATGGAGGGCGAAAGCCGGGAATTGTCGGTTTTGTTTACGGATGTGCGCGGATTCACAACCATATCCGAGGGCCTGGATCCGAAGGAACTATCCAAGCTGATGAACGAATTTTTGACGCCGCTTACGCGAATAATCTACAAGCACCGCGGCACGATCGACAAGTACATGGGCGATTGCATCATGGCCTTCTGGGGCGCCCCGTTGAGCGACCCGCAGCATGCGCGCAATGCGGTCATGGCGGGTCTGGAAATGCACCGCACCCTCACCGAATTGCAGCCTCACTTCAAGGAGAAAGGCTGGCCACCGATTCACATCGGGGTGGGGGTCAACAGCGGCCGGATGAGTGTGGGCAACATGGGTTCGGAAATCCGTTTGGCGTACACGGTCATGGGCGATGCCGTGAATCTTGCATCGCGCCTGGAAGGCATTACCAAGCAATATGGGGTAATGATGATAGTCGGAGAAGTCACTCGGACCGAAGTGCCCGAAGTGGTGTTCCGCGAGCTGGACAGAGTCAAAGTCAAAGGCAAGGAAGCCCCGGTCGCCATTTACGAGCCGGTCGGTTTGTCCGGCGAGATCGAAAAACCGGTCCAGGATGAATTGAAACTCTGGGGCCAGGCGCTCAAGCTGTACCGGGCGCGTGATTGGGATATGGCAGAATTACAATTGATCAACCTGACCAAGGCGAATCCGGGTAGCGGGCTATACGCGCTGTTTCTCGAACGAATTGCGCATTTGCGTCAGAATCCGCCGGAACACGGCTGGGATGGCTCCTGGAAATTTGAAACCAAATAGCGATGCAGATCAGAATACTCGGTTGCAGTGGGGGCATCGGCGGAAACCTGCGCACGACCTCAATGCTGCTCGACAATGACGTGCTGGTGGATGCGGGCACCGGGGTGGGCGACCTTACCATCACCGAACTGCTCAAGATCGACCATGTTTTTCTGACGCATTCCCATCTCGATCACATCACCTCGCTGCCGTTTCTCGTGGATACTGTGGGGCCGATGCGCGAAATGCCGGTGACCGTACATTGCGCGGAAGCTACGCGCAAAATTCTGCAGGAGCATATTTTCAACTGGAAAATCTGGCCGGACTTTACGGAGATACCGAGCAAGTCCTCGCCCTGCCTGCGGTATTCGACATTTTCAGTGGGCGACATCATCGATCTTGACGGACGCAAGATCAAAGTCCTGCCGGCGAATCACGTCGTACCCGCGGTCGGTTTCCAGTTCGACAGCGGCGAAGCCAGCCTCGTGTTCACGGGCGACACCACGGTGAACGATGCGCTGTGGATCGAAGTCAACCAGATCGTGAACCTGCGCTATCTCATCATCGAAACGGCGTTTCCGAACATGGAAAAAGAGCTGGCAATCGCGTCCAAGCATCTGTGTCCGAGCATGCTCGCGGAGGAATTGGCCAAGCTGCAGCGTTCGACCCGGGTGTTCGTTACGCATCTCAAACCCGGCGCCGGCACGCTTACGATGCAGGAGGTGGAAGAATGCGCCGAGCGTTACAACCCGCGCATGCTTTCCAACGGTCAGGTTTTCAAGTTTTGAATCCGGCAATCCGCGCCAAGCCATACCAACGGCCCGGCTGCTGCTGAGCTAGTATCGGAAAGTTGCACCGGCAAATGGAAG
>DASWEZ010000116.1:0-1856 GCA_036394495.1 Burkholderiales bacterium
CGCGCTGAAGGGCAAGAAGGGGCTGATCGTCGGCATCGCCAACGACCAATCCATCGCATGGGGCTGCGCCAAGGCGTTCCGCGCGTTAGGGGCTGATCTTGCCGTCACCTATCTGAACGAAAAGGCCAAGAAGCACGTCGAGCCACTGGCCAAGGCACTGGAGTCGCCGATCTTCATGCCGCTCGACGTCATGGTCGAAGGCGACACCGAAAAGGTATTCGAGCGGATCGAAAAGGAGTGGGGGCAACTGGATTTCCTGCTGCATTCCATCGCCTTCTCGCCGAAAGGTGCGCTGCAAGGCCGCGTGGTCGACGTCGACCGCGAGGGTTTTCAGAAGACCATGGACGTATCGTGCTGGTCGTTCATGCGGATGGCGCATCTGGCAGAGCCGCTCATGAAGAACGGCGGCACTATGTTCACCATGACCTATTACGGCAGCCAGATGGTGGTGAAGAACTACAACGTCATGGGCGTTGCGAAGGCGGCGCTTGAGGCTGCGGTGCGCTACATCGCGGCTGAGCTGGGCCCGAAAGGCATTCGAGTCCACGCCATCTCGCCCGGGCCGCTCGCGACCCGCGCGGCATCGGGCATCCCCGAGTTCGACGAATTGATGGACAAGGCGCAGTCGCAGGCGCCGTCACGCAGCCTGGTCAGCATCGACGACGTCGGGAAGGCGACCGCGTTCCTTGCGCTTGACGGTGCCAAGCTGATCACGGGAAGCGTGCTCTATGTCGATGGCGGCTACCACATCATCGACTGACGCGGAATTTCTGCGGCAGCTGTAGTGCAGGCCGATCACCTCGGCGACGCAGGCCGGGCGCTTCCCACCTTCGATCTCGATCGCTACGCGATAATGGACGCGCAAACCGTTGGGCGGCACTTCCTCGGCTTCCGCAATGCCGACGCGCCCGCGCAATTTTGAGCCCGCCGGCACCGGCGAGAGATAGCGGATGCGGTCAGCGCCGTAATTCAAAGTGTTCTTCAGCCCCTTCAGACCCATCACCGAGCGGATGAACATCGGCGTCAGACTCAATGACAGCAGGCCGTGCGCGATGGTCTTGCCGCCCGGCATCTCCGCTTCCGCGCGTTCCTGGTCGACATGGATCCACTGCTCGTCGCAGGTCGCTTCCGCGAACTTGTTGATGCGGTCCTGCGTCACCTCGATCCAGTCGCTGACGCCGACCTCTGTGCCGACGGCCGCCTTCAGCTCTTCGAACCCGTTGAAAATCCGCATGGCCTTGATCCGTATGCCTTTGATTCGTTGCTGCGCGCGCTAAAGCTTCATTTCCGGGACCTTGTCCGGAATGGCGAGTTCGGCCTCCGTCACCGCCAGCACCTCGGCGATGGTGACACCGGGCGCTGTCTCCTGCAGCGTCGCTTTGCCGTCGGGAAAGGCGATCACCGCCGTATCGGTGACGACGAGATCGACCGGCCGCGCCGAGGTCAAGGGAAGGTTGCACTTGGCCACGATCTTGGACTTGCCCTTGGTCGCGTGTTGCATCGCGACGATGACCCGCTTGGTGACTATCGTCGCGTGACTGGCATTCAAACGCGCAAAAGGTTGCAGAGTTTCTATGTACGGTAGCCGACGCCCGTGGGCGCTTATCGCGCGAAACTCACAATGAAGACGATGACTATCATGGCTGCAAGCGCTGCCGCGAACCAAAGCAATCGCAACCTGGCATCGGGAGTCTCGTTCATTTCCCCTTCGCCTTCAGCAGCTTTAGGCGGATTCGAATGGATTTCACAGGTCGCTTGAGGTTCGCGGAAATAAACACCCACGATTTTCCCGCCTTGATCAGGTCAAGCAAACGCCGATTTTCTTCGGGTGTCCATTTAGTTCCGCGGTGCTGTAC
>DASWEZ010000117.1:0-2432 GCA_036394495.1 Burkholderiales bacterium
GTTCTGCACGTCGTCGTGCTCGTTGAGCTGATCGATCAGCTTCAACAGTTTTTCGCCGGTCTCGTCATCCACCGGCACGGTGTTGTGCGGCTTCCAGGTCAGCGCCGCCTTGCGGGCCTCGCCGAATTTCGCCTCCAGCGCTTTCGCGACTTCGCGAAACGTCTCCGGCGAGGCGTAGATCTCGTGGCCGTTCTCGCTCGACGAAACGTCGTCGGCGCCGGCCTCGATCGCCGCCTCCAGCATCGCTTCGTCGGAAGCAACCTTGGCGTCGTATTCGATGATGCCGGTGCGGTCGAACATGAAGGCAACCGAGCCGGTCTCGCCGAGATTGCCGCCGGCCTTGGTGAAGTAGGACCGGATGTCGGATGCCGCGCGGTTGCGGTTATCGGTCAAAGCCTCGACGATCACGGCGACGCCGCCCGGACCGTAGCCCTCGTAGCGAATCTCGTCGTAGTTCTCGCTCTCGCTGCCGCTCGCCTTCTTCACCGCGCGCTCGATCGAGTCCTTCGACATGTTTTCCTGGCGGGCGGAGATGATCGCGGCGCGCAACCGCGCATTCATCGCGGGGTCGGGTTGGCCCATCTTGGCCGCGACAGTGATTTCCCGCGCCAGTTTCGAAAACAATTTCGACTTCTGGGCGTCCTGCCGGCCCTTGCGGTGCATGATGTTCTTGAACTGGGAATGTCCGGCCATGCGGTCTCTTTCGGGATTCGTCCGGGATGAAACGGGGTGGAAAGCGCGGCGTTATAGGCCCGTGTGTACCGAAAACTTAAGCTCGGGCATAGTGGTGGTGAAGTCCAAGGATGGCATGTGATTTGATGCTTCCGATTCGCTGAATTTGACGACAGACTGGTGCATCTTTGTCCAATGACCGGTGCGTCCTGATGTCGTTTTGTCACAGCATCCTCACTTCATTGAAATCGTGATCTTGCTGATGTTGGCGGCGATTCCATCCCCGCCTTCGGTCCTCGCAGCGCAAGCATAACTCCATTCTCGTTTGTTAGGTGAACACCACCCGCGCCACCAAGCAGGGCACCACCGGCACCGACGGAACCATAGGTCCCGGCAAAATCGCTGACCTGTCTTATTCCCGAGGCCCAGCCTTCGAGCAGGCTAACGGACGCGCCGGCGGTGATATCTAGACTGAGACCGGAAACCCTGAACAGATAGTTGCGACCGCGATAGGTCAGCACACCACTGCCGGTGCCCCCGCCGACCAGCAAGCCCGCCTTCACGAACTTGACCCGGACATGGCCGGAGGCTTGCGCAAAGGACGGCGTGACCGGAACGGCAAATACGAACAGTGCGATCACCGCCAGGCGAATTGCGAATGACACCAGCGCGGTTTTTCCACTTTAGGGCTTCGCGGCATCGACTTTCTTCCAGGTCTGATCCGGATCGAACAGGGTAACGCGCCTGGCGATGGCCCCGGTACGATTTCCTAGATCCTTCTGGTAGACGGTGCCGGCATGATTGACCAGGAAGGTCATGACGCCGGAATTGCCATACTCCGCAGGATAGGCGATCAGCGCGAAGCCGCCGATCATCTTGCCTTTGACGACATAGTTGAAGGCGCCGCCGGGCGCATCAGACCCCTGCCCCTTCAGGATGCGAAAATAGTAGCCGTGGTAGGGCGCCCCCTGCCCGTCGACCTTGTAACCTTCGGCTGACGCCTGCGCCGCCAGTTCGCCGAGCGGACTTGGGTCGCGGTCGTCGCGCCAGAACAGCCCATCCTTATTTCCGGGCGTGCTGACTATGCGTTGCGCGTACACGCCGGCGCCATCGCCGCGATCCTTGTCGGCATATTCATTCTCCGCATCGACGAAGGCGAGACAGGTCTGTATCGCATCCAGCTCATTGCGACCGATACGGCGATAGAGAATTTCGATACGTCCCTGATCCGTATCAAATTCCCAACCGCTCTTGCTGTTGACAAGCGGAATCGGGAACGGAAAATCATCCGCGCCCAGGATCAGCACCGCCTTCTTGTTGCCCTCCGCCTTGATCGAATGCCTGACGTCATAAGCGGAGAGGAAACGTTGGCGCGTCTCGGCGTCCGCGACCTCATCGCCGGACTCGACGACGTCCTCGGCGCTATTGCCGAGCACCTTCAGGATGGCAGTCTTTGTCCCGCTCTTGACCGCAGCGGCCAAGGCGGCCACGGCGTCCTCCGGTGTCGGATAGGCTTGCTGGGCCTGAGACGCAGAGGTCAGCAGCGCTAGTGCCATGATGCTCGGCAAAACAGCACGGTGGAGTGAATTCAATGCAGTCATGGCGACACCTCCGCGGGGATCCTTGCGCCGCCAGCAAGCCAGTCGCTGTAGCTGCGGAACTTCAGCCCGAGCTTCTCGTAGTAGACCCGCAAGTAACCGTCGCTGCCGCGGGTCACGGCTTCCGGCATCACACCTTCCACTTCCTGCGCGATGACGCCG
>DASWEZ010000118.1:0-12825 GCA_036394495.1 Burkholderiales bacterium
CAGCCTCGGCGATGCGGTCGCCTCGCTCTACGGCGTGATCGGCGCGCTGATGGCGCTCAGGCATCGCGAAGTCAACGGCGGCAAAGGCCAGGTCGTGGATGTCGCGCTGTACGAATCGGTGTTCAGCCTGATGGAAAGCCTGCTGCCGGAGTTCGACATGACCGGTTTCGTGCGCGAGCGCAGCGGCGCTTCGCTGCCCGGCATCGTACCGTCGAACACTTACACGACGCGTGACGGCAAGTACGTGGTGATCGGCGCCAACGGCGACTCGATCTTCAAGCGCATGATGGCCGCGATCGGACGCGGCGACCTCGCCGAAGATCCGGTACTCTCGCGCAATGACGGCAGGGTGGCGCGCACGGACGAACTGGACAACGTGATCGGCGACTGGTGCGCCGCGCACGATCTGGATCACGTGTTGAAGGTGCTGGCGGACGCGCAGGTGCCGTCGGGAAAGATCTACGACATCGCCGATGTGGTCGGCGACCTCCAGTATCGGGCGCGCGGCATGATCCAGCAGGGGCGGCTGCCCGACGGCAAGGAAATGAAAATACCGGGCATCGTGCCGAAGCTCGCGGACACTCCTGGCGGGACACGCTGGCTGGGGCCGAATCTGGGCGAGCATACGCGTGAAGTACTGGCCGAACTCGGCTACGATGACGGGCGGATCGCGGCGCTGAAGGCCCGCGGCATCATTTGACAGGCCCTCGGACGAGGGTCTCCCTGGGAGGGGCAGGCATGCAGGTCAAGGACATTCTCAAGATCAAGGGCAACCAGATTTTCAGCATCGGCCCGGACGCGCCGCTGCCGCAGGCCGTGAGCCTGATGGTCGAGCACGACATCGGTTCGCTGGTCGTGATGGAAAAGGGTCAGATGACCGGCCTGGTGACTTTTCGCGAAGTGCTGGCCGCGGTGCATCGCTATCGCGGCGACATCCACGAGGTCAGGGTCAACCAGGTCATGGTGGGCAATCCGATCTGCGGCAATCTCGACGACAGCGTCGACACGATGCGCAGCGTGATGACCGACAACCATGTCCGCTACCTGCCGATCAAGGACAACGCCGCACTGATCGGCGTGTTGTCCTTCCATGACGTGGCGAAAGCGTCGCTGCGCGCCGCCAGTTTCGAAAACAAGCTCCTCAAGCAATACATCAAGAACTGGCCCGAGCAGGACAAAGCCTGAGCCGGCCTGCGCTTGTTTCGTTCATAAAACGCAATTAACCGCCAGGGACGCAAAGGACGCAAGGGAAAAGCAACGACACTCGACGGAAGCACTTCTGTTCCGGAGCCTTGGGCGCCATCTCCGGATTCGCTTGCCAGATTCATGACCTTCGTTTCTCCTTGGCGTCCTTAGCGTCCCTGGCGGTTAAAGCATTTATTGGGCGCCAGACCCGGGGGGGTACGTCGAAATCCCTGACCCGTTGCGAATCCGCTGCTGCAACTGCGACAGTGCTGTGCCGGAAACCGTGACCGAAAAACCTTCCAGGAATCTTGCCGAAGACGTCCGTCCCCGCGAAGTGTGGGGCTGGATGATGTTCGACTTCGCCAACTCCGGCTATACCACCGTCGTCATCACGGCCGTATTCAATGCGTACTTCGTTTCGGTCGTCGCCGGGAAGGAAGTGTGGGCGACTTTTGCGTGGACCCTGGCGTTGTCGATTTCCTATGCGCTCATTGTCATTTCCGCTCCGCTGATCGGCGCGTACGCCGATGCGCACGCGGCGAAGAAACGCCTGCTGGCGCTGACGACCATCGGCTGCGTCGCCGCGACTGCCGCTTTGGCCCTGGTGGGTCCCGGCGATCTCGCGCTGGGCATCGCGCTGCTGGTGGTTTCGAACTTTTTCTTCGGAACCGGCGAAAACCTGATTGCCGCGTTCCTGCCGGAACTGGCGAAGGGCAATGCACTGGGCAAGGTTTCGGGCTGGGGCTGGGCGCTGGGTTATATCGGCGGGCTCGTGAGCCTCGCCGCGTCGCTTGCCTATGTAACCTGGGCGCAGGCGCAGGGTCAAACCGCCGCGCAATTCGTGCCGGTCTCCATGCTGATCACTGCGCTGCTGTTCGCGGTTTCCGCGTTGCCGACTTTCCTTTTCCTGAGGGAACGCGCCGTGCCGCTGAGTGTGCCCGATGGCGCCTACGGCGCGTTCGCCCGTACCTGGGAAACCTTGCGCGACGCCGGCCGCTACCGCGACCTGATGCGTTTCCTGCTTTGCATCCTGTTCTATCAGGGTGGCGTGCAGGCGGTGATCACGCTGGCCGCCATTTATGCAGAGCAGGCGATGCACTTCACCACGCATCAGACCATCACGCTCATCCTGGTGGTCAACGTGACCGCCAGCATTGGCGCATTCGCCTTCGGACAGTTGCAGGACAAGCTCGGCCACGTGCGCACGCTCGCGATCACGCTGGGGGGCTGGTGCGTGATGGTATTGATGGCCTGGTTCGCCGACGGCCCGGCCATGTTCTGGGCCGCGGCAAATCTTGCCGGCATCTGCCTCGGCGCCAGCCAGTCGGCCGGGCGCGCGCTTGTGGGTTACATGAGTCCGCCGGACCGGCTCGCGGAATTCTTCGGCCTGTGGGGACTGGCGGTGAAGTTGTCCTCGATCTTCGGCCCGGTCACCTATGGGCTGGTCAGCTGGCTGTCGGGCGGCGACCATCGCCTTGCGATCCTGATTACGGGCAGTTATTTCGTCGTCGGGCTGGGGCTGCTGGCCGGTATCGATGCCGACCGCGGGCATCGCGCCGCGTCGGGCGACAAATCATAGGGGGCTCACCACGGCAGCTTCAGCTCCAAGTGTGCCCTTGAGTGTTTCACCTTAAGGCTCGAAGGCACGAAGAAAATCATAAAGGGAACGAAAGAAAGCCAGTTTTGGCGCCCACTTGTGCGATTAACGCATTGCACTTCTTCGTGTCTTCGCGCCTAAAAGGGTACTCCACGCTAACGCGAGGGTATTCGTGGTGAATGAGGTGCGTTTTTTGGATCGAATCCGTTCAGGCTGACGATCCTTCCTGAATTGAGGCTTTACGAAATAACTTTGTCCGGATAAACAGCGCGTTATAATCCCGGCCTGTCGGATTTTGCTGTAAGCCCCCGGGAGGGGTCCGCATGTTGAAGTGGATCAAGGAAGCGAAGCCGGAACATCCGTTTGCCGACGACAAGGCCGCACGCCAGTTCATCGCCGAATTGCCGCCGCTCGACCCCTACAAGTCGCTCGAAGAACTCTGTTACTGGCTGGATACGCTGAGCAGCGCGGAAGATCTGAAGCTGCCGCGTGTGCTCGAGATCATCGATCTCATCGACCAGGCCGGCAAGGGCCATCAGAGCAAACTTTCGCAGGACTATCTCAGCGGCAGCGCGCGCCTTCAGAAAGTCCAGGAAATCCGCATCTGGAACGCCGTGTTCGCATTCTGGAAGCAGCTCGCCGATTCCTACCGGCTGTGCCTGACCCGCTTCCAGGCGGGCGCCGGCGGTTGGAGTGGAATGAAGGCGCAGATGCCCATGGTGGTGGCGCGTGCGTTGCGCGCGCTGACCTTGCAGCTCAAATGGCAGTTGCTGCGCTATGGGCCGATCGATCAACGCGTGTGGGAACAGATGGGCAGGCTCTACGCCTACGCCGAGGAAAGGGGATTCGCCACCACGCCGGTCGTCGTCTATCCGGGCAAGTTCGGCCAGTCCACCGTCGAGCGCGAATTCCTCAAAGGCGTGATGCTGAACATTTCCTCGACCGACAGCCTGCTGCCGGCCAAGCTGGAAATCGCCGAGCGCGTCGTCGCGCAGTTTTCCGAATCCTTCGTGATGAATCGCCAGCCCGGCAGGGGCTGCCATTACTATTTCGACCTGAACGAAAGCAAGCTGCCCGCGCGCGTGATGTCGCGCCTGCAGATGACGCCGGGCCTGCGATTCTTCGGGCCGGGCACCGCCGCGCCGGAACTGGAGAAACTGATTGCCATGGTGCAGGCCGATGGCGTGGTGCCGTCGCACGTCAACCTGGGCGGCAGCTTCGATCCGGAAGTGGTGCTGGAAGCGTTGCGCCACCTCGCGCGCTACTGGGCGCCGAATCCTCCGGCACGCAGCGAAGAAAGGCGCAACTCCGTTTCACGCATGACCGTGGTCCACGACTTCGACGAGATCGTATCCACCGTTTCCGGGGAAACGCAGGGATTGTCATTCGACAGCACGGTCGAAATCTGGACGGTCGAAAACGAAAGTGGAGGCGGCTATGGCGCGCTGATGCCGCAGGCCACCAGCGACTGGCTGCGCGTGGGCACGCTGCTGGGCGTCAAGCTCGACGACGGCGCGTCATGGGGAGTGGGCATCGTGCGCCGGTTGTCGGCCTACGATCACAAACAGCGTTACGTCGGCATCCAGGTACTGACCAAGGGGGCGACCGTGGTGAAACTCGCGGCGGTCAGCGCGATCGGCGATTCGGAGCTGGAAAGCGCGCTGCTGCTGCCGTCCAACGCGAACGATACCAACGGCGCTTCCGAGATGAACCTGCTGCTCAAGCCGGGTGCGTTCTCGCTGCAGAAGAGCATGGAGATGCACGCCTACGAGCGCATGTACCTATTGGTGCCGCGCAAGTTCATGGAAGGCGGACACGATTTCGACATGGCGCGCTTCCGCGTCATGCAGCGGGCCGCCTGAGCGCCCGCCCGGGCGCGGGAAGGAGCAATCGCTTGACGATCTTCCACCGCGCTTCACTGCACCCCTTTTTTTCCGATCATGTCCGCACCCGATAGCATTCAGTTGCTTGCGGAGTTCGGCAGCCGGCTCGACGCCGTGCATTCGCAGCCCGAACTCAGGCTGGCCTTGCAGATCGAAATGGTCGACCAGGCTGACCGCGGCGCACGTGCACTGCTGGAAGAACTCGAAGCCCGCTATTTTGCAACCGGCGGCAACAGCGAGTCGGCGGAGCAGTCGCATGTCCTGGGGCCGGTGTCGCTGCATTGCGCGCAACTGGAAGCGGCTTATATGCATCTGGTCCGGCAATTCCAGATCTACAGCCAGGGCTGGGCCGAAGTCGGGGACAAGATTCCGATGGTGGTGGCGCGCGCAATGCGCGCGACGTCAATGAGGTTGAAGTGGCAGCTCATGCGTTATCTGCCGGTCGAAAAGGACATCTGGCAGTCCCTTTGCCAGTTGTGGGCCTTCGTCGAGGACAAGGGCATGGGCCAGGCGCGCGTCGTGGTTTACGAAGACAAGTCGACGCTCCCGCGCGAATTCCTCAAACCCATGATGCTCGCCGTCTGCGCCGCGGACAGCCTGCCCGCCCTGGAGGTGGACATCGCCTATCGCGTCATCGACCACCTGTCGGACCGTTTCGAATTGCAGCGTCATCCCGCCAAGGCCTGCAATTTCTTCGTCGACATCGATCGCTGGACGGCGCCGGAGCGGTATACGCCGGCATCCGTGGCGCGCTCGGGCGCAAGGTTTTTCGGCGCGGGCCGGATCGCGGCGCAGATCGACGGTCTCGTCTCCAGGCTGGCGGGCGGCGAGATCGTGCCGAGGGAAATGAACCTGGAAGGGATCACCAACATCGGCGCGGTCATCCACGTGCTGGAACATCTCGGCCGGCAGTGGTGGGAGCGGCGTCCGGAACGTCGTAAAGAGCGCCGCCGTTCGCTGTCGCGGATCGGAGTCGTGCACGGCTTCGACGCAATCATGACCCGGCTCGCGTCGGAAGAAATCGCGGAACTATTGCGCCCCGTCGCGGAAACCTGGGATGTGCAGAACGAGAGCGACGACGGCTACGGCGCGGTGCTCCCCGTGGGAGATGGCGATTGGCTGCACGTCGGCAAGATTCTCGCCGTAAAGCCCACCGACACGCGCATCTGGGCTGTCGGCATCGTGCGCCGGCTGGCGGCGCAGGAAGGAGGGCAGCGCAATGTCGGAATCGAGTTGCTCGCGCGCGGAGCCCGGCTGGTGACGCTGCACCGGAGAACCGACGTCCAGCAAACCTGGAAAGCCCTGCTGTTGCCGGCGCATTCCGGCGGCGATGCAAGCCTGAATGAAGTGAGCCTGCTTCTGCCCGTGGGCAGTTTCGTGCCCGATTCGAGCCTGGAGATGGAGGTCTACAGCACCAACTACATCCTGGAGCCGCGCCTGCTGCTCGAGAACGGCAACGAGTTCGAGATGGCCCGCTACCGCATCCTCCAGCGCGTCACCTGAGTCAACTTCTCATCGCACAACGTTAAATCTCACCACGAGCGTTAAATCTCACCACGAAGGCACGAAGGTCACGAAGGGTCACGAAGAAGGGCAAGGGCGAAAAAGTAAGAGGTTGCTCTTAGACTGTAGCAGCAATCTCGGTGATTTTCGCATTGGCCGCCCCGCATCCACACGATCCGTTCAACCAATATCCATTCTTGTTCTTCTTCGTCTTTCTTCGTGCCACTTCGTGACCTTCGTGCCTCAAGGGAACACTTGTGCCGCTTGCGGCGCGTGGTGAGATGTAAGCCTTTTATTAGCTAGAGCAATACGCGCGTGAGCCACGCGCTGATGTCCGCGAGTTCCTCGGGGCAGACCGAGTGCGGCATCGGATACTGGTGCCAGTCGATGTCGTAGCCCAGCTTGATCAGTTGGTCGCGCGACGCAGTTCCGAGCGCCAGCGGCACGACGTTGTCCGAGGTGCCGTGTCCCAGGAAAATCGGCACGCCGTTGTTCGCGGTATTGCGTTCCTTCGCGATCGTTGCAGCCAGCGGCAGATAGGCCGAGAGCGACATGACGCCGGCCAGCCGTTTGGGCTGGCGTAGCCCGGTCTGCAGCGAAATCACGCCCCCCTGCGAAAAGCCCGCGAGGACGATGCGGCCCGATGGCACGCCGCGTGATTCCTCCTTTGCGATCAATTCCTCGATCGACTTCTGCGACTGCCGCAAGCCCGCTTCGTCTTCCTTTTTGGCGATATCCTGTCCGGTGATGTCGTACCACGCGCGCATCACGAAGCCGCCGTTGACGGTAACGGGGCGCATCGGCGCATGCGGAAACACGAAGCGGATACCCAGCGGCGGCAGCGACAACTCCTGCACGATCGGCACGAAGTCGTTCCCATCCGCCCCCAGGCCGTGCAGCCAGATCACGCTGTGGCTCGGCTTCGGCCGCGTTTCGATTTCTATTGTTTGCAGTTTTTCAGCCATTTCTTAATCCAGTTCGATTAGCCACAGAGGACACAGAGAAAAACAGAAGAATTTCGGATCGCAATCGTGACGCTTGCGTGCTTGGGTACCATATCTCCCGTTTTCTCTTCAAAGTTACTTTTGTATTGATTTCCTCTGTGTCCTCTGTGACCTCTGTGGCAAAAGTAGTTGAATTCATGCCTTGGGACGTATTGCAGATTTGGGACGGAATGCTTTGCAGACGGTGTCGTCGGTTTCGATATAAGGCCCGCCGATGAGGTCTATGCAGTAGGGTATCGCGGCAAAGATGCCGTGCACGATCTGCTTGCCATCGGCGTCTTTCAGTCCTTCCAGCGTTTCGCGAATGGATTTCGGCTGGCCGGGCAGGTTGACGATCAGCGTCTTGCCGCGGATCACGCCGACCTGGCGCGACAGGATCGCGGTCGGTACGAAATGAAGGCTGATCTGGCGCATCTGCTCGCCGAAGCCGGGCATCTCCCGATCGGCCACCGCGAGCGTGGCTTCGGGCGTCACGTCCCGCGGCGCCGGCCCGGTGCCGCCGGTGGTCAGCACCAGATGGCAATGTTCCTTGTCGCACAATTCCTTCAGCGTGTGCGAAATCACCGCTTCCTCGTCGGGGATCAGGCGTTCGATCACACGGCGAGAATTGCGGATCGCCGTGCCGAGCCATTCATCCAGCGCCGGCAGGCCTTCGTCCTTGTAGACGCCTTTCGATGCCCGGTCGCTGATCGACACCAGCCCGATGACTACTTGTTCGTTTTCGCTCATGAAACCGTTGAACCACGGAGGACACGGAGGACACGGAGGAAAACCAGGAGCTCGAATTGTCGTGCCGCGCGAATGAAAATGACTCGGCGGCAACCATTCTTGTGGGCCCAGAATTTCCGTGTTTTCCGTTTTTTGGTCTTCTCCGTGTCCTCCGTGTCCTCCGTGGTTCAATCGTGTTGTGAGTTCAGGGTTTCGCGGAGCACCTGAAAAAGTTCGCGGAAGCTTTTGGGCGGCTTGGCGGCCTCTTTTTCGCGCTTGGTATTGCGAATCAGCGTGCGTAATTTCTGGATGTTGGCCCGGGGGTATTCGGCGATCAGCGCGTCGAGCGCCTTGTCGTCATCCAGCAGCTTCAGGCGCCAGCGTTCGATAAGGTGCAGGCGGGCGGTTTCTTCGACCGAAACGCCGTTCCAGGCGTCCAGCCGGGCGCGGATCGTTTCGGCGTCGCCTTCCTCCCGCATCAGGCGCCCGATATATTGCATCTGGCGCCGCAGCGCGCCGAACTTGGAAATCCCGCGGGCGTGCACGATCGCGTCGTGCAATCGCTCGGGCAGGTCGAGTTCGGCCAGCTTTCCTTCGGTCACGGCGACCAGCGCCTCCCCCAGATCCTGCAGGGCCTGGTCATCGAGCTTGCGCCTGGTCCTGCTGGGCTGAACTTCTTCTTCCGGTGGGTCTTCCACTGGTTGTCCCGCTGGTTTTCCCACTGTGGTGTTCTGCAAAGAGTCCCGGGTCGGCAAGCTGGTATCATAACGAAACATTTCCTTCGGCGGCGTGCAGCCTGATTTGCCCGGCAGCACGCCGCTTCATTTTCAAGCTTCGGAAGATACCTTGGCCAGCAGCGAATTCACCCATTCAGCCGACATCCTCAGGCAAATCGCCCGCGATGTACTCGATTACGCCCGTGAGCGCGGCGCCACCGCCGCCGAAACCGAGGCCAGCGAAGGCTTTGGCCAGAGCGTCACGGTTCGCCGCGGCGAGGTCGAGACCATAGAATACAACCGCGACAAGGGTGTGGGCGTCAGCGTCTACATCGGCAAGCAACGCGGACACGCCAGCACCTCGGACTTTTCCGCAAAGGCGCTGCGCGACACCGTCGACGCAGCATTGTCGATCGCGCGGCTGACCGCATCGGATCAGTTCGCCGGGCTGGCGGATGCCGACCTGCTGGCAACCCAGCTTCCCGAACTCGATCTCTATCATCCCTGGAGGATCGACGTGGAGCAGGCGATCGAACTGGCGCGTTCCTGTGAGGATGCCGCCTTCGCCGCCGATCCCAGGATTTCCAACTCCGAAGGCGCTTCGGTCTCGGTGCAGCAGTCCCATTTCGCCTACGGCAATTCCAACGGTTTCCTCGGCGGTTATCCGAGCTCGCGCCACAGCATCGTCTGCTCGATGATTGCCGGTAAAGACGAAAACATGCAGCGCGACGACTGGTATACGACGGCCCGCGCGGCGGCAGACCTCGATGCCGCAACCGAGGTTGGCACGCGCGCCGGAAAGCGCGCCGCCCGCCGGGTAGGCGCGCGCAAAGTGGCCACTGCACGCGTGCCGGTGCTGTTCGAGGCGCCGGTCGCGTCCGGCCTGCTCGGTCACTTCGTTGCCGCGGTCAGCGGCGGCAGCCTGTACCGCAAGTCTTCCTTCCTGCTCGACAGCCTCGGCAAGACAGTGTTTTCGCCGAACGTGCAGATTCACGACCGGCCGCATGTCCCCAAGGGACTGGCCAGCAGCCCGTTCGACGACGAAGGCGTGGCGACGCGCACTCGCGACATCGTGCAGGACGGCGTGCTGCAGGGTTATTTCCTCGGCAGCTACTCCGCACGCAAGCTTGGTATGAGATCCACCGGTAACGCGGGCGGCAATCACAACCTCAGCATGGATTCCACCGACGGCGATCTGGCCGCGTTGCTCAAGAAGATGGGAACCGGCCTGCTGCTCACCGATTTGCTGGGGCAGGGGGTCAACATGGTCACCGGCGATTACTCGCGCGGCGCCGCGGGATTCTGGGTCGAGAACGGCGAAATCTCCCATCCCGTGCAGGAAATCACCGTGGCCGGAAATCTCAAGGACATGTTCAGGAACATCGTCGCGATCGGCTCCGACGTGATCGTGCGCGGCTCGCGCCAGTGCGGATCGGTGCTGGTCGAGGGAATGACGGTGGCCGGCGAGTGAAACGAGTGCTGGGTGCTGCGTACTGAGTGCTGAGTGAGTGAAACGAGTGCTGAGTGCTGCGTACTGGGTGCTGAGTACTAAGTAAATACGAAGCGAGGCCCTGCAAGCATGAAGCTTTTCTCCCAGCACGACACGTGTACTCGTTACCGATTCATCGGCCGTTTGCGGGAAACGTGTCAGAACGCCGCATCCCGCCCCAACGGCAACCCCCATTCGCCGTGTCTGCGGCGTGCACGCAGCACTCAGCACCTCGCGGCACTGCTGCTCGTACTCGCTCTCGCGTCATGCGGCGAAAAACCCCCACAACTGGCGAGATTGGACCCTTCCGACGTCGTCCTGGCATTCGGCGACAGCCTGACTTACGGCACTGGTGCGGGACAGGCTGAAAGCTATCCGGTCATACTGGCGCAACTGATCGGCCGCAAGGTAGTCGGTGCCGGGGTGCCGGGAGAGACGACGGCCGATGGACTGGAGCGTCTGCCCGCGGTGCTCGAAGAGGTGAATCCCAGGCTGGTCCTGTTATGCATGGGCGGCAACGACATGCTGCGCAAAATGGACTCCGCGGGCATCGAATCGAACCTGCGTGCGATGGTCCAGATGGCAAAGGCGCGCGGTGCCGGTGTCGTGCTGATCGGCGTTCCGACGCCGGAACTGTTCGGTGGACCGCCGGAGTTCTACGACAGGATCGCGAAAGAATTCTCGCTGCCGCTGGAAAAGAAGGTATTGAACGACGTCCTGTTCGATCGCAGCCTGAAGTCCGACCCGATTCATCCGAACGCCAGCGGATATCGTCGCTTCGCTGAAGCGCTGGCCGATCTGCTGAAAAAGGCGGGCGCCGTCTGACAGGGTGCATCGAAAGGGAGGGCCGCATGAAGGGCAATCGCATCGAAACAGTTCATGTCCTGCCGTTCGCGTTCGGCCTGATTGCCTTTGCGGGCTGTCACCGCGAGCCGCGGCCTCCTGGCTGAGCATGAAACTTTTTCCCTGGCCCAGGTACGCGATCCTTTCCGGCTTGCTGGCCGCGCTGATGTTCGCGCTCTCGTTCACTGATGCCGCTGCTGCCGCTGCGGAAAGAACGAAAGTCGTGCTGGCCGTGGGCGGCAAGACGACCCTGTATTACCTGCCCCTGACGCTGGCCGATCGTCTCGGCTACTTCACGGACGAGGGCCTGGATGTGGAGATCAACGATTTCCCCGGCGGTTCCAAAGCGTTGCAGGCACTCATCGGCCATAGCGCCGACGTCGTTTCCGGCGCTTACGAACACACCATCGTGATGCAAACGCTCGCGCAGAAAGTCGAGGCATTCGTGCTGCAGGGCATGAATCCCGGGCTCGAACTCGGCATCCGCAAGGACAAGGCGGCGGGCTACTCCTGGGCAAAGGACCTGAAGGGCATGAAGATCGGCGTGTCCGCGCCGGGGTCGAGTACCCACATGCTCATCAATCATCTGCTCGCTTCGGTGGGGCTGAAGCAGGACGATGTTTCCATCATCGGCGTGGGCACCGGCCCCTCCGCAGTAGCGGCGATGCGCAGCGGCGAGATCGATGCCATCTCCAGCGTCGAACCCGTGATGACGTTGCTCGAGCGTTCGGGGGACATCAAGATCGTGGTCGAAACCATCACCGACAAAGGCGTGCGCGACGTATTCGGCGGCAGCATGCCCGCGGCCACGTTGTATGCGCGGGTCGACTATATCGAACAGAATCCGAAGACGGTGCAGGCCCTGACCAATGCCATCGTGCGGGCGCTGCTCTGGTTGCAGAAGAGCACGACCGAGGACGTGCTCAATGCGGTGCCGCCGGAATACCTGCTTGGAGACAGGGCGCTGTATGCGGCCTCGTTCGAGCGGCTTCGTCCGACGTATTCGAAGGACGGCATGATTCCGAAGAAGGGCGTCGACAATTCCTACAAGGTGCTGCTGGCCCATAACAATGCCGTGCGGCGTGCGCCGGTGGTGTGGATCAACCAGACTTACACCAACGCATTCGTGGAAAAGGCGCTGCAGAAATACAGATGAACATGCAAAGTTCGCTGAGACTGGAAGGGGTGACCTGTACCTTTCCCGCGAGGGGGGGCAATGCCGGCTATACCGCGGTCGCGGACGTGAGCCTCGACGTGGCGGATGGCGAATTCGTCTCGGTGGTCGGACCCACCGGCTGCGGCAAATCCACGCTGCTGAATGTCGCCGCCGGCTTGCTTGCGCCCACGCAGGGCAGCGTCTCCGTATTCGGCGAGAAATTGCAAGGCATCAATACGCGCGCGGGTTACCTGTTCCAGAGCGAAGCGCTGATGCCATGGCGCACGGCATTGCAGAACGTGACCGCCGGCCTGGAATTCCGCGGCGTTGCCGCGGACAAGACGCGCTTGCGGGCAACGGACTGGCTCAGGCGCGTCGGGCTCGCGGCACACGGGCACAAGTATCCGCACGAGCTTTCCGGCGGCATGAGAAAGCGCGTCGCGCTGGCGCAGACGCTGATCCTCGATCCCAAGATCCTGCTGATGGACGAGCCGTTCTCGGCCCTGGATGTTCAGACCCGCAGCCTGATGGAGAACGAGTTGTTGAACCTGTGGGTGCAGGACCGCAAGTCGGTCATGTTCGTCACGCACGACCTGGAAGAAGCCATCTCGCTGTCCGACCGCGTGGTGGTCATGTCCGCGGGACCGGCCAGCCGGCTGATCGGCGAGTTCGCCATCGACCTGCCGCGTCCGCGCGACGTATCCGAGATCAGACTCACCCCGCGCTTCGTCGAAATACACA
>DASWEZ010000119.1:0-2193 GCA_036394495.1 Burkholderiales bacterium
TAGACCAGCCAGATCAGCAGCGAACTGATCGGCACCCAAGCCAGTTGGTACCAGTAGAAAAACGGAAAGCCGAACAGCGCCGGCTCCAGCGAATTGTAGAACGGCACCCACAACAGGCCGATGAAGGGCAGCAGCAACAGGATCCACATGGCCGGGCTCCGGCTTCAAGGCCGGCATTATAAGCCGCCTTTCCGTTACTGGAACGATTCAGGGATCGAATTGTTGCGTGCCACGATGAATTGCCGTTGTTGCATTGCAATGATGTTGCGTATTGAACCGCTATGCAGCGGCCCAGTGTACCCGATCTGCCAGGTTTACTTCGGTTTGGAAATCCGGGCGAGCTTCCATCGGTTTGCTGCCGCTCTGCACTGTCGGTGCAGCCGAATTCGAACCGCCGGCATCGGGCAGGACCGCGCTCTTCTCGATCGCCATGGAATTCGATGTTCTTTCACTGCCGCTTCCGGATGTCGCGGCGGAGGAGGTCGTGCAATTGGTCTCCTGCTTTTCGCTCGATGGCGTGGTTGATTGGGCGACCGCTGGCCCCACAAGCAACGAACCTACAAAAATAGCTGCCCGGATGCGCTTGATCATCTTGTCTCTCGAACGGATAGATCGTCTGCGTAAATCATGAGCAAAACGTTCCGGAGTGAGAAAAAGTTCCGCAATTCACCTTGCTGCGGCGCATGAGTCCGCGCATATCGCCGGGCCGTTCACGATTGGGGGAAAGGAATTTCTCACCGTTCACGCAAAATGGATTGGACGATGCGATCAGCGAGGCGCCAAACTGCAGTATGGGTCAGCCTTATCCACCTGGTCGATGCGAGCGCTGTGGCGGCTTGATGGTGCTGGTGATGCCGCCTGACGGCAAAGCTCCGGGCGCGTTTCGGTGCCTGGAATGCGATCGGATCGACCCGCTGGAGCTGCCGTCGATTGCGGCATGGCTTGACGGGGAGCTTCGTCCTCCAAAATAGCCGGATATCCCGATTTTTCGCGGCCGGCAGGCTCTCAATCACGGCTTGCCCCCTGTTGGCGGCTCAGATCATCCGCGCCACGGCGGGGATTTTCCGCAACAACAAGGTGAGGCCCCAGCTCAGCGAAAGCGTGCCGGCGAACACGATCGCAAACTTGACGCCTGCCGGAAACGACTGGTCATAGACGGCGTATTGCAGCCAGACGATGAAGATGTAGTGCAAGAGGTAGATGCCGTAGGCCGAGGGCTGCATCGCATCGAGCAGGCCCGAGCCGCGTCCGGTGAAGCGCAGGAAAAGCGCCGGTACCGTGAACGCCATCGCGGCGCTGAAGGCCGCAAAGGCAAGGCCGTAACTGGCTTTCCACACCGGCGGCGGCTTATCGAAATCCGCCACCCAGTTGTGGTGGGCGTAGACCAGGACGAGGATCGCAAGGTAGAACGCAGTCGCAAAGGCGAGCCAGACCGGCCAGCGTCGTGCGAGTTCGCCGTTCTCGGCGAGCAGGCCAAGCTTCAGGCTTGTCGCTCCGACCCCGACGCCGGCGAAGAAGTAAGCGGGGTAAAGCAGGATACGGCTGGTCTGGATCGGAAGTGGAAACCGGCCCGGCTCTAGCCAGCTAGTGTCGCCAAATGCCAGGTGCATCGGCAGATAGGCGGTGATCGAGACCATCAGAAATACGCCAAAGGCCAACATCGGCCGGTCACGCCCCGAAAAGATCAGCTGGCCGAGGGCCGGAATGACACGAGGCGCCATTGACCAGACTGCGGCGGCTATCCCGTCGAGCGCCAGCAGCACCCACAAAAACCAGGCCGGACCCGAAGGCCATGGCCCGACGGTAAGCGTCCGCCACCAGAAATGCAGGAAGTTGAAATCGGTCGTTCCCGGCAAGTGGTAGCGCAGGAATGTCGGATAATATGCGATTGGCATCAGCACAAAGATCGATATCAGGAATGGCACGCCGAGCCGCCACGCGCGGTCGCGCAGGAAAATCGCCGATCCCTTTCGCATCAGGCTGTCGCGAACGAACAAACCCGAAACGAAAAACATGAAGGCCATGAAGAAACTGTCATTGAACAGCACGACCAGATCGAAGCCGAGCCATCGCATCGGATCGCCATGACCGAACCAGGTGTAGTTGATGACGGAGTGATGCAGCAGCACCAGCAGAATGATGAACGTCCGCGCGCGGTCGAGCGGCACGATGCGGGCAGGCGCCATAATGGCC
>DASWEZ010000120.1:0-2585 GCA_036394495.1 Burkholderiales bacterium
GTCGGGACGGCTTGGCTTGCCCACAGGAGAAGGGAGATGCGCAAGAAGCCGGCGAGGTGGCGCGCAAGATCCTTCTGGCCATGACCGAGCCGATCATCATTGCGGGGCAGCAGTGCCACGTCACCGGCAGCATCGGCATCTCGATCTATCCTGCGGACGCCGCAGACGAGCCGTCGCTGATGAAAAGTGCCGACACCACTATGTATTTCGCCAAGCAGGAAGGCCGCGACAATTACCAGTTCTATTCCGGAACTACCCGGTAGTAGCCAATCTCACGAGAGTATCTAAATCTCATTGCGAAGACACGAAGGTCACGAAGAAACACGAAGAGGATCAAAAAAGACAAGGAAGCGAGGTAGGAAATGCAATTGCAGGTTCCGCAAATTCTGTTGCAGTGATCCCGCACGCCGCGAAATCGAAATATTCCTTGGTTTTCTTCGTGCCACTTCGTGTTCTTCGTGTCTTCGTGATGAGATTTTTTCCCTTCAGGCGCTAAGCTTGAATCCCTGGTAATTGTTCGCGGCAACGTCGGCGCAGATCTTCCGGTAGTGCGCCATCCCGCCGGCGTACGGCATGAAAACTCGCGGCTTGCCGGGAATGTTCGCGCCGAGATACCAGGAGTGCTTGGCCTGGGGCAGCACGGTGGCATTCGCAGCGGCGTTCACTTGTGCAACCCACGAATCCACCGCTTCTTCTTCAGGCTCGATCCGCGCGAGGCCGGCGTTGCGCAGGTGTGCGATGCAGTCGGTGATCCATTCCACATGCTGTTCGATGGCGACGGGCATGTTGCACAGGACCGACGGGCTGCCGGGGCCTGTCACCATGAACATGTTCGGAAACCCGGCGACCTGCAGGCCGATGTAATTGCGTGGCCCGGCGGCCCAGGCTTTCTTCAGCGACAGGTCGTCGCGGCCGCGGATGTCCATCTTCAGCAGCGACCCCGTCATGCCGTCGAAGCCGGTGGCGAAGACGATGATGTCGAGCGGGTAGTCGGCACCGCTTTTCGTCCTGATCCCGGCGGGGGTGATGCACTCGATCGGATCGGCGCGGATATCCACCAGGTCGACATTGTCGCGGTTGAAGGTCTCGAAATAATCGGTGTCGATCGGCGGTCGCTTGGCCGCATAGGGATGGTCGATATTGGCGAGTTTCTCCGCCGTGACCGGGTCCTTCACGATCTCCCGGATCTTGCGTTTGAGGAAAGTCACCGCCGTGGCGTTCGCTTCGTTGCTCGTCACCAGGTCGCGGAAGGCGCCGCGGAAGCGCAGGCCGCCGGTTTCCCAGGCTTTTTCGTAGATGGCTTCGCGTTCCTGCGGCGTAACGGACAGCGCCAGAGTTTCGGATAACAGGAAGGGATGGCCGTTGACCGCCGCACGCATGGTCTTCTGGATTTCATCCTTGTTGTCCCGGATCCAGTGACTGAACTCCGGGGTAAGCGGGCCATTGCGCGCCGGCACGCTGTAGTTCGCGGTGCGCTGGAACATGGTGAGGTGCCTGGCCGTCTCGGCAATTACGGGAGCAGCCTGGATGCCGGTCGAACCCGTCCCAATCTGGCCAACGCGCTTGCCATTGAAATCGACGCCCTCGTGCGGCCAGTGGCCGGTGTGATACCACTTTCCCTGGAAGGCATCGAGGCCGGGAATGTCCGGCACGTTCGCCGTTGACAGGCAACCGACGGCAGTGATCAGGAACTGCGCCGTGCAGGTTTCGCCGATAGCGGTGGTCACGCGCCAGACGTTGGCTTTTTCGTCGTAATGCGCGGATTCGACTTTGGTGTTGAAGCGGATGTCGCGCTTGAGGTCGAACTTGTCGGCGACATGATTGAGATACCGCATGATTTCGGGTGGGCCGGGGTATTTTTCCGACCACTCCCATTCTTTCCACAGGTCTTCAGAGAAGGTGTAGCAATACGAATGGCTCTCCGAATCGCAGCGCGCACCCGGATAGCGGTTCCAGTACCAGGTGCCGCCGACCCCCGCGCCGGCTTCCAGCACCTTGACGGAAAGGCCGAGCCGGTCGCGCAGGCAGAGCAGTTGATACAAGCCGGAAAATCCGGCGCCGATCACCAGCGCGTCGAAGTGGGAAGATTCACTTTTCACGGCATTCTTGTCGATGCTTGTCGTTGCCATTCGGGTCCGTGAGCCGTTGTCATTCGATGTCTGCGCGTATTATCGCGCAAAGTCTGGCGGCCGGGAGGGTCGGCGATTAGGGGATTGGCGATTGGGCGATTGAGCGATTGAGCGATTGTGGAACAGCGAAAAGATGCGGTGGGCATCAAACCCCGAGAAGCGTGTAGTAACAGATAAGGAGAGCAAGAGCCTACCATTCACTCATTCGCTGAATTGCCTAATCGCCTACTCACTCAAAAGCGACGCTTCAACCCCACAAACACCCCATCCGAGGTCAATTCGAGGAGCAGGGGAGAGTCGCGCCGGGCGGCGTATACGCCGACGCCCACGCCAACGGCGGCACCGGCGACCACGTCGCTCAGCCAATGCGCCTGGGACCCCATGCGCGCTTTGCCCATGTAGAGGGGCAGCGCAGACAGTGCCCACACGGCGGGATGCTCCTGTTGGTATTCGACG
>DASWEZ010000121.1:0-4709 GCA_036394495.1 Burkholderiales bacterium
CTGCGGATAGCGCACCTGGGAGCCGTAGACTTCGAGGTACTCGATGACCTGGACCTGGCGTACGCTGCCGTCGGCGTTGATTCCCAGCGCGTAAGTGATCAGTTCGTGCTTGCCGATCACCTGATCGACGAAGAACCATCCGATCCTCCTGCCCTTGGACATGGCCTGCCAGACCTGCTGCTGCTCGGTCCGTCCCGCCACGCCTGAGAGTTTGTCGATCTCCTGTTTCTGCTCCGGCGTGAGTTGCACCGGCTTTGCGACGTACTCGTCGGCGAACGGAAAGATCAGCCCCCGCGCCTGGTCCACGCTCATGTATTTGGCGGCGATGCATTGCGGCGCAACCGCGTAGATCGCCGCCGCCGCAAGCCAGCGGATATCCAGACTCATGCGTGGTTGCGCAACGGTTCGGGCGGCGCTTCGTGGATCCGGTTTCGCGCCCCGCCGGAAACGATGTGCCGGACCGGCAGCGGCGGAACGACGAGGCCGGGAATCCAGTGCGCCGCGCTGATCGCCCGTGTGTTCTCGTCGCCCGCGTACGACCAGCGGGCCATGCCTTTGGACATTGCTGTTTTTCTCTTCGATACCCGGGGGCGAATGCAACTGAGGAACCCGACTACGCGGGAACACCCTGAAGCGCGGCACAGTATCGCACAACACTTCGGCACGGGTTGCCCAGTCGCCCGGCCGCAACCGGAACAGCCTGCCCGATGCCGCTATTGCCGATCGTTGCGGCTACTGCCGGATATAGAGGACGCTGTCGATCGTAACGCGATTGCCCACCGGCACCGGTACGGAGATCGTCTCCGGCGGCTGACCGCCGATCCGGATGATCAGTTGATTGCCTTTCACGGCATAGCGGCCGGAATTGCCGGGATCGGTGCGCTCCGCCGCATCGAAATCGAATCGAGTCGGGTCGCCGCCCGGCACGGTCAGGATGTCGTACGCGCGATAGACGCGCCCGCTGGCGGAGAACAAATAGTAGTGGAACGCGGCAACATGCTTTCCATAGCCGACCGGCTTGTTCAGGTCGACCACGTACTTTGGCTTCGATCCCATGTAGAGCCCGGCGACTTTCGCGCCCGCCGGACCGGGGCCTTCCGCCACCGAAGGTAGTGGAGTTCCCGCTTCTACGCGAAGCGACGCGGAAAACTGGTTGAGCGGCGGGATCGCGCGCCGCCAGGTCGCCGGACTGTTCGCGGAAGCGTCGACAATCGCCGCCATGTTCCCGGCGACGACCACCATGCGCATGTGCTGCCTGCCGGTGCTTTCGACGAACTGCGCCGTCAGGGCCGTTTGCGCTCCGCGGATCGCCACGCGCCCAAATGCCGGCTGCCCGGCGACATTGGTTTCCCGATAGCGGGGATCGATCCATTCGCGCAACAGCGTCGTCTGGAACAACTGTTCGATATTCCCGTTGAACGGGCGGAAGGGATAGACCTGAAGACCTGCATTGAATTCGTTCGCGGAAAAATCCTCGGGCGGATGAATTGCGCTGTGATAGAAATTCGGCGGCGGGTCGTAGCGCAGTTCCGGCGCGGGCTGTTGCGCCTGAGCGACAAGACATAGAAGCAGCGCAAGTCCGAAGAGAAGTTTTGGCGTCTCGATCTCCTTTGGCACCGGACCGGACATTTACCAACAATCTCCTGGGAAAAGGGGACAGATTATCCGGCTTCAACACTTCGAAAGGCAGGCTGCACCTTGCTTCGGAGAAAATGAATCCGTCTCCTTTGTCCCTTCCACATCTTTACTTGCCCGGCTTGCCACCCGGCCAAACCGGATTCTGTGCGAGCTCCCGCCATGCAATCGGCGCACGCGCCTTGCGCTCCGCTTCCGCGGGCGGCTTGCCTGCATCCCAGTGCGAGGCAATATAGCGATTTCCGGTGATGCCCTTTGCTGCTTCCGAGCACAGCCAGACGATCGGCGGCGCCATCACTCCGGGGGGAATCAGGTCCTTGCGATCGAACGCCGATTCCTTCGGCACCATCGGCGTGTCGGCCGGGCCGCCCGGAACCACGACGTTGACCGTTACGCCAGTCCCCCTGAATTCCTCGGCATGGCCCGCCGCCATGGCCTCGAGGCCGGCCTTGGCGGGTCCATAGGGATGGAATCCTCCGCGCAGCATTGTGAAAAAACTCGTGGTGACGGTGATGATGCGGCCCCAGCGCTGGTCACGCATGGGATCTATGACTGCGCGTGTCAGATACCACGCGCCGGAGAAATTCGTAGCGACGAAGCGCTGCCACATTTCCGGGGTAATCTCGTCGATGCCAACCAGCCTCTCAAGACAGTCGGCGCGGAACGCGCCCATGCCCATGCCTGCGTTGTTGATGAGGATGTGCACGCCGCCGAAGTGATTGATCGCGCCGGCGACGGCGTCGTCGCACGCATCCGGGTCGGAGATATCGGCGACTCGCGTGGATAAACGGCGGGCAGCCTCGGCCGGCAGCGATTCCCTGAGCCCGGCCAGGCCGATCTCGTTGATGTCGAGCGCGGCTACTTTCGCGCCTTCGTCAAGCAGCGCCCGCACAAGTACGCATCCGAAACCGCCGGCTGCGCCGGTGAGGATGACCACCTTGCCGTTCAACGTGCCTGACATTCGTCCACCTCCACCGACCTTTGGATTCCAAACATCTTGAGCGGCACTATCTTCCACCAAAAGCAGAAAAACAAACATTATTCCTGAAAGTCGAAGGCCGAGGGGCGTGCAGCACGACATCGCCATCTCCGGCCGGCATCGCCCCGAGACGCGGCGGCTGACAACGACGGCACAAAAAAAGGACCCGGTCTCGGGTCCTTTTTTTTGTGCTTCAGGTGCCGAATTGCTATCCGGCTGTTTTTGCCCTCGCCTTGAATTCGGACTGTCTTACAAGGGTCGTACAACCGTGCTGTGATCGAGAGTGACTGCGGTCTGGGCCAACAGTCTGCCGTTCGCCGATGAATTGGTTGCCATCGTGATTGCCGTTTGACATAGCGCGACTCCCTCGAAGTGCGCGGTCGTTCCAACGCTCACGGCACCGGAAACCTGCCAGAAGATATTTTGTGGCAGCGCGCCTCCGATCAGGGTAACCCGCATGCCGTTGGACTGGGTAAGATCTCCTGTTATCTGGAAGATCCACACGTCCGTCGAGCTACCCGAAATGGTGACATCCGTCAGGATCGTGACGCTTGTGTTCCACTTGTAGACGCCGGGGGTGAGTGTTTGCGAGCCGATGGCTCCCGCGAACAGGTCGATCTTGCCGGCATCGGGAGCCCGCCCGGCCGCGTCCGTGTACGCGGCCTGCATGTTGAGGACGGCCGTGGTCAGGTTGCTCGGAGTGGGCGACGCATAGTCGGCAGCGAATACCTTTCCGGTCACTTGGGAAGATGTCGAAAATACGTTGGTGGAGTCAGCCGTCAATGAAAATCCGGTGATGAAGGTCGCGGCCGCCGGACTCAATCCGAGATTTCCGGTGATCGCAGAAGCGGGAACGGATGAGATTCCCGATTTTGCCAGAATCGCGTAAGTGCCGGCCCTTCCCAAGGGCACGCATGCAGCTCCCGCGCAGACCGCGCCGGCGCTGTTATCGGTGCTACCATCACCGCCACCACATCCCGCGGCAAGAACCGCCAACAGCATTGCCGAAATCCACGGCAGGGACTTCGAAGAGTTCCCGAATCTGTTCATGTTTTTACTCCTGATCATTGGATCCCGAAGGACATCGGTGTGCGAACGGGAAAATCCGTCCGCGGATCCCTGCATACGGCAGCACACTGAGCGTGTGGCCGGGTAACGTGCGCACGCACTATCACATTTTCCCGTGGGATAGTCGGTGCGTTAACATACATATGAAGAATAATTTCTCCCGACGGTTTCTATTTCCGACCTCAGGGTATTGCCAGATATTTGACGAACAGAACCGCATTCTTCAAAAACCAATGATCAGTTCGCTTTGACCATCAGAAAAATGACTCTTCCGATCCGCTATTCTATTTTCCCCGGCAACCCCGAAGCTCACCTGTTCGAAGTCCGTTGCACCGTCGACAATCCCGACCCATGGGGCCAGACGTTTTCCCTGCCGATCTGGATTCCAGGCAGCTACCTGATCCGGGAATTCGCCAAGCACGTCGTACGCATCCGCGCGCAGAGCGGCCGCAAGCTGCTGCGCATGGTGAAACTGGACAAGAATAACTGGCAGGTCGAACCGTTCGACGGGCCGGTCACGGTGACGATGGAGGTGTACGCCTGGGATCTGTCGGTGCGCGGCGCGCATCTGGACACGACGCACGGCTTCTTCAACGGTCCTTCCGTATTCCTGAAAGTGGAAGGCCGGGAAGAAGAAGCGGTCGAAGTCGAGATCCTGCCGCCCAAGGGGACGAAGTACCGGAACTGGGGCGTGGCGACAGCGATGCCGCGCAAAGGCGCCAAGCCCTACTTGTTCGGCACCTATGAAGCCGCGAACTACGACGAACTGATCGACCACCCGGTCGAATTGGGCACCTTCGAGCTGGCGACGTTCAAGGCCGGGGGCGTTCAGCACGACGTCGCCATCACCGGCCGGCATCGCACCGACATGCGGCGGCTGACGAAAGATCTGAAGACGCTGTGCGAAACCCAGATCGAATTCTTCGGTACCCCCGCGCCGATGGACCGCTACGTGTTCCTGGTCACGGCGGTCGGAGACGGCTACGGCGGACTGGAACATCGTGCTTCGACCGCGCTGATCTGCGCG
>DASWEZ010000122.1:0-5929 GCA_036394495.1 Burkholderiales bacterium
GAAAGGATACGCTCCGGTGCGCGGCAATCTTCCGTAGGTCGGTTTCAGTCCGAACACGCCGCACAATGAAGCCGGCACCCTGATCGAACCGTTGGTGTCCGAACCCAGTGACAAGGGCACGAATCCCGCGGCCACCGCGGCACCCGATCCGCCGGACGAGCCGCCGGCGACACGCGAGGTGTCGTGCGGATTGCGCGTCGGTCCGAACGCGCTGTTCTCTGTGGTGAAGCCGTAGGCGTAGGCATCCATGTTCAGCGTGCCAACCAGGATGGCACCGGCTTCGCGCATGCGCGCGACCAGCACGGCGTCTGCCGTGGCGGGTGGTGCACTCGTGTTCAGCGCCGATCCGGCGATGGTGGGCAGGCCGGCGACGTCGAACAGATTCTTGACCGCATAAGGCACGCCGGCCAGCGGCGGCAGGTTCCCCCCCTGGCTGCGCAAACGGTCGACGGCCTTCGCCTCTTCCCTTGCGCGTGCCGCCGTGACTTCGATGAAGCAATTGATGACGGGATTGCGCCGTTCGATGGCCGCCAGCGCGGCCTCGACGACTTTTTCGGCTGTAGTTTCCCCGGCACGAATTCGTGCCGCGGTTTCCAGAGCATTCATTCAAGAACGCTGGCCACAGAGGGCACAGAGCAAAACAAGAGTTCCATGGATGAGTACGACAGGGGATTGGGCAGACGAGGAGTGGATGCGTTATTCAAATCCGAAAGTGCCAACTTGATATCGCAACGCTCTTCGGGACACTTCGACATATCAGCGAATAAATTCAAACAAACACGTGTTTCCGCCTTTCTCTGTGTCCTCTGTGACCTCTGTGGCAAAAGGTTTAATTGATGTCACGGCTTGAAAATCGCCGTGGTTTCAATCGATTCAGGAAGATCGAAGTCCATGACCAGTCTGGCGATGTCGGCGTTGCGCGCATAGATCGCGGCAACGCGCTGCAGTTGCTCCGGATCGAGCGTCAGGCCTTGCGCCTGCGCCGCGGCGGCGACCTGTTTCTCGATATCGATGGCGTTCATCGCGCCATGATACCGGCTTTCATTTGTGAAGCGCAGCGGCGAGTTGGTCGCAGGTTGCCGTCCAGCCGACGATGGCACCTTGCGCGCGGATCATGTCCATGGCGGCGCGCTTGAATTCGGGGAAGTAGCTCTCGGTCGCGTCTTCGATCAGCAGCGAATCGTAGCCGCGGTCGTTCGCCTCGCGCATGGTGGTCTGCACGCAGACCTCGGTGGTCACGCCGGCGAACAAAAGGTGCGTGGTGCCGCGCAGGCGCAGGATGTCCCCGAGCGCCGTGGCGTAGAACGCGCCCTTGCCCGGCTTGTCGATGACGATCTCACCGGGGAGCGGCGCGCAGCCGGCGACGATGTCGTTGCCCGGTTCGCCGGCAATCAATATGCGGCCCATCGCGCTCTGGTCGCCGATGCGGTGCTTGGGATTGCCGCGTTTGAGCTTCGCCGGCGGCAGATCGGACAAATCGGGACGATGCGCTTCGCGCGTATGGATGATGGTCATTCCCGCCGCGCGGCAGGTGTCGAGCAATCGCCGTACGGTCGGCACGATCGCAGCCAGCAGCTTGACGTTGTTGCCCAGCGTTTCGCCGAAACCGCCCGGCTCGATGAAATCGCGCTGCATGTCGATGACGACGAGAGCGGTCGACGGGACGGAGAATTCGTAGTCGAACGGTTTCGCGTGTACCTTGGCCATGTCAATGCCCCTCCGCGGTCCTGGATGATCCGGTGGGGGCAGCGCCGCCACCGGCGTGGCCCGCCATGCACGGGCCGATCACGCCGATATCGGCCTGGGCCGTCGGCGTTTCATGGACGATGCGCCCGTCGAAGATCACCAGCAGCCGGTCGGATAATTCCAGCAACTCGTCGAGGTCTTCGCTGACCAGCAGCACCGCCGCGCCAGCATTGCGCGCGGCCAGGATGCGATCATGGATTTCCGCGACGGCCGCGAAATCCAGGCCGAACACCGGATTGGCGACGATCAGCACGGAGACGCTTTCGGAGAGCTCCCGGGCCAGCACGGCGCGCTGCACATTGCCTCCCGACAAGGTCCCGATGAGCGCATCCGCACCCTGGGTTTTCACCTTGAACTCCCCGATCCAGCGTTGCGCCTGCTCCAGCATGGCGCCACTGCGCAGCCAGATGCCCGAAGCGAGCGGCGCCTGGTCGAAGTTGCGCAACGCCATGTTCTCGGCAACGCTCATGCTGGGCACGCAGGCATTGCGGAGCGGTTCCTCCGGCAGGCTGAAGGCGCGGTGCAGGCGGATCTGTCCGCGCGAGGCAGCGTAAGGTTTGCCGTTGACGCGAACCGAACCCGTGACCGCCTGGCGCTGGCCGATGAGCGCTTCGACCAGTTCGCGCTGCCCGTTGCCCGACACGCCGGCGATGCCGACGATCTCGCCGGGGCGCACGTCGATGGAGAAATCCTCCACCGCCGGCAAGCCGGTGTCGTCGTCCACATAGAGCTTGCGCACCGACAGCCGCGGCTCTTCGACGCTCGTGCCGGCCTTGGTGCCGTGCGCTTGCGGAATGTCGCGCGAGCCGACCATCATTTCCGCCAGCTTGCCCGGGGTCAGATCGGCGATGCGCCCCTCCCCGGTCAGCTTGCCGCGCCTGAGCACGGAGGCCGCATCGGCAAACGCCATGACCTCGCGGAATTTATGGGTGATCATCAGGATGGTCACCTTGTCCGCGCGCGTCATGTCGCGCAGCATGCCCAGCACTTCGTCCGCTTCGGACGGCGTCAACACCGAAGTCGGCTCGTCCAGGATCATGAAGCGGCGGTCGAGGTAGATCTGCTTGAGGATTTCCAGCTTCTGCTTCTCGCCGGCCGCGAGCTGCGACACCGGTTTTTCCAGCGGCACCTTGAACGGCACCGTATCCATGAAGGCCGCGAGGCGAGCCCGCTCCTGGCGCCAATTGATGATGGCCGGCACATTCGTGCGCGACATCACCAGGTTCTCCGCGGCGGTCATGCTCGGCACCAGAGTGAAGTGCTGGTAGACCATGCCGATGCCCAGCGCATGCGAATCGTGCGGCGAATAGATCGTGCGTTCGCGTCCATCCACCGAAATCTGCCCGGCCGTCGGTTCATAGAAACCGACCAGGCATTTCACCAGCGTGCTCTTGCCCGCGCCGTTTTCGCCCAGCAGCGCGTGAAACGAACCCGCGGCCACGCGCATGGAAACATCGTCGAGCGCGGTGAACGGGCCGAAGCGCTTGGTCATGCCGGTGACCTGCACCTCGAGCGCATGGTCGAGCACGATTTCGTGCTCGGGCTTCATCCGCATCATTTGATCTTCGGACATCAGGCGCTCGCCTTGATTGCTTCGATGACTGCAGTGGAGCTACCCACTGCGCCGAACACGCCGCCCTGCATCGTCACCATTTTCAGGGCCGCGAGATGGTTGCCCTGATCGGTGGCCGCGGTGCAATCCGACAGGATCAGGCATTCGTAGCCGCGGTCGTTGGCATCGCGCATGGTGGTGTGCACGCACACGTCGGTGGTGATGCCGGCAAGAATCAGGTTGCGGATGCCGCGTGTATGCAGGATCAGGTCGAAGTTGGTGGCGTAGAACGAGCCTTTGCCGGGTTTGTCGATGACCGGCTCGCCGGGCAGCGGCGCCAGCTCCGGAATGATCTCCCAGCCCGGCTCGCCGATCGTGAGAATACGGCCGCACGGTCCCATGTCGCCGATGCCGATGCCGTTGGTGCCGATCTGCCGCGAACGCCAACGCTTGTTGGCGGGAAGGTCCGACAGATCGGGCTTGTGGCCTTCGCGCGTATGAATGACCGCGTAGCCGCCCCGGCGCATCGCGGCCAGTAGTTTCTTCAATGGCTCGATGGGTCTGCGCGTGAGCGAAATGTCGTAGCCCATCTTGTCGACATAGCCGCCCTCGCCGCAGAAGTCGACCTGCATGTCGATGATGATCAGCGCGGTGTTGGCCGGCGTGAGGTTGCCGTCGTAGGGCCAGCGGTACGGGTCGGCGGCAACATGGCGGCCGAGATTGACGGTTTCGTCACGCATGCTTGCGCCTCCTTGCCAATTCGGCGGTTGCGGTTTGCGGCTGATAGTCGCGGTCCGGTGCGGGAAAGCCGCAGGACGTACCGTCGGTCACTTTTACATCGCTTTCCCAGGGCAGTTTGTAGCGGCCCGCCACCAGGTCCTGCATGTAAGTGTAAGGACAATCCTGCGCCCCGCTCTTTACCGCGACGTAGCCGCGATGTCCGAACTGGTAGATGTTGTTTTCCACTCCCCACTGCGCCCGCGCTTCGCGCACCAGGTCCGGACGCAATTCGCAGGTGATGATTTCGTCGGGCCGGCTGCTTCCTTCCACCAGCACGGTGCCGTCGAAGTTGACGAACATGCCCTCGCCCATCGAATCGAAGCTGCCGTCGCTGCCGCACATGCATACACTCGCGGTGTAGATCAGATTGCAGAAGGCGTTGGCCTGGTTCGTGACTTTCCACGAATGGCGGATGGGAGCGGTGTAGCCAGCGGTGCGGATCATGATGTCGGCTCCCTTGTACGCGGACTCGCGCGCCATCTCCGGGAACATGCCGTCGTGGCAGATGATCAGCGCCAGCTTCGAACCGTTCGGTCCCTCGCAGACCGGGATGCCGAGGTCGCCCGGCTCCCACGGTTCCACCGGCACCCAGGGATGCAGCTTGCGGTAGTAGAGCTTGATCTCGCCCTGGTCGTCGATGATCAGCCCGCAGTTGAAGGGATTGCCGTTCGGGTTGAACTCCATGATCGAGAAGCAGCCCCAGATCTTGTTTTCGATGCAGGCCTGCTTGAACGCGGCGACTTGCGGTCCGTCGAGACGGCACATGATGTCCGGATTGGTGTCCATCGACAGGCCGTGCAGCGAATACTCAGGGAACACCACCAGGTCCATGGTGGAAAGATTGCGCCTGGCCTTGGCCACCATGTCGCAGATCCTGCGGGTCTGCGCATCGAGGTCGTAAGGGGTCTTCACCACCGGCAGCTGCAACTGCACCATGCCCAGCACGACGCCGTGAGGAGATTTGTTCAGTCCGCCCAGTCCGCTCATGGTTCACCTCCGTTGGTTGGTGCGCCCCCTCAGGGGGTATTGAAAAGAATGTCAGCGATTGATGCTCAGTTCGCCCGGCGCGCCGGCCAGCGTGCGCCGCGTCGAACAGGTCGCGATCATGATGCCGAGTGTGAGCACGTAAGGCGCGGCATTGAACAGGTAATAGCCGCTAGTGATGCCGACCGATTGCAGCGCGGGGCCGAGCGCGCCGGCGCCACCGAACAGCAACGCCGCATAAAAACAGTAAAGCGGATTCCAGCGCGCGAAGATCACCAGCGCCACCGCCATTAACCCCTGGCCGCTGGACAGGCCTTCGCTCCAGCTGCCGGGATAGTAAAGGGACAGGAAGGATCCGCCGATGCCGGCGAGAAATCCGCCCACTGCCGTGGCCAGCGTACGCACCGCCGGTACCCGAAAGCCCATCGCGCGCGCCGCATCGGAACTGTCGCCGACCATGCGCACGATCAGTCCCCAGCGCGTATTGCGGAACGCCCAGGCCAGCAGGATCGCGAGCAGGATGCCGATGATCAGCAGCGGATTGACCTGCAGCGCTGCCTGGATCTGCGGCGAGTCGCTCCAGTTGCCGAACGGAATCGACGGCAGCGTCGGCGCCTTCGGTTGTACATAAGGCTTGCCGAGGAAGAAGGCGAGGCCGGTGCCGAACAACATCAGGCCGATGCCCACCGCGATGTCGTTGACGCGCGGCAGGCTGCAGATCAAGCCATGCAGAAGCCCGAGCAGCAGTCCGGCGACGCCCGCCGCCAGCACACCCAGCCAGGGGCTGCCGGAAAGATACGACACCGCGTAACCGCTCATTGCACCCATCACCAGAATGCCTTCCAGGCCGAGGTTGATGCGCCCGCT
>DASWEZ010000123.1:0-4498 GCA_036394495.1 Burkholderiales bacterium
TAGGCCACGCCCTGGCAGGAACCGCCGCTGTCGAGAGCCAGCACCAGCCCGGGTACTTCCGGCGTGCCGCGATTGATTTTCGACCAGATGTAGAAGCCGCGGTGGTAGCCGCGTACGCGTGCGCGTCGCCGCTCCGCAAATTCCATCAACGGGTTCCAGATCAGTGATCCGTAGCCGAAGACCCAGACCGGATTGCCCTTTGGGTGCGTTGCCAGCGTGGCGGCGAGCGAGGCGGCGACGTCCTCGTCGGACAGGAGCAGGTGGCCGTGGCCCGCGTCCCGCACCGCCTGGCGGACGCCGTCTTGCTCCAGAACCGATCGATCGACCTTCGTCATCACGTCTACATTCCAGTCAGAGAGTGCATGTTGCCACAGCCGCCGGCCGGAACAACATCTGCTAATGTTTGCGTAACGCCGCTGCGCGGTGCGGGCGCGACGAGACGGGGGAATGTTTGGACATGGGTGGATTGCACAGACCGCAGGCAATACGCCTGTTTATGCCGGGATTGCTTGCAATATGCGTTGCCTTGTTGCCGGCGTTGCCCATCGCAATGCAGTCGTTCCCGAGGCAGCCGGTGCCGCGGCGTCCACTGGTTCGCCCTACGCGGGCTTCGCGCTGGGCACGGACGCAGATGGCGGCGCCGTAGTAGTCGACGTAATCGCCGGACCGGCAGCGCTGGCGGGGCTGCTGCCAGGCGACAATATCGATGTCGCTGCCGGCGAGAAGGTCGGAGTGGCGCCTTCTCGAAATAGTCAGGACTTCGTCACCCGGCACGCGGTTGCCGTTAAGGGTTATTCGCGAAGGGCAGGTACTGGAGCTGAATCTCGTTGTTGGCGATCGGGCGCAGTGGGCCGCTCCATCCGCTTATCCCGCGCGTATTTCCTACATCGAGCCACCGCACAGGACGGCCCCAATCTGGCCGGACGGGGTCGAAGCGAAAGTCGCCTCCGCGGCGCCCGGACTCGCGCCGGAGCGTGAGCGTATTCAAAGGATGTTCGACGACCTTGCCCGCGAAGACAGGGGGTTCAACAATCTGCGCATGAACCGCCAGGCGCTTGCCGATCCCGGCACGCTGGTCGAATGGGAACACTGCCTGGTCCGGGACATGAAGCCGGGAGCTGAGGCGCGCGATCGCGTGGCGCCTCTGCTTTGTGAAATTCTGGTTCTCGATTGCAGTGCAATCCGTCGCATTGCACCGGAAGCCAGCGCGACGCCATCCCTCGCCGATTTCGCACAATCGATAGCCGTCGCGAACCGGCGCGTGCGCGAGGCCCTTGTTGCTGCCGGGCCACGCGATCGATTGTTTCGTGATTTGTGCTATCTGCTCGAAGAAACGGCGACCAGGCGGACCTTGATTCTGCAGCCGGACGCGTTGAAAGGAATTCGCGTGATGCAGGCCAGCATGCGAGTCGATTTCACGGCACTGCTCGATGCTTTCGATCTTCTGATCGTCAACGCATCGCACGTGCCGGGCGCAACCACGAATGCGCGGCGCAAAATTCCCGCGGAATTGTCCGCGATGGTCGAAGGCGAGATTCTCGATTACGCGGAAGTCGACGGCGGATATGTTGTCGTCGGCGGACCGGGACCGAACCGTTACCGCATGGACTGGCTCTACGCCGTCATCGATACCGGTAACGACGACCGCTATTCGACCGGACTTGCCAATGGCGAGGTCCGCATCCGGCACGTAGCCGGCAATGCGGCAAAGGGCCGCGACAACAGCGGCGTGGCCATCGACGAATCGCCTTGAAGGAGGCGGCCGCGACAGGCAAACGGGACAGTGCGCTAGACTTGGCCTTCCCTTCAGAAAGCCGACCAATAAAAATGCCCTTCCTGACCACTGACGACGGCGTAAAGCTGCATTACGAGGAGAGCGGTGCCGGCACGCCGATCGTGTTCGTGCACGAGTTCGCCGGGGACCGGCGTACTTGGGAAGCGCAGTTACGCCATTTCTCGCGCCGTTACCGTTGCATCGCTTACAACGCACGCGGCTATCCGCCCTCGGACGTGCCGGCGGATGTCGAGCGCTATTCCCAGCAACGCGCGCGGGACGACATCCTCGCGGTGCTCGACGCGCTCGGCATCGAGCGGGCGCATATCGTGGGCAATTCGATGGGCGGGTTCGCCACGCTCCATTTCGGCATGGCTTATTCCCCGCGCGCGCTGTCGCTGGTCATCGCCGGTTGCGGCTACGGTGCGCACCCCGACCAGTACGAGAAATTTCAGGCGCAGGCACGGGATCTGGCGAAAACCATGCTCGAAAAAGGCATGGCGCATATCGCGGCGACCTATGGCCATGGCCCGGGCCGCCTGCCGTTGCGGGATAAGGATCCGCGCGGCTTTGCCGAATTCATCCACCAGTTCTCCGAACATTCCGCGCAGGGCTCCGCCAACACCATGCTGGGTTACCAGGCGCGGCGTCCTTCGCTCTACAACCTGACCGCGGAGATGGCGCGCATCGCCGCACCGGCGCTGATCGTTGCCGGCGACGAGGACGATGCCGTGCTGGAACCTTCGCTGATGATGAAGCGCGCGATCCCGACAGCGGGCCTGGTCGTGCTGCCCAGGAGCGGACACATGACCAACCTTGAAGACCCGGCGTTGTTCAATCACCTGCTGGAGGATTTCTTCCATCAGGTCGAAGCAGGCCGCTGGCCCGTAAGGGCGGTGATTGGTGATTAGCGATTGGTAATTGGCAAAAGCCCAAACCCAAAAGCATTAAATACTAGTCACCAATTACCAATCGCCAATCACTGATTTTATGGAAGCCCTCTCCCATCTGCGCGTGATCGACCTGACGCGGGTGCGCGCCGGACCGACCTGCGTCAAGCAGTTCGCGGACTGGGGTGCGGACGTGATCAAGATCGAAATACCGGCGGAGTCGGGTGAGGACATTCTCGGCCCGCGCCAGGGTTCGGACTTCCACAACCTGCATCGCAACAAGCGCTCGCTGACCCTGAACCTGAAGGATCCGCGCGGGGTGGAGGTGCTCAAGCGCCTGGCGAAAACCGCCGACGTGCTGGTGGAAAATTACCGGCCGGACGTGAAGCACAAACTCGGCATCGACTACGCGACGCTGGAGAAGGAAAATCCGAAGCTCATTTACGCCAGCATTTCCGGATTCGGCCAGGACGGGCCGTACCGCGACCGCGCCGGCTTCGACCAGGTCGCGCAGGGCATGGGCGGCCTCATGTGGGTCACCGGTCTGCCGGGACACGGCCCGGTGCGCGCCGGCATTCCTGTCGCGGACCTGAGCGCCGGATTGTTCGCCGCACTCGGTATCATGATCGCGCTGCAGGAGCGCAGCCGTTCCGGCAAAGGCCAGTGGGTGCAGAGTTCGCTGCTCTCGTCGATGATCGCGATGATGGATTTCCAGGCTGCGCGCTGGCTGGTCGAAGGCGATGTGCCGGGACAGGCGGGCAACGACCATCCGACATCGATGCCGACCAGCGTCTATCCGACGTCCGACGGCTTCGTCAACATCGCGGCGGCCGGCAATCCGATATTCGCGCGCATGGCCGACGCGTTCGGCGATCCGGCCCTGGCGAAGCGTGCGGATTTTGCCAGCGCGAAACTGCGTTCGCAGAATCGCGTCGCGTTGAACGAGGTCATCGCCGTGCATACGCGGCGTTTCACTTCCGCAGTGCTGATCGACCTGCTGGCGAAGGCCGGCGTGCCCTGCGGACCGATCTACAAGCTCGACCAGGTATTCGGCGACGAGCAGGTGCGCCATCTCGGCATGGCGGTGCCGGTGCCGAATCCCGGCGGCGGCGAGATGACGTTGGTGGGACCGGCCATCAAACTTTCCCGAACGCCCGCGCGCATGAAGCGCACCGTCGGCGCGGCCGGCGAGCACAACGACGAGATCCTGCGCAGCCTCGGCTATAGCGATGCCGACATCGCCGCCCTGCGCGGCGCAAATGTCATCTAATACCGATAAAGCCTACTTCTCACCACGCGCCGCAAGCGGCACAAGTGTTCCCTTGAGGCACGAAGGACACGAAGGGTCACGAAGAAAACCTGACTTGCACTTTATTGGTGGCGTCCGTCATGCTGCATTGGGTTTTCTTGTCGTCTTTGCAGCAGTTCGCAACTATCGAAAATCTCACCACGAATACACACAGATAGCTTATCTAGATCGCCAATATGAAAGGATTTTGATCTTGCCCTCCTTCGTGCAACTTCGTGTCCTTCGTGCCTCAAGGGAACACTTGTGCCGCTTGCGGCGCGTGGTGAGATGTAAACTGCTTGAGAAACACAGCTGTTTGGAGGGAAACACATGAGCAAAGGCAAACTGCGAGTGGAGCGCGACGGGCCGGTAGGCCGGCTGGTGCTGGACAACCCGGAGCGGCGCAATGCGATCGGCGCGCAGATGTGGCTTGGAATTCCGCCGGCCATCGACGAATTCAACAATGACGCGGCGGTTCGCGTGATCGTGATCCGCGGCGAAGGCACGCAGGCGTTCGCCGCGGGTGCGGACATTTCCGAGTTCGAG
>DASWEZ010000124.1:0-13112 GCA_036394495.1 Burkholderiales bacterium
ATCCGGAACAGAAGTACTTGTTTGTCTGCGACGGCAGCAACAACCAGATCCACATCCTGCTGCGCGAGAATGGCAAGGAAGTCGGCTCATTCGGCAGGCAGGGTCGCTACGCGGGCGAATTCCACTGGGTGCACACGATGGCGATCGATTCGCGCGGCAACATCTTCACCGGCGACGTCGACACGGGAAAGCGCGTGCAGCGCTTCGAGCGCGTCAAGTAATCATGGCCGGACAGACAAAACCGCCGTTCCGCGCCGACCACGTCGGCAGCTTCCTGCGTCCGAAGGCACTGCTCGATGCGCGGGAGCAGAACAAGAACGGGAGCCTGTCGCGAGCCGGCTTGCGCAAAGTCGAGGACGCGGCCATCCGCGACATCGTGCGTTTCCAGGAAGACCTCGGCCTGAAGGGCATCACCGATGGCGAGTTCCGCCGCACTTACTTCCACATCGATTTCCTGGAGCAACTTCAGGGCGTCGAGACGAAGGGCGGCATCGCCGTGAGTTTCCGCAGCGCCGGCGGCAACGTCGATTTCTCACCGCCGGTCATGCACGTCACCGGCCCGTTGCGCCATGTGCGCCCGATCCAACTCGCAGATTTCGAATTCCTCAAGTCGGTGACGAAGCAGATACCGAAGGTGACCATTCCCTCGCCGACCATGCTGCATTTCCGCGGCGGCCGCGGCGCCATCAGCAAAGAAGCCTATCCGGAACTGGAACCGGCTTTCTACGACGACGTGGCAGGCTGTTATCGCGCCGAGCTCAAGACGCTTGCCGATGCCGGCTGCCGCTATGTGCAGATGGACGATACCAATCTCGCTTACCTGTGCGATCCGAAGATGCGCGAAGGCGCGCGCCAGCGCGGCGACGACCCGGACGAACTGTCACGCCGCTACGCCCGGCTGATCAACGCCGCCATTGCCGAACGGCCCGCGGACATGACCGTGTGCGTGCATCTGTGCCGCGGCAACTTCCGCAGCGCATGGGCCGCCGAGGGCGGCTACGAGCCGGTGGCCGAGGTGTTGTTCAACGAGCTGGCGGTCGACGGTTATTTCCTGGAATACGACGACATGCGTTCGGGCAGTTTCGCGCCGCTGCGTTTCGTGCCGAAAGGAAAGACGGTCGTGCTCGGACTGGTGAGCACCAAGGTCGGCGAACTGGAATCGAAGGACCAGCTCAAGCGGCGCATCGATGAAGCATCGAAACATGTCGACATCGGGCAGCTCTGCCTGTCGCCGCAATGTGGCTTCTCCAGCACGGTGCACGGCAACGACATCGCGCTCGAAAGCCAGGCAGCGAAATTACGGTTGGTCGTAGAAACCTCCCGCGAGGTCTGGGGCGACGCCTGATCTAAAACTTAAATCTCACCACGCGCCGCAAGCGGCACAAGTGTTCCCTTGAGGCACGAAGGACACGAAGGAACACGAAGAAAGGCGAAAGGAAAGTCACAGAAGATGAGGTCGCATTTGACGGGTCTGTGCAATTGGACATCGCACAACGGGAATGTCAACTCTCTCCGCCACTCCCCTTGGTTTTCTTCGTGACCCTTCGTGTCCTTCGTGCCTCAAGGGAACACTTGTGCCGCTTGCGGTGCGTGGTGAGATTTAAGATTTATTTGCTGTATTTCGCAATCAGATCGTGAGCAGCCTTGAGCAGCGCCTTGCCGTCCACGCCCTTCGCGTTCGCATCCGCAACCCAGCCGTCCGTCACCGGCTGAACTACCTTCTTCCATTCCTCGATTTCCTCGTTCGCGATTACGTTCGTCACGCCGCCGATTTTCTTCTTGTTGGCGACTTCGACTTCGGCGAACAGCCGGCCGATCTGTCCCGACAGGCCGATGCCGCTGTTGGCGTCGATGACTTTCTTCAAGTCGGGTGGCAGCGCGTCGTATCTGGCCTTGTTCATCGCGATGATGAACACCGAGTTGTAGATCAGCGGCTGCGAGTCATCCGGTCCGCTGTGATACTTGGTCAGTTCGTCGACTTTCAGCGCCGGCATCACCTCGTAAGGCAGGATCGTGCCGTCGATGACGCCTTTCTGCAGGGCTTCGGGCACCTGCGGCACCGGCATGCCAACCGGCGTGGCACCAAGGGCTGCCAGCATCTTCGTCGTCTGCCGCGTCGGAGCGCGCACCTTCATGCCATTCAAATCGGAGCGATGCACGATCGGCTTCCTGATCATGTGGAATACGCCGCCGCCGTGCAAATGAAACGCGATGGGATGCACGTCCTTGAATTCGTCCGCGTCGTGCAGCTGCACGTAATCCCAAAGCGCCTTGCTGGAGGCTTCGGCGTTATGCATGAAGAACGGCAGTTCGAAGACCTCCACCAGCGGAAAGCGGCCCGCGGAGTAGCCCGCGACCGTCCAGATCACATCGACTACCCCGTCCTTGACCTGGTCGTAAAGTTGCGGAACGGAGCCGCCGAGTTGCATCGACGGATAGATCTGGCATTTGATGCGGCCCTTCGATTCGGCGGTGATTTTCGCGCACCAGGGTTCCAGTACCTTCTGGTGCGCGGTCGACGTCGACGGCAGTGGATGATGCACCTTCAATATGATTTCCTGCGCGTGGATGGAACAGGCGCAGACCGACACCGCCACTCCCGCGAACACTCGCAACCATTTCATTATTGTTTTCCTCCCGTCCGGATATCGAAGCAATCGAATCGGCCGCATCGGCATGCTGCACTGCAGCCGAAATGCGTCTGCGAGCGTCGATGGTAAACTCCCCGCCACTTCGGCTCCAACACATACAACGATAGCAAGAGGAGTTGCGCGTGGCAAAGACCATCGATTATTACTTTTCCCCGGTGTCGCCCTGGACTTATCTGGGCCACGAACGCTTCCGGGAAATCGCCCGCAAACAAGGCGCCACGATCGCAGTGAAACCGGTGGACTACGGCCGCATCTTTCCAGTGTCCGGCGGATTGCCGGTCGCCAAACGCCCGCCAGAGCGGCAAGCCTATCGCCTGATCGAACTCGAGCGCTGGCGAAAGCACCTCGGCGTGCCGATGAATGTCCAACCGAAGTTTTTTCCTTACGACGCCAGGCTTGCGGCCCTGGTCACCATCGCAGCCAACGATGCGGACAAGGCAATGAAACTGGCGGGTGCCTTTCTCCGTGGATGCTGGGCCGAAGAAAAGAACATGGCCGACGAAGCCGAGGTCGCCGCGGTGATTCGCGCTGCGGGGCTGGACAGCAACACGTTGCTAAAGCAAGCGAACGCGCCTGAAACGGCGGCACGTTTCGACGCCTTTACCGACGAAGCCATTGCGCGCCAGGTGTTCGGGGCGCCGACGTATGTCTACAAGGAAGAATTGTTCTGGGGGCAGGACCGGCTGGAGTTTCTGGATCGAGCGCTGACCACCTCATCCCCCGCCTTCTCCCCATAGCGGAGAAGGTGCGCTGCGCGGGCCTGAGGCGCTAATGACTTTCACATACCCTCTCCGCTGGGGGAGAGGGCTAGGGTGAGGTGGTCAGTCGGTGTTATGCAGCCGCGCCTTGAACCCCGCAGCTTCCAATACTGCGATGACCTGCCGCACATGTTCGTGCCCCCGTGTCTCCAGCACGAAATCCACCGCGGCGGACTGCACGGGCAGATGCGAAAAGGCGCGTTCATGGTGGACTTCTTCGATGTTGGCATTGGCTTCGGCCAGTGCCGCGGTGACTTTCGCCAGCGAGCCGGGCAGATCGCGCAACTGAACCTGCAGGCGCGTCAACCGGCCGGCGCGCACCATGCCGCGCTCGATGATGTCGGCCAGCGTGAGCGGATCGATGTTTCCGCCGGAGAGCACCACGCCCACTTTCTTTCCGGCAAATTGTTCGCGGTTGCGCAGCAGCCCGGCGAGCCCCGCCGCGCCCGCGCCTTCGACCACCGTCTTTTCGATTTCCAGCAGCAACAGCATTGCCTCTTCGATATCGCCCTCGTCGACCAGTACTATATCGTCGACCTGCTTGCGGATGATCTCTAGCGTAAGTTTTCCCGGTTCCTTGACCGCGATGCCGTCGGCGATGGTGTTGCTGCCGAATTCCGGTTTCGATCCCTTCAATGCCGCGTACATCGAGGGAAACCGCTGGGTCTCCACGCCGATCAGTTCAATGCCGGGTTTCACGGCCTTGGCCGCGCTTGCCATGCCCGCGATCATGCCGCCTCCGCCGACCGGCACGATCAGGACGTCCAGGTCAGGCTGCGCTTCGAGCATTTCGAGCGCGATCGTGCCCTGCCCGGCCATGATCTTTTCGTCGTCGTAGGGATGCACCAGTGTGAGCCCCCGCTGCGCCATCAACTGCAGCGCTCGGGTTTTCGCTTCGTCGAAATTCTCACCGTGCAGGATGACTTCCGCGCCGAAGGCGCGGGTTTGTTCGACCTTCACGTTCGGCGTGAAGCGCGGCATCACGATGACTGCGGGAATTCCCAGACGCTTCGCATGATAGGCGACGCCCTGCGCATGGTTGCCGGCCGAGACCGTAATAACGCCGGCCTTGCGCTGTCCCGCATCGAGCGACAGCAGCTTGTTGAGTGCGCCGCGCTCCTTGAACGACGCCGTGAACTGGTGATTCTCGAACTTGAGGTAGACCTGCGCGCCGGCAACGCCGGACAGCGTGTGCGACAACAGGCAGGCGGTATCGAGGACGGCGCCGGAAATGGCGGACGCGGCGTTGCGGACATCCTGCAGGGAAACCGGCATTGTTTGGGCCCAAAAAACATTCAGCCGAACTCTATATGGACGAGTCCAAGACAGGCAACAAAAAACCCGCCGGAGCGGGTTTCCTGTCCCGGCACGCGGTGACTACGCGCCCTGGATGTTCGAAGCCTGCTTGCCCTTCGGACCGGTGGTCCTCGAAGCTGACTTTCCGGCCTTCCTTGAGCGTCTTGAAACCTTGCATGGTCATTGCCGAAAAATGCGCGAACAGATCATCGCCTCCGTCGAGGGAGTGATGAAGCTGTAGCCTTTCGAGTCGTTGAACCACTTGACGGTGCCATCTGCCACGTTGCTTCCTTCTGCTGGTATTGGAATACGGGGTGCACCCGATGTTGGAGTTGCAGGTGGACCGCGTATGGCAGGACCGATACCGAACACTCTTTCACTCTGGCTGACGCGGCAATACGATGATTACAAGCGCTAAAACCTTCAACACGCGCGCATGTTACGTCAAAATTTGTCGAGGGTGAAGAGATTATCCCGGGGCAACGGACCCCGCTTTTGACAGCCGCGGGCGCTCGCCGGATGGCTACAATGCGCTAGCTAATGAGCGCCTCCGCCCCCCATCCGTTCCTGCATCGCCTGGTCCACGTCCGCCGCGAAGAAATCACCGCGCTGTTGTGGTCGTTCGCGTATTTTTTCTGCCTGCTGTGCAGTTACTACGTGCTGCGGCCGGTGCGCGACGAAATGGGCATACAAGGCGGCGTGGACAAATTGTCCTGGCTGTTCACGGGAACCTTCGTCGCCATGCTCGCCGCCGTGCCGCTGTTCGGCTGGGCATCGTCGCGCTTTCCCCGCCGCAAGCTGCTTCCGATCGTCTACCTGTTTTTCGCCGCGAACCTGGTGGTTTTCTACGCCCTGATGGAGTCTGGCGCCGCGCCGGCCCGCGTCGCCCAGGCTTTCTTCATCTGGGTCAGCGTTTTCAACCTGTTCGTCGTTTCCGTGTTCTGGAGCTTCATGGCGGACCTGTTCCGCAACGAGCAGGCGCGCCGCCTGTACGGTTTCGTCGCGGCGGGCGGCAGCGTCGGCGCGCTGGCCGGACCGCTCGTCACCGCAACGCTGGCGCCGTCGATCGGCCCCGCCAACCTGCTGCCGGTGTCCGCCGTCCTGCTGTGCGCTTCGGTGATCTGCATCTATCGCCTCGCCGAATGGTCGAAACGCAATCCGGCCGAGCGCCGCTCACCCCCCGAGAACGTCGAGGAACCGCTCGGGGGAAATATCTTTTCGGGCGTCACGCTGGCACTCCAGTCGCCCTACCTGATCGGCATCTGCATTTACGTGATGCTGGGCACATTGCTCGGCACCTTCCTGTATTTCCTTCAAGCGAACATCGTCGCCGTCGACATCCCTTCTCCGGGAGAGCGCACGGCCTTTTTCGCGAAAATTGATTTCGCCGTGAATGCACTGACCTTGTTCTGCCAGTTGTTCGTCGTGGGGCGCCTGATCAGCCGCTTCGGCGTGGGAATCGCGCTGATCATCCTGCCGCTCGCCGGCGCCGTCGGCTTCTTCGTCATCGGCCTGTTTCCGACCCTCGCCGTGCTGGTCGTGTTCCAGGTAATCCGCCGGGCCGGCGAGTACGCAATCGCACGGCCGGCGCGCGAAATCCTGTTCACCGTGCTGAACCGTGAAGAGAAATACAAATCGAAGAACATCATCGACACGGTGGTATTCCGCGGCGGCGACGCGGCCAGCGGCTGGCTGTTCGAAGGCTTCAGGATGCTGGGACTGGGTTTCTCCGGCATCGCCTTCATCGGCGTGCCGATCGCGTTGCTGTGGGCGAGCACCGGCTGGATGCTCGGACGCACACAGGACGAAATGCGCAACAGAAACGCAGCCATAAGGAGGCCAGATGAATCCATCCTACAGTCCGGTACGGCGCCGGCTGATCCAGGCACTGGCGGCGGCCAGCGTGTCGGCGATGTCGACCCGGTCCAGCGCTGACGTCGGCCCGGCCATGCTGAAACGCCCGATTCCCTCGAGCGGCGAAATGCTGCCGGTCGTCGGGCTGGGGACTTACCAGAGCTTCGACGTCGGCAGCGGCGCAGCGGAGCGGGATCCGCTGAAAGAAGTGTTGCGCCTGTTCGTTGCGCAGGGCGGCAAGCTGGTCGACAGCTCGCCGATGTACGGACCTTCCGAATCCGTGGTCGGCGACCTGGCCACGGAGCTCGGCATCACCGCACAATTGTTCATGGCCACCAAGGTCTGGACCAGCGGCCGCGAAGCCGGCATCCGCCAGATGGAGGAATCCCTGCGGCGCATGAAAGTCGAGCGCATGGATCTGATGCAGATCCACAACCTGCTCGACTGGAAAACCCATCTCGCCACCCTGAAGCAATGGAAGGCCGCCGGGCGCATTCGCTATATCGGCATCACGCATTACCATTCCGGTGCGTACGGCGAACTGGAGCGCCTGATGAAGACGAAGGATTTCGAGTTCGCGCAGTTCAACTATTCGATCGCGGAGCGCGAGGCCGAGGAACGCATCCTGCCGGTCGCCCGTGAATTGGGCGTCGCCGTGATCGTGAACCGGCCATTCGCGCAAGCGAGCCTGTTCGCCCGCGTGCGTGGAAAGGAAGTACCGGCGTGGGCGGCGGAGTTCGACTGCAAGTCCTGGGGACAGTTTTTTCTGAAGTACATCCTCGGCCATCCGGCAGTCACCTGCGTCATTCCTGCGACCGGAAAGCCGCAACACTTAGTGGATAACACGGGCGCAGGTACGGGGAGGCTTCCCGACGAAAACACGCGCAGGAAAATGGCTGCGTTCATGGACAGTTTGTAGACTGCACTTTAGGGGGAATCATTCATGTCGCGCTGGCAGGCACGCCGCGAGCGTTTCCGTTCGGTACTTTCCGGCAGTAAATGCGTCTATCCGGGATCGGTGTTCGACCCGATGTCAGCCCGCATCGCCGAGGAACTGGGCTTCGAGGTCGGTATGTTCGCGGGCTCGGTTGCTTCGATGACGGTGCTCGGTGCGCCGGACCTCATCGTTCTGACGCTGACCGAATTTGCGGAGCAGGCCTATCGAATCTGCCGCGCGGGAGACCTGCCGCTGCTGTGCGACGCGGACCACGGCTATGGCAACGCGCTGAACGTGATGCGCACCGTCGAAGAACTCGAGACAGCGGGCGTGGCCGCATTGTCGATCGAAGATACCGATTTGCCCGTCCCTTTCGGCGGCGGCAAACCGCGCCTCATTTCCATCGAGGAAGGCGTGGGCAAGATGCGCGCCGCGGTTGCCGCGCGCCAGGATTCTGGGCTGGTCATCGCGGGACGAACCAGCGCGCCTTCGATGACTTCCATCGCCGACACGATCGCCCGCGCCAAAGCCTATGAAGCGGCGGGCGTGGACGCGATTTTCCTGGTCGGGGTCAAATCGCGCGCGGATCTGGACGCAATCGCCACGGAAGTGAAGTTGCCGCTGATCCTCGGCGGCGCCGGCAAGGACATCATGGATCGCGAACTGCTCGCGCAGCGCGGCGTGCGCGTCTGCCTGCAAGGGCACCAGCCGTTCGCCGCGGCGGTCCGTGCCGTGCACGACACGCTGCGCGCGCTGCGCGAAGGCACGCCACCGGAAAAGATCGAAACCGCTGCCAGCGACGAAATGATGAAGCGGCTTATGCGCAACGACGACTACGCGCGCTGGATGAAAGACTGGCTGTAATTATCTACCTCGCACGGAAAATCTCACCACGCGCCGCTTGCGGCGCGTGGTGAGACTTAAGATCTCACGCGGTCACAGCCCTTAGAGCAATCCCCGCGAAGCGAGGTTGCGCATGAGGTCGGCAATGCCGAAGGTCCACGGCGCGACCTTGTCGCAATGGTTGACGCGGTTGATCAGCATGCCGAGGGAATCGGCGCGGATCGACACGATGTCGCCGATCTTGTGCGTGAAGCCTTTGCCGGGCTGGTCGCGATCCTGCACCGGCGCGAACTGGGTGCCGAGAAACAGCATGGTGCCGTCCGGATACTGGTGCGTGCGATTCACCGCCTGGCCGGCGAGGTCCAGCGGATCGCGGCTGATGTTGGCGAGATGGCTCTCACCGGACAGCTTGTAACCTTCGGGACCGGTGATCTCGATCCGGATGTGCGTACGCCGCAGGTCGTCGATGCCGTAGTGGCGGTCGAACAGGCGGATGAACGGCCCGATCGCGCAACTGGCATTGTTGTCCTTTGCCTTGCCCAGCAGCAGTGCGCTGCGCCCTTCGAAATCACGCAGGTTGACGTCGTTGCCGAGCGCCGCGCCGACCACCCGGCCCGCGCGGTTGATCGCCAGCACGACTTCGGGCTCGGGATTATTCCAGGAAGAATCTGCGCGCACGCCAATCTCCGCGCCCAGGCCGACAGCGGACATGGGTTGGGACTTGTTGAAGACCTCCGCGTCGGGACCGATGCCGACTTCCAGGTATTGCGACCAGAGATTGCGCTTGATCAGTGATTCCTTGACGCGTTTCGCTTCGGGAGAGCCCGGTTTGATGGTTTTGATCTCCGCGCCGATCTCCGCGCCGATGGAACGGCGGATCTCCTCGGCCTGGTTCTGGTCTCCCTTGGCGTGCTCCTCGATGACGCGCTCGAGCATGCTGGAAACGAAGGTCACGCCGCAAGCCCGCAAAGCCTGCAGGTCGCAAGGCGTAAGCAGATAGGGCTTCGAGGCATCGCGGCGGTCGGCGTGCGAATTGGCGATCAGTTCTGCGATTGCCCCCACGCGCTTCGCCCAGCCGCTCTTCACCGCGTCGAGCGCGACCCTGACCGGATCCTGCAGGTTGAGCAATTCGCTGACCGTCGGCACGACGCGCGACAGATCCCACGCCTGGGCATCGGCAACGAGTACTGGGCTCGGTCCTGCATTGCGTCCAGGCACCCAGGCACGGCCAACGAGTGTCGCCTGGTCCGCGTCGGAAGGAAGGACTTGTTCCGCCGAGTACTTCATGTTCTGACTCCGAACTTCATGTTCTGCCTCCGGTCAATCGTGACGGTTGATCAGGAAAAAGAATTCCGGCGCACAGGCCGGTGCACACAGCGCCACCCAGCCTTCGCTCTTCGATTTGAATCCGAAGTACGCGTCCATCGGACGGCCCTGGTCGTTGCGGGCGACGAGCTTGACAATGCGCGCGGGCGGCGACGCGTCCGTATAGGTGACCAGGGTTTTACCGAACGTTTCGTGAAGCTTCCTGATTTCGCCTCCCGAGAGTTCCGTGGCTTTGAAGCCGGTAAAGTAACGGCCTCCCGCCTCCGGGCGCGACTCGACGGGCGAATAGGCGGGAATCGAAGGCCGGTCGAAATAGCTGCCCGGGAAGCGCCATACCCATCCTTCGGCCGCGACGATCATCTGTGTCGAGGGAGTGCATATGACGGTGGCTGCCGTGGCGAGCTGTTTGGGCAAAACATGGATCAGATTCTTCGGCGGATGCTCGCAATCGAGAATGCCTCCCGCCGGCGCTTCCCCCTCGGAATGGGCAGAGGCTTGCAAGGCAACGACGAGCAGCAGCAAAGGCAGACGACGCAATGACATGGACTCCCCCGGATGATTTTTTCGAAGATTATACAGATGGCTGGTTGCGTATCCCGTCGATGACCGACTTTGCAGCATCCGGACGCCGTAGAATCGAGCCTGTGCGTAACCCCCTTCTATTGCGCAATGCTTGACCGCGCGCTGGTTTTCCTCGACCTGGAAACGACCGGCGCCGCGGCGCATTCGGACCGTATCACCGAAATCGGGCTGGTCGAGGTCGACCGCGGCCGCCACATCGGCGAATGGAGTTCGCTGGTGAACCCGGAACGGCCGATCTCGCCGATGATCGAATCACTGACCGGCATCACCGACGCCATGGTGGCCGACGCGCCGACCTTCGCCGAGCTTGCAGACGAGCTGTTCGAACGCCTGGCCGGAAAGACGCTCGTGGCGCACAACGCGCGCTTCGACTACGGTTTTCTGCAGAACGAGTTCCGCCGGGTCGGGCTGAAATACGCGCCGGATGTGCTTTGCACCGTGCGGCTGTCACGCCACCTGTATCCCCAGGAGCGGCGGCACAACCTCGACAGCCTGATCGAGCGTCATGGATTTTCCTGCGAAAGCCGGCATCGCGCGCTGGCCGACGCACGCGTACTGTGGGACTTCACGCAGCGGATCCACCGGGATATCGAGAACACCGAAATAAACAAAGCGGTCGCGGACCAGTTGAAGAAACCGCAACTGCCGCCGGGCCTGCCGGCCGATCTGCCCGACCGCATTCCGGAAGCACCCGGCGTCTACGCGTTCTACTCGAAGGACAATGTCGCCCTGCATGTCGGCAAGAGCGCGAATTTGCGGGCACGCGTGTTATGGCATTTCAGCGGCGACAAGCGGCCTGCATGGCGGGCGACAACGGAAATCGCCCGCGTCGAATGGGAGGCAGCCACGGGCGATCTGGGCATGCTCATCCGGCACATACGTTGGTTGAAGCAATTGCAGCCGCTGCACAATAGCAAGCCGCGGCAGGATGAAGAGCTCTGGGCCGTGCAATGGGATCCGGTCGACGGTCCGTCGATTCCGTTGCCGGTCGACACCGCAGGCGTGGATGCATCGGAAACCTCCAGGTTGCATGGGATGTTCCGGTCGCGGCGCACAGCGCTCAATGCATTGCGCAAGATCGCCGACGAGCATGGCTTGTGTCACATCGGCAGCGGCCTGCAAGCCGGTCCCGGACCCTGCCTTGGGTTTCAGCTCAAGCACTGCCGCGGACTCTGCGTCGGCAGGGAATCCGCGATCGCACATTCGATGCGCCTGGTGCAGGCTTTGCATGCGCTGCGCACGCGCGACTGGCCGCATGCCGGACCGATCGGTATCCGCGAGCACGATGACATGACCGGACGAACCGAGATCCATGTGCTGGATCGCTGGCGCCACCTCGGCACCGCCGATGCCGATGCGGATCTGCAGGAAATTCTGCAGACCCGCGCCGACACCCCGTTCGATGCGGGTATTTACAAGCTGCTCGTGCAGTATTTCAGGTCGATGCCGCGCGACAGCGAAATCGTCAAGCTCGGCTGATATTTAGGAGTCGCGACTTGGTCATCTCACCACAGACGTTACTTCTCACCACAGACGTTACTTCTCACCACGAAGGCACGAAGGACACGAAGTGGCACGAAGAAAGGCAAAGGACAGAGGCTTGATTTTGGCGGCGGTACGTGATCGTTGGTGACAAATATTGCGACCCATGTCCATATAGTAGACTGACCTTCGTATTCCTTCGCTCTTCTTCGTGTTCCTTCGTGACCTTCGTGCCTTCGTGGTGAGATTGAGGGTGTAGTGCGTTCAGATCGGACAACGTCCGTCAGATCGGATGCTGATTTCTACACCAAATATACATTGCCAATGACCACGCGCCGCCATACCAGACCTTCTGCATCGTTGCTTTTCTTCGTGACCCTTCGTGTCCTTCGTGCCTTCGTGGTGAGATTTAACTGTTCGGGTCAGTGTTGATCGAGGAAGCCGGCGATTGCCTTGTTGAACGCGGCGGGCTGCTCGAGATTGGACAAGTGGGAAGCCGACGGGATCACGACGAGTTCGGATCCCGGAATCGCGTCGCCGATCGCGCGCGACATGGCCACCGGCGTGCCGACGTCCTGATCGCCGACGATGATCTGCACCGGACATTTGATCGCGCCGAGGCGATCGGTAAGATTGATTTTCGGGATGGCCTTGCAGCAGCCGATGTAGCCCGACGGTCTGGTGTTGCGGATCATCTCGCCCACGCGCCCCATCATCGGCTTGTTGGCCTTGTAGAACGGTTCGGTGAACCAGCGCTGCAGCGTGGGTTCCACCAGCGGTTCCATGCCCTGCTCGGCGGCGATCTTGATGCGGCCTTCCCATATCGGCCCCGCTTCGGGCGGAATCCGGCTCGAGGTATCGCACAGCACCAGGCTGCGGAATCGCCCCGGATGCCGGAGCGCGAAGGTCATGCCGATCATGCCTCCCATCGACAGGCCGATGAAATGCGGGGCCTCCATCGAGAGTCCGTCGAGCAAGCCAAGCAGGTCGTCGGAAAACATGTCGAGCGTATAGGCGCCCTCCGGCGCATCGCTGCCACCGTGGCCGCGGGTGTCGAAGCGCAGCACGCGATAGCGTGATTTCAACAACTGCGCCTGCTCGTCCCACATGGACCGATCGCAGGCCAGGGAATGGCTCATCACCACCCATGGGCCCTGTCCCTCGATCGTATAATTGATTTCGATCCCGTTACTTTTTGCTTTCATCCTTCCTCCGCAAGCCAACAAAGTTCGAACCGGCGCAAGTATAGGTCGGCCGCCGGGCCCGCACAACGACGCGCCGGTGCCGATGGTTTCGTCGTAACATTCCCGTCCCGGCATTGTCATCCGGACAAAAAACTTGGAGGGGGAGGCATCTTGAGGCTCGTTCAATTCACGGATCGTT
>DASWEZ010000125.1:0-8878 GCA_036394495.1 Burkholderiales bacterium
TGGGCGCCCTGCCATATAACGCTGTGGCGGGACAACCGCCTTGCCGCGGCCATGCCGCTCTATCTGAAATCCCATTCCTACGGCGAATACGTATTCGACTGGGCGTGGGCGGACACCTACCAGCGCCACGGCTTGCGCTACTACCCCAAGCTGCTGAACGCGGTGCCGTTCACGCCGGTGACCGGACCGCGCCTGCTGGCTTTGAGCGACGCCGACCGCAGCACGCTGCTCGATGCGGCACTGGCATTTGCGCGCGACTCCGGCGTGTCTTCATTGCACTGCCTGTTTCCCGCGGAACCCGAGGTTGCGGCCTTCGAATCGGCCGGCATGATGCTGCGGGCTTCCGTGCAATTCCACTGGCGCAATGAGGGTTTCAGCGACTTCGAGGATTTTCTCGGACGCATGAATCACGACAAGCGCAAAAAAATCCGCCAGGAACGGCGCAAGGTGCGCGATGCGGGGATCGAATTCCGCCGATTGCGCGCCACTGAGGCAACCGAGGCCGACTGGCGTTTCTTCGTGGAATGCTATGACCGCACGTATCGCGCGCATCATTCGTCGCCTTACCTGAACCTCGATTTCTTCCTGCGCCTGGCGCAGGCCATGCCCGAACAACTGCTTCTGATACTGGGCTACCGGGAAGGCGTGCCGGTGGCGTCGGCTTTCAACATCATCGGCGAAGATACTTTATTCGGCCGCTATTGGGGAACCAGGGAATTCCACTCCGGCCTGCATTTCGAAAGTTGCTATTACCAGGCCATCGAATTCTGCATCGCCGAGAAGCTCGGCTCTTTCGAAGGCGGCGCGCAGGGCGAACACAAGCTCGCCCGCGGACTGCTGCCGCAGCGCACCGTATCGGCGCACTGGCTGGCGCATCCCGAATTCGCCGAAGCGGTGACGCGCTTTCTGCGCAAGGAGGCAAGCGGCATCGAACACTATGTCGACGAACTGTCCGAGCACAGTCCGTTCAAGCAGTCGGATCGCGCTTCCGAATAGTCGCTGCGGATTTGGTTAAACTAGCGTCATGCCTGTCACTCGCACCTTCCCCGCCGTAATCGCGCTCGCGCTGTCGAGCCTGCTCATTGTCCCGGTAATCTGGCCGGCTTCGGCGCATGCGGCGCCAACTGAAATCGAAATCGTGGACCGCACCGTGGGCAGTGGCCTGGAGCCGCGGCGCGGCTGGTTCGCGATCATCCGCTACACCGGCTGGATTTACGACGAACAGGCCGCCGACAAGAAGGGAAAGAAATTCATCAACTCGGACGACCGCGGGGCGCCCGTCTCCTTCGTCTTCGGTTACAAACGCGCGCTGCCCGGGCTCGAAAAGGGCATGGAAGGCATGAAGGTCGGGGGGCATCGCACGGTCATCATTCCCGCGAAATACGCCTTCAAGGGCGCCCGGCAGGAAAGTCCGGATGGCGTTTCCACCGATTCGAATCTGATCATCGACGTCGAACTCGTGGATGTCGTGCCGCAGGCGAATGCCGCGCCATCCAACGAATAGACCGCATAACAATAAATAAAGGAGAAGCAAGCATGATCGGCGATCCCGTTGCCCTGACCGTCCGCCGCAACATCGAACGGCCCTCAAAAACCATCATGAAGGCGTTTGCCGGCATGCCCACCGGTTTCGTCACCGATGCCTACAACGGCAAAGGTTGCCTGGATTACGCGATCAAGCCCCTGCTGCCGACCATGAACTTCAGCGGCAGCGCCATCACGGCGTTCTGCGGGCCGATGGACAACCTCGCCGCCATGGCGATACTCGACTTCGCCAAAAAAGGCGATGTCATCGTGATCGCCACCACCGGTGACGATACCGCGGCGACCATCGGCGACCTGTGGGCTTTCTGGGCGAAGAAGATCGGCGTAGTCGCCATCGTCTGCGACGGCCTGGTGCGCGACGTAACCGGATTGCTGAAAGTCGATATCCCGGTCTTCGCACGCGGCATCAAGCCGAATTCCGCTTTCAAGAACGGCCCGGGCGAGATCAACACCACGGTGACCTGCGGCGGCGTGACGATCTCCGCGGGCGACATCATCGTCGGCGACCGCGACGGCCTGGTTGCCATTCCGCTTGCCGAAGCGGCGCAAGTGGTGGAACGCCTGGAACTGGTGAAAAAGAAGGAAGCCGAGGCCGAGGCCAAGGTCAAGAAAGGCATGAAGCTCAAATTCTGGGATCCCGACGCGCTCGGCAGCCGGCTCCATTACATCGACTAACCACCACCCGCCACCTCATCCCGGCGCGCGGACACGTTAGTGATGAAATCACCCGTTTGCGGGAAGCGCGCCTTAGCATCGCTTCCCGCCCCGGATGGCTCCGCCAACGCCGAGTCAGCGATGCCTTCTCCCCCTCCCTGAGGGAGGCGGAGAAGGAGCGAAAGTCTGACGTGCCTAACTCAAATTCACAGGCATACACACAAAGCTTCGACCAAACGGAATTCGAATCATCTCTGCGAACTGATGAAACGTATATTTCTTGATACCCGTAGCCGACCCCGGATCCGCACCCTCGCCGCCCATGGGGGGACAAGGGAACACTTGAAGCGCAGCAGAGGTTCCGTCGACACGGCGTTGGCTTGCCATCCGGGACGGGAGACGGAACATAGCGTGCTTCCCGCAATCGGCCGCCTTCGTCGGTAACGTGTCCGCACGCTGGGGTGAGGTGGGTATGGTTTTCGACTATTACAGACGGCTCTCCGCCAGGAAGCAGAGCATCTACCGGCAAAGCGACGCGATCATTGTGGTCAAATTGCCCGATGCCGAAATCCTGCGGCCGCCGGCGATAGCCCTGCTGGAGGCATTGAAATCGGAAAACCGGACGACCGTCCAGCGGTTGTCGCAACAGGTTAGCGACGGCATCATCGGGCAGTTGCAGGTGCCGCCGCTGCGCATCCAGGTGCTGGCAGTCAGGCCGAGCGACGATTGGGGCGAACTGCACGGCCTGTATCTGCCCGAGGAGGACGGCAATACGGCGAAGATCCAGCTCTGGATGCGCACCGCCAAACACAAGCGTGTCGTGGCATTCAAGAGTTATCTGCGCACATTGCTGCACGAGATTTGCCACCATCTCGACTACGAACTCTATAAATTCCCGGAAACCTTCCACACTGAGGGCTTCTACAGCCGTGAATCCAGCCTGTTCCACCAACTCGTACCCGACAGCCAGGGCAGTCCGCCGCGATCGGAGACCTGAATGAAAATAGCCGGCGCCATTTTCGGCTTCATCATCCTGGCGGTGATATTCGTCGTCTGGATCCGCGCGTACAAGTCGATCAAGGGCGAGGATAATCCGCTGTTTTCCGGGGGCAAGCGCAAACCCGGCGAGGAGAAAGACTCGCTGGAAGACTTCATCGCTTCCTACAAGCGCGGCGAAGTTCGCATCCCCGCCAGCGTTCCCGCAGCGGCGAAGACAGCGTCCGCGCCGGTGCCGTTACCCGCGGCAGCGGCGGCGGCAGTCGCGCCCGCGGCCCCGGTCCGACGCGAGTCCTTCATTTCAGGTGCGACCAAGCTGGCTTACCTGACCTGCAAGGCCGGCTTGCGTGACCACCACGTTTTCGCGCATGTGCAACTCTCGGCGCTCTCCACCGGCGGCATGATCGATCCGGCCCTGGCGCGCAGCGGCGTCGACCTGCTGATCTGCAACGCGGCGATGTCGGCGGTCGCCGCCATCGATCTGATCGATGCCGGAAGCAGCGCTGCGAACGTCGCCAAGTCGGATCACCTGAAGACCTTGGGAATCCGCTACCTTCGACTCTCGGCAAAATCCCTGCCGCGCCCGGACCAGTGGCACGCGCTGCTGTACAAGATGTAAAAAAAGGCCGCGAAACGCGGCCTTTTTCGTCAGCGTGCGAAGCCTCAGCCCTTCTTGCCCGTTTCCGGTTCGGCCGGCTTCTCGCTCGGCTGCACGTCAGTGGGATGCGGAATTGCACTCTCGTCCGGCGGACAGAATGCGTCGATTGCCTCGTTGTGGCACCAGTGGGCGTTGAAGCCATCGTTTTTCTTGATGCATTCGTAGATGTACTTGCCCATTTCCTCGGTCCAGGCACAGTTCTGCCGTTTGAGGAAAAACCGCTCGCGACCATTGGTCGCGCCTTCGCCGAAAGCCGGGCCACAGAGGACGCTGGCGCTGATCAATGCCAGAAGGCTGAATGCAAATCTGTTTTTCATGGGATTCCTGACCCGGGAAGCATTGCCCGGAAAGTGACGCGATAACGCATTTTAGGGGGAAACCTGCTCCCCGTGCGGACAACCTCAGGCCTCCACCACCTCTTCGCGCAACACCGCCCGCGCTTCCAGTTCCAGTTCCAGGCCCACCACCGGCGGACGGCCGCGATGCCACCTGATGCCCCGAGGCAGTGCGCCTGACGCCTGCACCGCCATAGCATCGAAAGCGCCGGGAATCTCGACGGCGGTATACAACTCCACATGGGTGGCGTCGTTCCATTGGAATCCAAGTTCGGCAATACGTTCCGTCACCGCGCCGACCACGAAACCCAATTTGCGCTGCATGCCCGTGGGCGAATCGTCCCCCTCCGCAACGATGCTGCCGCCAGGGCCGCGCTCGGTCATGCCCGACATCGTGAATGTCTTCATGGTGCCGGCGTACGGGACCGTATAGGAAAAAGCATGCAGCGAAGGTTCCGCCGGCGCGCCGGCCGCCGGCGCAACGTTGGTGCGCGAAACGGGATTGAGTTTTTCATGCAGCACGGCCCACCGCTGCAGGCGATCGACATACGGCGCATTGAAGGCGATGAATTCCTGGGGGCTGAGCTGGCGCGGCAGGCGCAGTTGCATGCCGCACAACGCCTGCATCGGGCGGCCGGCGGCTTCGAGGTGGCGCTCCACCAGCGCATAGCCCTGCTCCAGCGGCAGCCAGCGGGACAGCAGCGCATGAACGATTGCGAAGCCGGGCTCGGCCACCGCGCCGCCGGCAAACACCGGACCGCCCGGTAGAAAACGGAAACCTCCACCCGGCCGCGGGATCATGACTTTGCCCTGCGCCCATGCCGGCCAGGCGGACAATAGGGGCGCGGCAGTCAGCGTCGCAAGGAAACGCCGGCGGGCCAACTGCGGACTTGGGAGACCGCGTTTTATTTTCCCGCTCCGCGGCGTGGTTTCGGCTTCGAAGGCTTTTTGATCCGGCGCGAAGCCGGTTTGCGCTTCGGGGACTTCGATTTCCTTGCGGCCTTCTTCACCTTGCGCAGCATGCGCTCGGCGGTGAACAAGTCCTGATCGAGGATGCCGGCCGCGCGCGCTATCGCAATCTTCGCCTGCGCTTTGTTCAGGTCGGGGCTGATGCGGATCAACTCGGAAATCGCCTCGCCGATCGCCTTGCGCGCACTGGCGCGCAAGCGCGCATCCTTGGCGCGATCAAGAGCCTTGAGCAAGTCATCGACCACCGGTTTCGCAAGCAGCTCGATTGCCATGGACTATTTCGCGTGGAACTTGAATTCGAGCACCAGGTAGCGGCGGCCCACCAGGTCCTTCGTGTTGGTCAGCTTTTCGCCGTTGTATTCGGCGTCGATAATGAAGCGTCCGCCGGCCGGTGGGTTCATATAAAAATACGGCCCTTCCGAGACGGCTTCGATCAACGCGTTTCCGCTCTGGTCGGTCAGCGTGACTTTGACGCCGCTGATGTCGCCTTCCTGGCCTTCGACTTCGAAAATAAGCTGGATCGGAAACTTGTTCGCGATCTTGAACAACGCCTTGCGCTGCGCCTCTCCGGACCCGCCGGTAACGTAAGTCGAACCGCCTTGCTTGTGCACCTTGGGCGGCTCCACTTCATCCGCCGCCTGCAGCACCGGCACGGCAAGCGCGAGCAACAACCCCGCTGTCACGCATATTCTTGTTTTCATTTCCTCACTCCTCATCGAAACGATGCAATCCAGAATACCACGCCATTTTGCGGCTTCATTCCGCGTCGGGCTGATTCTGGGGCATCGCCTTTTTGAAAGCTTCCAGCGCGAGGCAGCTTTCATTGATGCGCCTGATGACTGGAAACGGTTCGAGATCGACCTTGTAGCGATTGGCGTTGGCCACCTGCGGCACCAGCGTAATGTCGGCAAAGCCAGGCGTGTCGCCGTGGCAGAACGTCCCGGTTTCCTTCTCCGTCGCCAGCCGCTTCTCGAGCGCCGTGAAACCGACCGTCACCCAATGCCGGTACCAGGCATTCTTCTGCTCGTCGGTCAGCTTGAGCGTGTCGGTCAGGTACGCCAGCACGCGCGTGTTGTTGAGCGGATGGATTTCGCATGCGCTGATCAGCGCCAGCGAGCGCACACGGTTCCTGCCCGGAGAATCTTCCGGCAGCAATGCGGGCCTGGGGAATTTCTCGTCGAGGTACCCGATGATCGCCAGCGACTGAAACAGCCGCCGGCCATCGTGCTCCAGTACCGGCACGAGATTCTGCGGGCTGACCTGCGAAAACTCGGGCGTGTACTGGCGCCCCTTGGCCAGATGGATGCTGGCCTGCTCGTAGTCGAGGCCTTTCATGCTCAGTGCAATGCGCACCCGGTAGGACGCGGAACTTCTGAAATAGCCGTAGAGTTTCAGCATCTGTTCTCCGTCAATGTCGGGTGCGTTCTTCAGCGCACCACGTTGAGCTCGCGATGGCGCATCAGCAGACCGGCCGCGATGCACATTTCCTCGGCATCCTTGAACGTCGGCACGCCGGCCCGCTCCATGCGCGCGAACCAGTCGCCCTTGTGCTCCAGCGTGCCCATCATCGAATGCAGGATGGGCAGCCTGGCCGGCTCGCACAGCCCGGCGAGCGCCTCGATCACCGCGCCGGCATCGACCATGAACGGCACCACGTGGATCATCAGGATCGCGTCGAAATGCCCGGTGGCCGTTTCCAGTGCGGCCGCCAGCGTCGCGGAAAAACGGTCCGCACGCGCGTCCGCAAGCAGATCGAGCGGATTGGCGATCGACGCTTCGGACGGCAGGAAACCGCGCAGCTTTTCGATCATCGCCGCCGGCAGTTCCGGCAACGCGAGTCCCTCGTCCATCGCCTGGTCGGCGGCGAGCACGCCCGGGCCGCCGGAATTCGACAGCAGCAGCACGCGCTTGCCGATGCCCTGGGGAAACGTGCCGAACGCCTTGCCGGCCAGCAGCAGGCGCCGCAGACTCTTGACCCGGACAATGCCGCTGCGGCGGCAGAATTCATCCGTCGCCGCGTCGTCGGCCGGCCGTGATCCGGTGTGGCGAAACGCGGCGTCGCGGCCTGCAGCCGTGCGCCCGCCGATCAGCGCAATCACCGGCTTGGTTGTCGCCGCCGCGCGCGCGGCTTCGCCGAAGCGCGCCGCGTCGCCGAAAGTTTCCACGTAAAGCAGGATCGCCTTGCAACGCTCGTCGCGGCCCAGTTGCTCTAGATATTCGATGATGCCCAGGTGCATGCTGTTGCCGACGGAAACGACCGCACCCAGCGGGATGTTGTAGACATGGCTCGCGTCGATCGCCTCTTCGATGATGGCGCCCGATTGCGAGATCATCGCCACGCCGCCGCCCCTGGGCATGTCGCGGAAGAACGTCGCCGCGAACGGAGACTTCGGGTCCAGCAGATTGATCACGCCGGCGCAGTTGGGGCCGCCGATCGTGAGTCCGCGCGCGGCGGCCAGTTCGCGCAGCGCGGCATCGCGCGCGCGTCCGTTTTCGCCGGCTTCGGCGAATCCGCCGGGCAGGATCAGGATGTTCCTGTGGCCGGTGTCCGCGGCTTCGGTGACCACATCGATGATGCTGTCTGGTCGCACCAGTATCGCAACCAGATCGACCGGGCCGTCCAGCTCCTTGAGCGATACCGCCACCTTCAGGCCGTCGAATTCGCCGCCTTTGGGATTGACCGGGACGATGCGGCCGGTATAGCCCGATAGGCGCAGATTGCGCAGAACGGCACCACCGGAACTCGTCGGTCGCTCTCCCGCGCCCACCACCGCGATGCTCTCCGGATTCAGGAAACTCTTGATTGCCTTGTTTTCCATCTAAAGCTCAGTTCTTGGACACAGAGGACGCAGAGAAAAGCGAGATTCAACAGCAGAATCCAACAGGAATACTTGGGTGCGTGGTTGCTGATACATTCGCCCGCCGGGCTTCAAATTATTTTCCTGCGCTTTTCTCTGTGACCTCTGTGGCAAATTCACCTCGCAACCGGCGCGCGACGTCGCGAAACGTATCCGGCCCGCCGAAGCCTCCAGCCTTGGTAACCAGCCAGAGCGGCGCGCCTTCCAGGCGAATGCGCGCATAAGGGATGCCGGGCATCAGATCGCCGAGGACCTGCAGGGCCGGATTGCCGCTCGCCGCCAGGATTGCGATCGCCGTGTCGCCGCCGGTCGCAACCAATACCTCGGCCTGCGCGCTGCGCGCAATTTCGATCGCATGCTTCGCCATGTCGGCCGCGACGCGCTCGGCGTCGCCCTCGTTACCGGCGTCGTCCGTCGTGGCCTTCAGCACCAGGTTTCGGGCCGACGGAATCCGCGCCGATGGCAGCCGTCCATTGGGTGCGCGCAACACGCTGGTTTCCGGTTCCGCCGCCAGCGACTCGACCTGCTCCGCGCTGCGCGCGGCGCGCGAACCGACTGCGAACACAATGGTGCCGGTTACATGCTGCGGGCCAATTGGAACCGGATGGCCGTCGAAGCACACCTGCGCAAGGGCGCGGGTCAACCCCGCGGATCCGACCATCAGCACTGAGTGCATGCGAGAAGCGAAACTTTCGACGATGCTTGTCAGATCGGCATCGATGACGCTGTCGGCAATCCAGATATCGGCCTTCGTATCGAATGCGTCCGCCGGCGCCAGCGTTCGAACCAGCAATCCAGGTTTCGCCGCGGCAAAGACCTCCTGCAGCGGCGCCAGCGGCGGCGGTGACAATGCATCCCTGGCG
>DASWEZ010000126.1:0-9904 GCA_036394495.1 Burkholderiales bacterium
GCTCCGGCGCGTGAATGCGGATGCGCCGGTATATCACCGCCAGCGGCACGCAGCCCACCAGCATGGACAGCATGAAGACGAACAGCCCGATCGATCCCACGAAGACCGGAACGATGCTCGCGCAGAAGGACAGCAGGCAGAGGCTGAACAGCGCGAACTTGAACGACAGCCCCATTCCCTTCATCCGCTTCGATTCGTTGGCAATCAGCAGGAGCACCAGCACGATCATGAAGGCAAACGAAACGAACAGCGACGAGCTCTTGAAGAAGAAGAGCGTGTACAGGTTGAGCAGCGTTCCCAGCAGAAAATGCACGAAGGCCATGCGGTATTCGTAGTACCAGCGTTTCAGCACGGGCATTGCAGCCAGGTCAGGTGCCGGCCTGCCCTCCGCGAAGAACATCTGCAGCAGGATCACCGCGATCAGGACGAGATAGACCGCCTGCTGGCCGATGGTGGACCAGGCATCGATGCGATCGAGCATGGCAATGTCGAAAAGGAAGCCGCCGATGAATGCCGCTATGTCGAACGCGTGCTCGTTCCTTTCGTAATGGAGTTTGAGCCGCTGGAACGGCGAAGGCGGTGTTTGTGTTTCGGTCATTTTTTTGTCCGCGGACGGCCTGGGGATGACGATCCGTCATTCGACGGTATCGGGGCTGCAACTAGGGTGGCGGTGAATCATGACCTTGCCATGCGATTCGGGTCAAGCGTCGGTACAGACAGCGTTTCGGGGGACGGTTCGCGCCTCCTTGGTGCGGCAAACCGTTCCGCGCACCATCGCCGTCCGCTGCCTGTCCGCCCGGTTTCGCTAAGCGCTTGATTGCGCGAATGCGGGCGCATGGCATGTTCGTTGCGACGCGTTGCTGGCGACAAGTCCAAGGCAGAACCGGTTCGCACCGTTCGCCGTCCCGGATTCGCGCACTTCCATCAATCACGCAAAAGGGGGTCCGCTGTGAAGAGAAAACTCGCATCAGTATTGGTTGCCCTGGTATTCGGCTGGCTGAGCACCACCGCATTCGCGGAAGAAGAGTCGACGGCAACGTCCGCTGACTCGTCCGCCGCCGCCACAGAGCCCGCGACAGCAACGGAGCACGCGACGGACACGGCCACCGTCGATACATCGACCAGCGATGGAACCATTGCAGCCACCCCTGCTGAAACCGGGACCGACACAAAGTAAGCGATTGCTTTGCAAAATCCGGAGACAGGCAGGATCAGGTATCAGCCAGCCTCGATTAAACCCGCTTCGGCGGGTTTTTTTACTTCACTCCGCGGGGAGTACGATTTTGTGCCGGCTCACGGCATTGCCGTCATCGCGTTTCAATCCGACGAAGATGATGGCGGAAACGATGGTCAGTGCACCGAGGACCAGAAAAGCCTGGTGGATGCCGTGAATCATCTGCTGCGCATCCGCGTGGAAGCGGTCGGGAATGAAGATGGCGGCAGCCAGCGACGCAGACGCCACGCCGAAGCTGATCGACATTTGCTGCGCGGTGCTGGCTATGGTGCTCGCGCTGCTGGTGTGGGCCTCGGTCACGTCGGCATACACCAGCGTGTTCATACTGGTGTACTGCAGCGAAGTAAAAAATCCGAAGCAGAACAGTTGCACGACGATCAGCCAGACCGGCGTCTCGATACCGATGGTGGCAAACAGCAGAATGAGCAGGCCGAGCATCACGGTGTTGGAAATCAGCACCTGCCGGTAGCCGAAACGCGTAAGGATATAAGGCATGGTCAGCTTGAGGCTCATGGCGGCGAGCGCCTGGGGCATCATCAACAGGCCGGACTGGATGGCGCTGAAGCCGAAGCCGACCTGATAGAGCAGCGGAAACAGGAACGGAATGCCGCCTATGCCGAGCCTGGTGAAGAAACTGCCGCCGACCGCCGCCCTGAAGGTGCGAATGCGAAACAACGCGAGGCGCAGCAGCGGATGCGTCATGCGGGCCGTGTGCAATCCATAGGCGGCAAGAAGCAGCGCGGAAATCACCAGCAGCCCCAGCATTTCTCGCCCGCTCAGCGTGTGCTCGCCGAACACCTCCAGCACATAAGATAGCAAGGCGATTCCGGAGCCGAACAGGATGAACCCGACGACATCCAGCGGCCAGGTGCGTGCTTCGCGATAGTCCGGTAGATGGCGATAGACCAGGTACAAGCCGGCGAGGCCGATCGGGACGTTGACGAAAAAAATCACGCTCCAGTGAAAGTGGCCGACGATCAGTCCGCCGGCAAGAGGCCCCAGCATCGGGCCGATCAGGCCGGGTATGGCGACAAAACTCATGGCGCGAATGAGTTCGGATTTGGCGAACGTCCTTACCATGGTGAGCCGGCCTACCGGCAGCATCATGGCGCCGCCGCAGCCTTGCAGGATGCGCGACGCGACGAGCCAGTGGATGTCGCCCGAAATGCCGCAGAGTATCGATCCCACCGTGAAAATGCCGATCGCGGATGCGAATACCAGCCGCGTGCCGTATCGGTCGGCGATCCACCCGCTGATCGGAATAAATACGGCGAGGCTCAGCGTGTAACTGGCGAGCACCGCCTTCATGCTGAGCGGCGACACCCCGAGCGCCAGTGCGATGGTGGGCACGGCCGTGTTCAGGATCGTGGTGTCGAGCGCCTCCATGAAAAAGGCGACGGCGACCAGCCACGGCAACAGGCGCTTGCCGGAAGATTCCTGAGTCGGGGAGGGCGGCGTGGTCACAATGCTGATGACGAAAAGAGGTCGAACCGGTATGTCGATTATCCGGCAAGCGGGTTAGTTCCCCGGGGTTAGCCGGATCCCCGTCATATCACTCCCGCCACCATGTTGATCGTCAGGGCCAGGATTCCGGTGGAGTAAAAGAAGGAAATGATGCCGTGCGTGAGCGCAAGCCCGCGGATGGCGGGGTCGGTGATCTGCACGTCGGACACCTGGAACGTCATGCCGATCGTGAACGAGAAGTAAACGAAATCCATGTAAGTCGGCATCGCTTTGCCGGGAAACGCCAGGCCTTCCGTCGTTTTCCCGTCGGAAGCGCTGGAATAATAATCGTGGGCGTAGTGCAGCGCGAATACGGTATGGATGAACGACCACGAAAGAACGATCGTCGCGATGACCAGACTGATGCGCAGGACCCTCTCGAATTCCGCGGCACTCCTGATCAGCGGAACCTCTCCCGCGATGGCAACGAGACTTGCGCTCCCCGCGACCAGCGTCAGAAGCAGCACGACCCACTTCCCCGCGTCCTGCTGCGCCGCAATGCGCTTCATCTTGTCGGGCAATGCGCTTCTGAGCCCGAAGAGCAGGATCGTCGCGACCAGCACGCCCGCGTCCCAGGAAAGAATGAAACGCAGCCGGCCCGGCGTGGACGTGAAGAGGAGCAGAAGCGCGTAGACCAGGACTCCGCTCGTCACGCCCGCGGCCAGACGCGGCCGCCTGAGGCGCAGCCAGAGAATGCGTATCCCGCCGTGATCCAGTTTGTGTCCCGTCACATTTGCATCCTGTCTTCGGTCTCGAGGACTGCCGCCAGCACGAAGATCCGGCGATCGCGGCGGATTTGCATCAGGTTACGGCGCCCCATCGGATCGCCGACGGCGTAACATCAGAAAACGCCGGCGGAATCTGGCGCATCATCTTCACTTTACCGCAAGTCTGGATTCCGATTTTGTCCGCGAGGATGACCATGCATGCAATCGGACTTTTGCCTGGACGGAAATCCTTTTTCAGCGTGCTCGCGCTTGGGCTGCTGTTTGCTGCTTGCGGCGGAGGCGGTGGTGGCGCAACGCCACCCTTTCCACTTCACCTCGAACGCATCGATCAAGGTCTCAGCTTGAGCTTTCCCGTCTTCCTGACCGCTCCCTCGGGGGACACCGCCCGGTTGTTCGTGGTGGAGAAAGGCGGAAAGATCAAGGTCGTGAACAAGGCCACCGGTTCGCTGATCGGCACTTTCCTGGATATTTCCACTCTTGTTTCCGCCGGCAGTGAGCAGGGTTTGCTGGGCCTGGCCTTCGATCCGCGATATGCAACCAACGGACGCCTCTACGTCAGCTACACGGACAAGACCGGCATCGGCAACTCTGTCATTGCGCGTTACCTCGTGAGTCCGGACCCCAATGTCGCAGTGAGCACTGTCGATCTCATCATTCTGACGGTCACGCAGCCTTTCGCGAATCACAATGGCGGCATGATCGCCTTCGGAGCCGACGGTATGCTCTACATTGGTTTCGGCGATGGCGGCAGTGCGGGCGATCCCGGCAACCGGGCGCAGAATCCGAATGAGTTGCTGGGTAAGCTCCTGCGCATCGATGTTTCCCAATCGACGTCGACTCCGCCTGTCTATGCCATTCCCCCGGACAATCCCTTCGTGGGGCAATCGGGTGTGCGCGAGGAAATCTGGAGCCTCGGTCTGCGCAACCCATGGCGCTACAGCTTCGATCGGCAGGCGGGCGATCTTTACATTGCGGACGTCGGTCAGGGCAATTGGGAGGAGGTCGACGTCGCCACGTCGGCTGGCGGCGGCGGACGGGGAATCAATTTCGGATGGAACGTCATGGAAGGCAACCACTGCTTCTCGCCGGGTTCGGGTTGCAACATGACAGGCTTGACCCAGCCTCGACTTGAGTATGACCACAGCAACGGGGCCTGTTCTATCACCGGGGGCTATGCCTACCGTGGTGGCGCCATCCCCGCTTTGCAGGGAACCTATCTCTATGGCGATTTCTGCGCCGGTTTCGTGCGCAGTTTCCAGCTTGTGAACGGTACTGCGACCCAGCTCTTCGACTGGACCGCGCTACGCCCGGGAGGCAACATCACCAGTTTCGGCGAAGATGCCGCCGGTGAACTCTACATCATGACTGCGGGCGGAGGGCTGTATCGCATCGCGCCAGGCTGAGCGCATGCCGATCATTTCACCGTGAATCTGGTTTCGTTCATCGTGGTGCCGGCCGCGTCGGCGACCGTAACAGTCCATTCGCCGGCAATGTGCAGTGTCTTGCTTGCCCAAGTGCGCCACGGCGTGCCGCCGACGTTCAGCGTCGCCGGGTAGGCCTGGTCGTTGATCTTCCAGGTTACGGTCAGCGTTTCGCCGGCCGCGCCTTCCACTTTCAGCCACAGATAGGCTTTTTCGCCGGGAGCGAAGGTCGTGGTTTCATCGGCAATTTTTCGATCGACGATGCTCTTGCCGAGTTTTGCTTCGGCTACGCTGCCGGCCGGGAACGCCAGCGCCGGAACGAGCAACGCGAGCATTGCACACAGAGCGAGAAGCTTTTTCACAGTGAACCTCCTGTCTCCAGTTGCGTCTTTGCCGAAAATGCCCGGCAACCCCTGGCTGCATGCTGCTGATCCATAACGGCGTCATGACAGCGGTAAATCATACGTCGATTCGGTTCGCTGCTGTGAATTGTGGAACAATTGCAGCGAGAATCCGACTCGCATGGGGTTGTACCGATGAAACTGCTCACTGACCGCGAACGCGAAGCGCTGCTGCCCGCCGAATTCGCATCCTTCGATGGACCGATCCCGACGCAGATCGTTTCCAGCGACGAATATGCGCCGATTCCGCAGACGCCGGCACAGAGCGAAGTCGAGGCCAGGCTCAAGGCGCTCGCCGACGAACTCGCCAGCCGGCAGGGCATGAGCCGGCGGCAGTTCCTGCGCACCGCGTCGGGGATGGCGGCTGCATTCGTGGCGATGAACGACGTCTATGGCCCGCTGTTCGACGTTGGCCGCGCCGAAGCCGCCACGCCGGAACTGGCCGACGCACGGGCCGACGAGATGTCCGGGCAGTTCATACTCGACGGACACACGCATTTCCTGCGCGACGATACGCAGATCCAGACATTCGTGCGCATGCGCGAGGCGGTGGGCAAGGCGGGGTGGAATCCGGACCTGGTCGACAAGCCGCAGACCATCGAGGATCTCAAGTTCGACAACTACGTCAAGGAAATCTACCTCGACAGCGACACCAAGATCGCGCTGATCAGCAGCGCCCCTTCGGATGTTGCGGCGGATTGGTTCCTGACCAATCCCATGGCGGCGGCGGCCCGCGCGCGCATCAACGACCGCTTCGGGTCCAGGCGCATGCTGAGTCACGCGATTTTCACGCCTGGCCAGGCGGGCTGGCTCGACGAGGTGGATCGTGCGATTGCCGAAGATGAACCGGACTCTTTCAAGGGTTACACCATCGGCGACAACACGCACAAGGACCTGAGCCGCTTTCCGTGGCGGCTGGACGACGAGAGGCTGCTCTACCCGTTCTACGAGAAAATCCAGAAGGCGGGATTGCGCAACGTTTGCGTGCACAAGGGATTGTTTCCGCCGTCGGTGGAAAAGCAGTTCCCGCATCTGCGCCGGCACAGCGATGTGCGCGACGTCGGCAAGGCGGCACGGGACTGGCCGGGACTGAACTTCATCGTCTATCACTCGGCGTATCGATTTCCCGGCGGCGGCACGCCGGAGGAGGCGCTGGCGCAGTTCGATGCGACCGGGCGCGTCGAATGGGTTACCGACCTTGCCGGGATTCCCGAAAAATTCGGCGTGAGCAATGTGTACGGCAACCTCGGACAGGTATTCGCGGTAACGGCCGTAGCACAACCGCGCCTGGCCGCCGCGATCATGGGCACGCTGGTCGGGGGACTGGGCGCCGATCATGTGGTGTGGGGAACCGACGCGGTCTGGACCGGCGCGCCGCAGTGGCAGATCGAAAGCCTGCGCCGGCTGGAGATTCCGCAGGACATGCAGGACAAGCACGGCTACACGCCGCTGGGCTCCGCCACCGGCGAAGTAAAGAGTGCGATCTTCGGCATGAATTCGGCGCGGCTCTATGGCATCGAACCCACCGCATACGCCAATCTTGACGATGGGCTTGCGAAGCTCAAACGTGAGTATCTCGCCGCGGGCGGCGTGCGTAGCAATTTGCGGTATGGATATGTCACGCGTGTTTAACTTCTCTTTGGTCATGGAGACCAAGGTCAGTGTCGGCACTTTGTAGTGCCGGGGGCAGCCCGGCGGCTGGTTACTTTTCTTGCGCGGCCAAGAAAAGTAACCAAAAGAAGGCCGCCCCTGATGCCGCGCCCCGTGTTCACGGGGTGCCCCTGTGCTGCCTGACTCGACAAGGCGGCTGCGGAACTCGACCTGGGAGGGCACACAAAACGTGCCCTCCCATGGGACTCGAACAGTCTCGCCGACAACCCCTCGCCGACAACCCCTTGTCGAGTCGAGCTGCTCGGCGCGTCAAAAGGGGTCCTTACGTGAGCGCCGTGCAGTGTTGTAGGCCTTTGCCAGAACTATCATCACTACCTACGACTGAGATCTTTGTACCCAGGTAGTACATGATTTAGACATAGTAGGTCAGCGAAGGCGTTCGCAGTACAAGGCAGTTGGGGTTCCCCATGAGGCGCGCCGAGCAGCTCGGCCCGGTAAGGGGAAGTCGGCGAGGACCTGTTCGAGTCCCGCAGTGAGGTGCGTCGTGTGCGCCTCGCCAGGTCGAGTTCCGCAGCCGCCTTACCGGGACAGGCAGCGCAGGGTTACCCTCTGATAGGAGGGCGCGACTTCTGGGGCGGCCTTCTTTCGGTTACCTTTTTTGGCCGCGCAAGAAAGGTGACCAGCCGCCGGGCTGCCCCCGGCCTTCTGGAATGTTTAGATCAGGCAGCGCGTGCCTGAACCTGCGCGCGGTGCGCGGCGATGCGCAGAGCAAACCAGTATCCCAACAGCACCAGTCCCGCGCCGCTGAGCGCGAACGTCCAGCCGTAGTGCAAAAAGCGAATCGCGACGCCGCAGATGGCGACGCCGCTCGCTTGTCCCATGAACAAACAAAATGCGAAAACGGCGATCGCGGTGCCGCGCGTCTGCGGTGCCATTTCGGTGGCGCGCGTCTGCAGCGTATTGTGAAACATGTAGAAACCGAATCCCGCGACGATGAAGACCGGAATGGCGGCCTGCCACCAGGGCAGCAGCGGCAACACCGCCATGCAGATGAACATCAGCGCGCCGCCGAGCCGCACGAAGCCCTTCTCGCCGAGCCGGACCAGCAACCATTTCACCATGAGGCTGTAGACCACGCCGCCGAGGCCGAAGCCCGCCAGCATGCCGCCGATCAACAGATAGGACAGGCCGAAGCGCTCCTTGAGATAGGCGCCGGTGTAGGCGAACGCACCGTAGAACAGCCCGCCCTCCAGAAATACGGTGAGCACCACGATGCGAACCCAGGGATCGCCTAGTACCGCCGCGTAGTTGCGCCACACGTTGCCGTGGGCCTTCCCGGGCGCGGAAACTGCGGGACGCGTGCGGCGATCGACGGTGAACAGCACGATGCTCACCGCCAGGAACACCACGGCCATGACATCGAACACCCGTCGCCAGCTGATGAACTCGGCCAGCGCACCGCCCAGCGCGGGACCCAGGATCTGGCCCATCAGGATGAAGCTCAGGAAACGGCCGAGCGTGGCCTGGCGTTTCTCGTAAGGCGTGTTGTCGCCGATCCAGGCCAGCGCCAGTGGTACGATCGCGGCGGCGCCGATACCGGTGGCGAAGCGCAGGGCGGCCAGCGCAGGCAGCGTCGGCGCGAAGGCGCAGCCAAGCGACGCGGCCGACGCGATCAGCGTGGCGCCGCCGATGACGCGCAGTTTGCCGATGCGGTCGCCGAGCGGCCCGTGCACGATCTGGAACAGGCCGTAGGCGAGCGTGAAGGCGGTGACGACGATCGAGGCCGTTGTCGGCGGCACCGCGAAGTCTTCCGCGACCGTCGGCAGCAACGCGTCGAACAGGCGGAGGTTGGCGCCGGATACGAATGCGGCGGCGGCGAGGGCGAGGAGGGCGGGAGGCATGGCGGGTAGAGGCCGCATTCTGCCCGGTTGCGTCGCTTAAATCGACAGAAACCTCGGAGTAGAATCCGGGCCAAGGCCCAAAAGAATTTTTCACCGCAAAGGACGCGAATACCCTACGTGCGTAGCACGTCGGAGTACCCCTTTGGGACGCAAAGGAAATCACCTCATCCCCCGCCTTCTCCCCGAGCGGAGAAGGAGCTGAAATTCTGGAGCGCGACCAAAGGTCGCTGGTCTTTCATCTCCCTCTCCCCCGATTGCGGGGGAGAGGGTTGGGGTGAGAGGCGTCCTTTGCGGTGAACGTTTTTTAGACTAACTCATGGAGGAAGTCATGAACGCACAACAGAATCCCGGGCGGGCACGTGTTGGCAACCGGCTGGTCGTCATTGGATTGGTCGTCGCGCTGGCAAGCGCCGCAGCGATGGTATTGTCCGGAATCGGGTATCGGCTCGACCTCTATCATTTCCGCACCGGATTCGCGATTCTGGGCTGGGCGTTCTGGTTTGCGCTGGCCGGTGCAATCCTGTCGGTGGCCGGTCTCGGCGTCGCCGGTGGAAGACCCCGCAGAACACTGGTCGCCGCCCTGGCCGGCATCGTGATCGGCGTGGTGGCGGCCTATATTCCCTGGAGCTACAAGCAGACAGCCGGATCGCTGCCCTACATACACGACATCAGCACCGATACCGAGAACCCGCCGGAATTCGTCGCCGCCGCGAAACTTCGCAAACCCGGCGATCATCCGGTGGCCTATGACGGCAAGGAAGTTGCCGATCTGCAGCACAAGGCCTACGCCGACCTTGCACCGCTGACGACGACGGCTTCGAAGGAAAAAGTATTCGAAGCAGCCAAGGCGGCGTTTGTATCAATGGGCATGCAGCTGGCCGACGCAGACATGGCGCAGGGACGCATCGAGGCGAACCAGACCAGCCTGCTCTACGGATTTACCGACGACATGGTTGTCCGAATTGCATCCGGAACGGACGGAACGAAAGTGGACGTGCGCTCGAAATCCCGGGTCGGCCGCAGCGACCTCGGCCAGAACGCCAAACGCATCCGTATTTTTCTGCAGAAACTACAGGCCAACCTCGGCTAGCGCCGTTTACGGCGG
>DASWEZ010000127.1:0-3055 GCA_036394495.1 Burkholderiales bacterium
GACTACTTGGATAAGGTACTGACCCGGCTGACGTTGTGGGGTGGTCTTTACATCATGGCAGTGTGTTTGCTGCCTGAAATCATTCGCATGGTGAATCCGAGCGTTCCGTTCCAGTTCGGCGGCACTTCCTTGTTGATCATCGTCGTCGGCGTCATGGATTTCGTCGCACAGACCCAGTCGCATTTGATGTCGCACCAATATGAGGGCCTGATGAAAAAGGCCAGTCTGCGGGGCATCGGGAGTAAGAAATGAAAGTTCGTCCTTCGGTCAAGAAGATTTGCAAGAACTGCAAAGTCGTGCGGCGCCGCGGCATTGTTTACATCATTTGTTCGTCGGACGCCCGGCACAAACAGCGCCAGGGATGATTAGGCGCTTCGCGCCAACTTTCAACGGGTCGAGGCGACCCGAAGGAAAAGAGAGTGGTTGCTTGAAAGAGGGTAGTCGCTTGATTACTAGAGAGTTTTTATATATACTTGCGCGCTTTTTCGCGTGCGCTATAGTGGAGAGCTAGATGGCGCGTATCGCCGGCATCAACATTCCGATGAACAAGCATGTCGTCATCGGTTTAACCCACATTTTCGGCATTGGGAACAGCCGTGCGGCGCGCATTTGCGACGCGGCCGGCGTGAAGTACAGCGTCAAGGTGAAGGATCTTACGGACGCCGAAGTCGCATCGCTGCGGTCCCAGGTGGCGAAATTCGCCGTCGAGGGCGATCTGCGGCGCGAAGTGTCGATGAACATCAAGCGCCTGATGGACTTGGGCTGCTACCGCGGCATCCGGCATCGCAAGGGCTTGCCGATGCGCGGCCAACGGACGCGCACCAACGCCCGAACCCGCAAGGGACCGCGCAAGCAGGCGGTGAAGATGAACGCGCCGCCGGGCAAGGTTTAAGCGAGATAAAACATGGCAGATCAGAAGCAAACAGGTCAAGGCGCCGGTGGTGGCGCGCAAAGCGGCAAACCGGCCCGGAAAAAGGTCCGAAAAAACGTGCTGGACGCGATCGCGCACGTGCACGCGTCTTTCAACAACACCATCATCACCATCACCGATCGGCAGGGAAATACGCTGTCCTGGGCGACCTCCGGAGGTTGCGGATTTCGCGGGTCGCGCAAGTCGACGCCGTTCGCGGCGCAGGTCGCTGCGGAGCGTGCGGGCACGGCGGCCCAAGAGCATGGCGTCAAGAACGTCGAGGTGCGGGTCATGGGTCCCGGCCCGGGCCGCGAATCCGCCGTTCGCGCGTTGAATGGGTGCGGGCTCAAGATCACCAACATTGAAGATGTGACTCCGATCCCCCATAACGGTTGTCGTCCTCCGAAAAAGCGCCGCGTCTAGCGTCTGTCCAGCTCAGGTTGAAGGGTTTGTAATGGCAAAATACACCGGTCCGAAATGCAAGCTGTCTCGTCGCGAGGGAACCGACCTGTTCCTGAAGAGCGGCGTGAAGCCGCTCGAGTCGAAGTGCAAGCTCGAAGTGCCGCCGGGCGGCGTGAAGAGCGAGCGCAAACAGCGCCTGTCGGAGTATGGTTTGCAGCTGCGCGAAAAGCAGAAGCTGCGCCGCATGTACGGGGTGCTCGAGCGCCAGTTCCGCAACTACTATCAAAAGGCGGCGGGCCGCCCCGGCGCGACCGGCGAGACCCTGCTGCAATTTTTGGAATGCCGGCTGGACAATGTGGTCTACCGGATGGGCTTCGCCGCCACGCGGGCGGAAGCGCGCCAACTGGTGAGCCACAAGGCCGTCTCGGTGAACGAGAAGCTGGTCAACATCGCGTCCTACCAGTGCAAGGCCGGCGATGTGGTCAGCTTGCGCGAGAAGGCCAAGAAGCAGACCCGCATCCAAGCCGCACTCACGATTGCCGCGCAAGTCGGCTTTCCGGATTGGGTTGAAGTGGACGACAAGAAGTTCTCGGGAATTCTGAAGTCGGTGCCCGATCGGCAGGAAATTCTGCCGGACATCAACGAGAGCCTGGTCGTCGAGTTGTATTCAAAGTAACGCATCGCAGCTCAGACGCTGCGTTGTCCCCGGTTAGTTAACGTAGGTGATATCCATGCAGGGATCGATCAATGAATTTTTGAAGCCGCGGGTCGTCAAAGTACAGCCCGTGTCGCCGCGCCATGCGCGTATCGTGATCGAACCGTTCGAACGCGGCTTTGGTCACACCTTGGGCAATGCATTGCGCCGCGTGCTGTTGTCCTCTCTGCCGGGCGCCGCCATCACTGAAATCGAAATCGAAGGCGTGCTGCACGAATATACCGCGATCGAGGGCGTCCAAGAGGACGTCGTCGACATTCTGCTGAATCTCAAAGCGGTGGCCATCCGCATGCACACCCGCGACGTCGCCGAGGTGCGCCTGCACAAGAAGGGTCCGGGCCCCGTGACGGCCGGCGACATCGCCGGCGACCACGATATCGAGATCTTGAATCCGGATCTCGTGATCGCGAATTTGACCAAGGCTGGTGAATTGTCGATGTCGCTGAAAGTCGAGCGAGGACGGGGTTACCGTCCCGCGGCGCAGCGCATGGCGTTCGAAGAACAGACGCGCGCCATCGGCCGTCTGCAGCTGGACGCCTCATTCAGCCCGGTACGCAAAGTTACGTACAACGTCGAGAGCGCGCGCGTCGAGCAGCGCACCGATCTCGACAAGCTGATTCTCGATATCGAAACCAACGGCACCATCGATCCGGAAGAGGCGATTCGCCGCGCCGGCGGAATCCTCAAGGACCAGCTGTCGGTATTCGTCGACTTGCAGGGCCAGGATGAGTCGACCACCAAGGCCACCGAAACGCAGTTCGATCCGATCCTGCTACGTCCGGTCGATGAGCTGGAACTCACGGTGCGCAGCGCGAACTGCCTGAAGGCCGAGAACATTCACTACATCGGCGACCTCGTGCAGCGCACCGAGGTTGAGCTGCTGCGGCCCCCCAATCTGGGCAAGAAGTCGTTGACCGAGATCAAGGAAGTGCTCGAGAGCCATGGCTTGACGCTCGGCATGCGCATCGACAACTGGCCGCCGCCGGGGTTGAAGCGCGACGACGAGCGCGACGGTATTTAGCTTAAGA
>DASWEZ010000128.1:0-2402 GCA_036394495.1 Burkholderiales bacterium
GCAGTTTCCGTGGTGTTGCATCTGTTCGCGGGTATTTTGGAGGTGATGCTGTTTTTTCCGTTCTACGGAAAATCCCGGCGCAACCGCGCCGTAGGCCGCTGGTCCGCACGCCTGCTCACCATTCTCAATGTTCTGCCGAGCCTGCGCGGATCGCCGCCGGTGGTCGCGGATCGCGCCGCGGTGCTGGTGGCGAATCACGTGTCGTGGCTCGATATTCAGCTGATTCATTCCGTCTGGCAGGTGCGCTTCGTCGCCAAATCCGAGGTGCGCCGCTGGCCGCTGATCGGATGGCTTTCGGCGCACACCGGCACCTTGTTCATCGAACGCGGCAAAGGCCGCCACGCCGCGCGCATCAACCAGTCCATCCAGGCCGCGTTCCGGGATGGCGACACCGTCGGTGTTTTCCCCGAAGGTACGACCACGGACGGCACAGAGCTGACCCGTTTCCATGCGTCGTTGTTGCAGCCGGCCGTGGACCAGCGCGCGCTGGTGTATCCGGTGGCGCTGCGTTACCTCGATGAAGCGGGCAACATCAACATCAATGCGAGCTACGTGGGAGACGAGACATTGACGGAGTCGCTGAGGTTGATTTTTGCCGAGAAGGCGATTCGCGCCGAGTTGATTTTCCTGCCGCCCATCGACACCGTGGGGAAAACGCGCCGCGAGCTTGCCGCGCAGGCGCAAGCCGCGATCGCGGCCGCGCTCAATCTGCCAGTTTCGGACAGGAAACCTGATATATCCGCCGGTCCTCCAGGCGCACTGCGCTGAGACGCCGTCCCCACAGGCAACCGGAATCCAGCGCCAGCAGGTTTTTCTCCGCCCGCAGGCCGATCGCCGACCAGTGGCCGCAGATGATGGTGGAGTTCGCGCTCTCGCGGCCCGGCACGGCAAACCACGGAACGTAGCCCGGCGGAATATCCTCGATGCAGCCCTTGTGGCTGAACTCCATGCGGCCGTCCGGCGTGCAGACGCGCAGGCGCGTCATCGCGTTGATGATCACCCGCAACCGCTCGTAACCCGACAGCGCATCGTCCCAGTGGTCGGGCTGGTTGCCGTACATCTGCGCCATCAGGCCGCGCCAGTCCGAGCCTTGCAATGCGTGTTCGGCTTCGCGAGCCAGGTCGAGCGCCTTGCGCACACTCCATGACGGCAACAGGCCTGCATGCACCATCGTGTATTCGCCGTCCGCGTGCATCAGCGGCAGCCCGCGCAGCCAGGTCAGCAACTCGTCCCGATCGGGAGCATCGAGAATCGCGCCGAGCGTGTCCTTCCGGTGCGCTTTCGCGCGCCCCTCGGCGACCATCAGCAAATGCAGGTCGTGGTTGCCGAGTACGCTGACGGCGCGTTCGCCCAGCCCTTTCACGAACCGCAGGATTTCCAGGGATTGCGGACCGCGGTTCACCAGATCGCCGACAAACCAAAGCCGGTCTTCGGCCTCGCGGAAGCCGGTTTCGCCCAGCAATTCCTGTAACGGATCGAAGCAGCCCTGCAGATCGCCTATCGCGTAGGTAGCCATTTAAGAGCAGCGAACAGCAAACGGTGAACAGTAAACAGTGAACGGTGTAGAGCGATCGGAAACAAAAAGGGCGCAACTCTCGCTGCGCCCTGCTCTTTTGCTTTTACCGTTCACTGTTTACTGTTCACCGTTCACTACTTGGCCAAGCCAACCAAGTAATCCACCGCGGCCTTGACGTCCGCATCGGCTGCCGACGAACCGCCTTTCGGCGGCATGGCGTTCTTGCCGTGCAGCGCGCTGTTGTAGAGCGCATCCTTGCCGGTGGCAATGCGTGGTTTCCAGGCGGCCTTGTCGCCGGTCTTGGGTGCGCCGGCGATGCCCGCTGCGTGGCACGCCATGCAAACGGTGTCGTAAATCCTTTTTCCGGCGCCGGGTCCGCCGGCCGCCGCCGTCTTGACCGCCTCGCCGCTCGCGGACTTTACCGCGGGTGTCGCGCCAGCGGGTTGCGCTCCCGCGGCTGGCACCGGGACTTCGCCGATCACCACCGTACCGACCGGCTTCAGGCGCTCCGCCACGGCCGCCGCGCTTGCATCGTAATTATTGCTGTCGACTTTCAGTCCGCCGGTGGCGAAACTGGCGATCATCACGATCCCGATGACCGGTATGAGGAAGGCCAGCAGCACGACGACGATCAGTTGCTGCGGCGTCTTGATCAGCGAGGAATGTTCCTCGACATGCACTTCGGACATGAAAAATCCTTTGCGGTTAAACCTTTGGAAGCCGCAAATTATAGGCTATTCGCCCTACCCTAAAAAGTACGGCCATGGACGCGAATGCCCTTTTGCCCGTAAACTTATGGCCCAATGCGCCCGTAGCTCAGTTGGATAGAGTACTGCCCTCCGAAGGCAGGGGTCGGACGTTCGAATCGTCTCGGGCGCGCCATTCC
>DASWEZ010000129.1:0-7212 GCA_036394495.1 Burkholderiales bacterium
CCCGCCGCTGGAAATGGTGGTGGCCAAGACCGCCGAAATCGGCGCGCGTGGACGCTGGAGCGACGGTTTCGGATGGAGTGCGGCGGTTTACCGCACCGACCTGAACAACGACATCATCTTCATTTCAAGCGGCGGCGCCGTGAATGCCGGATTTTTCCAGAACGCCGGCAAGACCCGCCGGCAGGGACTCGAACTCGGCGTGCATGGACGCGTGGACAAGCTGAACCTGGCCGTGAACTACGGCTATGTCGACGCCAAGTTCGTTTCGCCCCTGACGTTGAACAGTCCGGCCAACTCTTCGGCGGACGCCAACGGCGATATCCAGGTTTCTCCCGGCAACAAGATTCCCGGCATTCCGGCTCATTCCATAAAGGTACGCACGGACTACGACATTACCGATACCGTCTCCCTGGGAAGCAACGTAATGTATTTCTCCTCGCAGTATGCTCGCGGTGACGAGAACAACCGGGACGCCAACGGCAAGGTTCCCGGATATTTTCTGGTCAATCTGGATGCGCGCTATCAGCACACAAAGCAACTCTCGTTTTTCGGCCGTATCGACAATCTGTTCGACAAGGACTACGAATCCCTGGGCGTTCTCGGCGAGAACTTCTTCAACGGTCCGGGACGGACTTTTGACGCCGCCAATGTGACCAACGAACAATTTCGCTCGACCGGTGCGCCGCGGGCGTTCTGGGTCGGTGTGAAGTACACGATCGGCCAGAAGCCCTGAGCAAATCCGGATGAAAACGGCCCGAGGCCGTTAGTCGAGAGGGCCGCTGTTCGCCATCAACGTCCGCCCGACCTGGCCATCCGCTGATTCCGGGCTTTGCGTTTCGCACCGATCCGGCCCGCGGACTTGTCCGCGGGCTTTTTTCGCCTTTGCGCGCAGCCGTTTATAATTCGCCGCATGCCGGCAGCCGAATCGATCGAACGTACCTATTCCGGCGGTTGCCATTGCCGCGCCGTGCGCTTCGAGGTCGACTCCCGCCAACCGATCGAAGCGCTGGATTGCAACTGCTCGGTTTGCTCGATGACCGGATTCCTGCACCTGATCGTGCCGTCATCCGGCTTCCGGCTGCTGGCCGGCCAGGAAATGCTCGCCGCCTATACTTTCGAAACCGGCGTGGCGAAGCATCTGTTCTGCAAGTTCTGCGGGATCAAATCGTTTTACGTGCCGCGCTCGAATCCCGACGGTTTCAGCGTCAATGTACGTTGCCTCGACGGCTATCCCGATCTGCAGATGAACGTCGAGCCGTTCGACGGGCGCCATTGGGAAGCAGCCGGCCCGGCTCTACGCAACCTTTCTCTGGAGAATCCGAAAAAATGAAGCCAACGCAGGTGCGTGCCCTCGTATTCGACGTCTTCGGCACCGTGGTCGACTGGCGCGGCAGTCTCATCCGCGAAGGGCGCGAGCTCGGCACGAAAAAGCGCCTGGACGTCGACTGGGCTGCGTTCGCCGATGCCTGGCGGGCCGGCTACCAACCGGCCATGCAGGAGGTACGCACCGGCAAGCTGCCGTGGATGAACATCGACCAGTTGCACCGGCTGATCCTCGATGACCTGCTGCAGGAATTCGACATTCGCGGCCTCAAGGAAGCCGAGAAGGATCAGTTCAATCGCGCCTGGCACCGGCTCGCCGCGTGGCCCGACTCGGTGCGCGGGCTCAAACGCCTGAAGAAGGTGTACGTTATTTCCACGCTCTCCAACGGCAACGTGTCGCTGCTGACCAACATGGCGAAGAACGCCGGCCTGCCGTGGGACTGCGTGCTGTCGGCGGAATTGTTCCATCACTACAAGCCCGACCCGGAAAGTTATCTCGGCGCCGCGAAAATGCTCGGCTTCAAACCGGGAGAAGTCATGCTGGTCGCGGCGCACAAGGACGACCTGCGCGCGGCAAAACGCAGCGGCCTGCGTACCGCGTTCGTGCGCCGGCCGAAGGAGAAAGGTCCGCATGTGAAGCTCGATCTCGCATCCGATCGCGCCTTCGACTACAACAGCGACGATTTCCTCGACCTGGCGGACCAGCTTGGGGCGTGAACGAGCGCCCGAAGGGCGTCAAAGTCGACAGCGCCCTGAAAATATTGTCACGCATTCATCATGTTCATCTTGTTAATCCTGTCATGCCCTTTTTTTGCTTCCTGACTGGACAGGATGAACAGGATTGACAGGATGACGGGCAGAAATTCAGGTGCCAGGGGCTAGGGGAAGGAATAGGCCCATGAAATCGCAGGGTACGCCTACATGGGATGTGCCGGTTCGTATCTTCCACTGGCTGCTCGTGCTGCTCGTCATTTCGCAGATTGCTACTGCATCGATCGGCGGCAACGCGATGCAGTTTCATGCATTCGGCGGCTACGCCATCCTGACGCTGGTCGTGTTCCGCATCCTTTGGGGATTCCTCGGCGGCACGCATGCCCGCTTCCGCGATTTCGTGCGCGGTCCGGGTCCGGTGATCCGATATGCAAAGTCGATCCTGAGGGTTCCGCACCAATCGCATCGTGGCCACAACCCGCTTGGCGGCTGGAGCGTACTGGCCATGCTGGGTTCGCTGCTTCTGCAGGCAAGCACCGGACTGTTCGCCAACGACGACGTAATGATGGAGGGCCCGCTGGCGAAACACGTGTCCGACCGCGCCAGCGAAATCGCCACGGCGATCCACGACGTCAATGCCGTCGTGCTGCTTGCGCTGGTGGCGATCCACCTGGCGGCCGTGCTGTTTTATCTGCTGGCGAAGAAGGAAAACCTGATCGCGCCGATGATCACCGGCCGCAAACAATCCGCAACTCCCGGTGAACCCGCGCGCTACGGCAAGCCATGGCTTGCGGCGTTGCTGCTCGGATGCTGCGCCGCAGCCGTCTATTTCGTGGTCAGGATTTGATGCGCCGGTAACGCGTCACATGCGCCGGAACGGCTATACCTGCCTGCAGACGTTTGTCCGGGTTCGGCGTGGCCGCCGGAGCGGCGAGGTCCAGCGTGCCCGCCCAGATCGGCAACGCATAATCCTCCTCGTCATCGGCCGGAGGGCCGGTCCTGACCTTGGCCGAAGCTTCGACGATGTCGAGCTTCAGCACCGTGGTCTGATCGATCTCTTCCTGTTTCACCGGACGCAGGCTTTCCCAGCGCCCGGGCACGATGTGGTCGGAAATGGTTCTCAGCGCCGCAATCTTCTCATCGGCGGCGACCGGCTCCGCCGTCCCGAGGATGACGACGGAACGATAATTCACCGACGAATGAAATGCCGAGCGCGCGAGCACCAGTCCGTCGACCAGCGTGACGGTTACGCATAACGGGATGCCCTGCCCCGCTTCGGTCAACATGCGGCTGGCCGCCGAACCGTGGATATAAAGCACGCGGTCCTTGCGACCATAGCCGGTCGGAATCACGAACGGCTGGCCGTTCTTCACGAAACCGACGTGACAGAAAAAACCCTCGTCGAGGATAGCGGCAACGGTGGCGAAGTCGTGACTACCGCGTGACGGGTAGCGGTCGAGCTTGGTGCGGCTGGATTCGAGGTCCATGAGGGCGGCGATTGGTGATCGGTAATTGGTAATTGATAACGGGAAAATCTGCGCGAGGACTCGGGACTCAGGACTCGGGGCCGAGTGAAAGCACCGAAACGAGCGCTTTGCAGTAGAGTACTTTTCACTGAGTCCCGAGTCCTAAGTCCTGGGTCCTGCCTTTATTTGTTCCGGAACTTATCGTGGCAAGCCTTGCACGCCTTGCCGGTTTCGCCGAACTGGGCCTTGATGGCGTCGAAGTCGCCACCCTTGGCGACTTCTGCGAGTTTCGCGGCCTCGCCTTGCATCTTATCCAGCTTCGCTTTGAAGTCGTCCATGTCCAGCCAGATTTCCGGCTTCGCTTTGGTGTCGCCGCTTTCCGAGCCGGGGATGAAACCTTCGAGCGGCAGCTTGCTCATGTAGGCGACGATTTCGGCGTTGCGCGCGAAGGCTGCCGCATCATAGGGGCGCTCCCCCTTGACCATCGCCGCCATCGGCCGGAAATTCCAGCCCATCACGGCATAAACGCCTTTGCGATACTTGATGGCGTCTTCGGGTTTGGCCTGCGCGAACGCAGATCCGGCGAACAGCGAGCTACAGGCAGTCAGCAACAATGCGACGAGCAGGCGTTTCATTTCTCCCCTCCCCTTAACCGGTGATTTGCGCAGGATTCTAACACTCGTCCGTTTTCAGGCTGAGCCGGAAGCTTTTGATCGGTTTGCCAAATTGTGTTAGCGACAAGACGTTATGACGTCATAACGCTATATCGCTATGATGCCAGTCCTGAAGGAGGGCCCATGAGCGACGAGACTTCGAAGCGCGCTACCGTTTACTTTGATCCCGCATTACACAAGGCCGTTCGCCTGAAGGCGGCGCATACGCATCGATCGGTATCGGACATAGTCAACGATGCCGTCCGCTTGGCACTGCGTGAGGATCAGGAAGATCTCGCGGCGTTCGAGGATCGCGTTGCCGAACCCGTGATTTCGTATGAAGCGCTGCTCAAGGATTTGAAGGCGCATGGCAAGCTATGAGTTGAAATTCAAGAAATCCGTAGCCAGGGACTTGCGTGCTTTCCCAAAGCAGGACGTAAAGCGGATCATGCAGCGCATTCGGTCGCTCGCAGATGATCCACGCCCCGCCGGCTGCGAGAAACTATCGGGGCAGGAACGTTATCGGCTCCGGCAAGGCGCCTATCGGATTATTTACGAAATCGAGGATGTCAGACTAACGGTACTGGTCGTCAAAGTTGGACATCGACGTGAAGCTTATCGCACCGGCTAATGAATGATCAGGCAACTGCCGATGCCTATATGGACGCGCATGTGCAGCCTCCAACTGGTCACTCGGTGGGGAAGTCCCGCAAACCGGAGCCGGTTGATCCTCGTTCCTTCGGCCTACCCAATCGACATAGACCGTCTCTCTATGTTGTTGTATTGCTTCAGTCGAACGCTTGTCCCGGATGCAACCCAAGAGTAGGCTTTCGTTGAATTGGCGGAATCGGGCACGATCATGACCGATGGGAGGTTTCCTCAAATCGAAACGGTTTATATATCCGGTAGTTGTCGTCAGCGCAGCCAGTTTATTCGTCAAGTTGACGGAAAAAATCCCGTCAATGGGACGGCTACTTCTAGTTGAACTAAACCGCTTCGCGGTGGTGGTCTGAGCTTCGCCGTTCGGTGAAGTCATTTCGAGATTTGTGGTCTACGAATGCCGCTCGGGCGCGGTGGTGCGCGCTGTGTCAGCGTGATGTAGCGGGGATGGTCCCGCGATCACGTCGAAGGAGACACCAGATGAGCGCACGACGTTCCCGGATGGAAGCCGACATGGTGTTGCGCGGCATGTCGGCGCGCACACGCGAGTCCTATATTGCCGCGGTGGTGGCGATGGCGAAGTTCTATCACCGCAGTCCCGATCAGGTAAGCGAAGAAGAAGTGCAGGGTTACCTGTTGCACCTGATCCAGGAGAGGAAGCTTGCCTGGAGCAGTTGCAACATCGCGGTCAGCGCCCTGAAGTTCTGCTACCACACCACGCTCAAGCATCCCGAAGCCCAGTTCGAGATTCCGCGCGCCCGCGCACCGCAGAAGCTGCCGCAGATTCTCGCGCGCGAGGAAGTCGCGCGCTTGATCGAGGCGGCGACTCATCCGAAGCATCGCGCCTTGCTGATGACCACCTATGGGGCCGGGCTGCGCGTGTCCGAACTGTGCGCCCTCAAAGTCGGCGACATCGACGCCTCGCGCATGAGTATTCGCATCAACCAGGGCAAAGGCGCCAAGGACCGCTACACGCTGCTCAGCGCCCGACTGCTCACGGAGTTGCGCCGCTACTGGGCGGCTTACCGGCCAAGACTGTGGTTGTTTCCCGCCACGCGCCTGCCCGATCAGCCGATTTGCACCACCACGGCGCAGAAGATCTTCTACGCCGCCAAGGCGAGAGCCGGCATCACCAAGGACTGCGGCATCCACGGGTTGCGCCATGCCTTTGCCACGCATCTGCTGGAAGCCGGCGTTGACGTGCACACCATCCAGCGGCTCATGGGCCACGGGCACATCGGTTCGACGCTGCGCTACTTTCATCTGAAGCAGGCCCACTTGACGGCCACGGCCTCGCCACTGGAGTTGCTCGACCCGCCGCCACGGGCCAGGCGCTAGCCGCCCGTGCCAGCGCATCCGCAACGCGCGGATGCGGCAAGAGTGGAATTGGCCAGCATCGTGCGCGCACACGGTGCGGCATTGCGTGCCGGGCAGGGCCTAAGCGGCGCCCAACTGAAGGCGCTGCGCGCCATCGAGGGCTGTCGCACGGCGCAACTGGGCGGCCACATCGCCCGGTGCAACCATTGCGCCGCGCAGCAGTTTCACTACCACTCTTGCCGCAACCGCCACTGCCCCAAGTGCCAGACGCTCGCCAAGGAGCGTTGGCTTCAGCGCCGGCGCACCGAACTCTTGCCCGTGCCCTATTTCCATCTGGTGTTTACACTCCCGCACGAGATCAATGCGCTTGCCCAGGGCAACCCGCGATTGATCTACGGACTGCTGTTTGCCGCGGCGTCTGCAACGTTGATCGAGTTTGGCGAGAACCCGCGCTGGCTCGGCGGGGAAATCGCCGCCACACTGGTGCTGCATACCTGGGGGCAGACGCTCACCCATCATCCGCATGTGCATGCTCTCGTGGCCGGCGGGGCACTCAACGCCGATGGCGGCTGGATCGCGCCCAGACGGGGATTCTTGTTCCCCGTGCAGGCACTGTCGAAGGTCTTCCGCGGCAAGTTCCTCGGCGCCCTCTCGCAATGGCTTGAACAAGGCAAGCTCAGGCTCGCCGGCTCCACCACCGCGCTCGCGCAACCACATGCGCGCCGCGCATGGATGGGTTGCCTGCGCGCCAAGTCCTGGGTGGTCTATGCCAAGCAAACCCTCGCGGGCCCCGACCAGGTACTCGACTATCTGGGCCGCTATACCCACAAGGCGGCGATTTCCAACGAGCGGCTGCTGGCCATGGACGAGCAGGGCAACGTGCGCTTTAGCTACCGTGATCGGGCACGCGGCAATCAGCGCAAGACGATGCAGCTGCCCGCAAGCGGGTTCCTCATGCGCTTCCTCACCCACGTGCTTCCGCGCGGGTTTATGCGCATTCGCCACTATGGCGTGCTGGCCAGCCGTAGCAAAAGCCATCTACTGCCCACGGCGCGCACCGCGCTGGAGGTGAGCGTCCCCCC
>DASWEZ010000130.1:0-8849 GCA_036394495.1 Burkholderiales bacterium
CACCGAGCCTGCTGAACGCGGGCGATACGGTGCGCTTCACGCCGATCTCGGCGCAGGAATTCGACGCGCAATCGAAGGCCGCACGATGAGCATCACCGTGCTCAAGCCGGGCATGCTCAGCACCTTGCAGGATCGCGGACGCTACGGCTTCCAGCATCTTGGCGTCCCGGTGTCCGGCGCGATGGATTTCTTTTCCCACCGCATCGCCAACATTCTGGCCGCCAACGACGCCGACGAAGCCACGCTCGAGATCACGCTGCGCGGCCCGCGCCTGCGCTTCGAAGACGATGCGTTGATCTCGCTATGCGGCGCAGACCTCTCTCCGGCCATCGACGGCAGCCCGGTTCCCGAAGGAAAGGCCGTGCGCGTGCGGGCCGGTGCGGTGCTCGATTTCGGTGAAAGCGTTGCCGGCTGCCGTGCCTACCTCGCGATTCACGGCGGGTTCGACGTGCCCCTGGTCATGGGCAGCCGCAGCACCTACGACATTGCACGCCTCGGCGGGCTCGAAGGCCGCGCACTGCGATCCGCGGACGTATTGCCTGTCGGCCGCACGAAGGCGTCGCCCTACCCCGGACTGGCGCTGGAGCTGGCAGGTTCGAAGCGCAACTTCGTTGCCCCGAAATGGGCGGTCAACCAGCACATCGAAAAACTCGGACGCTCGCCGCAGATCGTGCGCATGCTCGCGGGCCGCCACTGGGATGCTTTCCCCGGCGTAGCGCGCGATGCGCTGACCAGCGGCGAATTTCGCATGGCGGCCGACTCCAACCGCATGGGTTGTCGCCTCGAAGGTCCGGGTATCCTTGCAGACGGACCGCTGGAAATCCTGTCGGAAGCGGTAACCTTTGGCACAATCCAGATTCCGCCTTCCGGCAAGCCGATCGTGCTGATGGCGGACCGGCAGACCGTCGGCGGCTATCCGAAGATCGCCGAAGTCGCCGGCGTCGACCTGCACCTCCTGGCGCAGTTACGGCCTGGCGACCGCCTGCGCTTCGAACTGGTGTCGCTGGCCCAGGCGCAGGCGTTGTGGCTCAAACGCGAACAGGAAATCATCACCATCCGCGAAGCGGTCGAGAAACATTTAGGCGAATAGGACGCGGGCGTGACGAGGCTCTCATGCGAAAATCTCACCACGAAGACACGAAGGACACGAAGGAACACGAAGAAAGGCGGGACGGGGAATTTGCCTCTCGATGCAGGTATGAATACGGACGCGCGGCAAAAAACCAAAAATGCCACCTAGAACCGAAAGCACCCCTACAATTTCATCCGGTTTTCTTCGTGCCACTTCGTGTCCTTCGTGCCTTCGTGGTGCGCATTTAGAAGTAGATCAATTGAAAATCTCGGAATGAAGACTCTTGATCTGAACTGCGACATGGGCGAAGGGTTCGGTGCCTGGACGATGGGCGACGATGCCGAGCTGCTGGATCATGTGACTTCGGCCAACATCGCCTGCGGTTTCCACGCCGGCGATCCCGGCACCATCCATCGCACGGTGAAACTGGCGCTGGACAAAGGCGTCGCGGTCGGCGCGCACCCTTCTCTGCCGGATCTTCAGGGATTCGGTCGGCGCCGCATGATCGTCTCGGCGGAAGAAGCCTACGACATGGTGCTGTACCAGGTCGGCGCGCTTGCCGGATTCGCAACCGCTTGCGGCGGAAAACTGGCGCACGTGAAGCCGCATGGCGCGCTCTACAACATGGCGGTTAAAGACACGAAGCTGGCACAAGCCATCGCGCAGGCCGTGAAGGATTTCGATCCGCGGCTCATCCTGTTCGGACTGGCCGGAAGCGAGCTCGTTCGCGCCGGCCAGCAGGCCGGACTGAAAACCGCGAGCGAGGTATTTGCCGATCGCACCTACCAATCCGACGGCAGCCTCACGCCGCGCACGCAGCCGGATGCAATGATCCATGATCCCGATGCCGCCATCGCCCAGGTCAGGCGCATGATCGAAGAAGGCAAAGTGAAAAGTACCGGCGGACCGGACGTCGTCGTAACAGCCGACACGCTGTGCATTCATGGCGACGAGCCTGGTGCCGTAGAATTCGCCAGACGCATCCGCGCGGCGCTCGACGCCGACGGCGTCCACGTCGCAGCAATTTCAAATTGAAGCATTCCACGTTCAAACCGGATTTGCCAAGAGGTCACAGATACCCGACGTGCTACGCACGTCGGGTATCTGTGACCTCTGTGGCTAACGTCTTTTTTCTTTCAAGAAAAATATAAGGAGTATAGAAAATGCAGGACAAGCTGTTTTCGGTGGAGGATCAGGTGGTGCTGGTGGCGGGCGCGAGCCGGGGCATCGGGCGTGCGCTGGCGGAGGGATTCGCCGAGCGGGATGCCAAAGTCGTGATTGCCGGCCGTGAAGCCGCTACCCTGGCTCAAACCGCGAAGGAGATTTCGACAGGCAAGCATCCGGTCGCTTTCGAAGTCTGCGACGTCGCCAAGCCCGACGACGTTGCGAAGCTGGTGAAGAACGTCACGGGGAAATTCGGCCACATCGACACGCTGGTGAGCGTGGCCGGGGTAAACAAGCGCATGAAGGCCGAGAACTACACGATCGAGGAATACGACTGGATCCTGAACATCAACCTGCGCGGCGCCTTCGTGGTGGCACAGGCGGTGGGACGGCACATGATCGAGCGCAGGTCCGGAGCGATCATCAACGTCGACTCGCTCAATACCTATGCACCGCTCGCCGGCGTCACGCCTTATGCGATAAGCAAGGCGGGCGTGTTGATGATGACGCGCTCGCTGGCCAACGAATGGGGGAAACACGGCGTAAGGGTGAATTCGATCGCGCCGGGATTTTTCCCGACCGCGCTTTCGCAGAAAATGTGGGCACAGGAGAAAATGACCAACTGGGCGAAGGCCAATACGCCGCTCGGCAAGCTGGGCGACGTGAAGGAACTGGTCGGCGCGGCGATCTACCTGGCCTCGCCTGCTTCCGCATTCGTCACCGGCCAGACACTGCGCGTCGATGGCGGCGTCACGGCGGGCATCAACTGGCCGATCGATCTCTAGCGGCCGGCGCGGCCCGGCAAGACGTCTTGCGGGCGCAGGCCTCCGGTCAACCGCTGGCGCGTCGCTACGTTTGAGAGCAGTCTGCGGTTGCAGACACCGACCGACACTTTAAATTCAAGTTCTCACCACGAAGATCACGAAGAAACACGAGGAAAACCGGAAGGATATTTGTTCGTGGCAAGGTTCGGCGTATCGGCATAATTACTACACACACGGTACGCTACAAGTACTGCAATCCCACATGGCGTTCTATTGCCCTTCTTCGTGCCCCTTCGTGCCTTCGTGGTGAAATTTTCGATAGAGTGTGATTGAGTGTACTAATATTACCGGCCTCCGGATGAAAACCTTGCTCCGCCTGAATGCAACCGAGACGACGAACCTTGTGCAACGCTTGACCTGCCTGGGCGCCGCGCTGATGTTGCTCGCGCTCGGCGGCTGCGCCCATGCCGCCCGCACCGGGTGCTCGACCGACATTCCGACGCTGTTCGAGCGGGCATCGCCGGCCGTGGTGATGATTTCCGCGCAAAGCATCAATCCCTACAAGGTACAGGGCCGGGTAACGCACATCATCGGCTCGGGATTCATCTACGATTCCAAGGGTCTGATCATCACCAACTCTCACGTGGCGTACGGGCGACAGACCCTGTACGTGACGCTCGACGACGGCAGCGTGGTTCCCGCGCATCTGCTCGGCGCCGACCCGATCTACGATATCGCGGTGCTGCAGATTCCGAAACCGGAAAAGGGCAAATTCACCACGGTGCCGCTCGGCGATTCGGAGCATCTACGCGTCGGTGAAAACGTCATCGCCATCGGCAATCCGCTCGGCCTCGACCAGACCGTCACTCGCGGCATCGTCAGCGGCGTCAACCGCGTCCTGCCGGAAACGCCGCTGTCGCTGGGCGAACCGCTGATCCAGACCGATGCGCCGATCAACCCCGGCAATTCCGGCGGACCGCTGCTGAACATGTGCGGCGAAGTGATCGGCATGAACACCGCGATCGTGCCCGACGCGCAGAACATCGGATTCGCGATTCCGATCAATCTGGTTAAAACCGTGCTGCCGTCCCTGATCAAGGACGGCCGCATGATCCGGCCGTGGATCGGCTTCCACGGCACCATGATCGGAGCGGACCTGCGCAAGGTATTGAAACTGCAGTTGACCGATGGATTGCTGATCGAGGTCGTCGAACCCGGCAGTCCCGCCGAATCCGCCGGCGTGCGCGGCGGTGACGTCGAATTCACGCTGGGTACCATATCGCTGCTGCTCGGCGGCGACATCGTCACCAGCATCAACGGAGTGCCCACCACCGATGCGGAGAAAATCGTCCCGATCATGCGCGCGCTCAAGGTCGGGTCCACGCTGACGATGTCGGTGTTCCGCGAAGGCGAAACCCGCGAGATCATCTACTCCCTGCCGGAACGTCCGCTGCTCCCTGGCGATCTTCCCGAGGAGCAGGCGGAACTGCAGCAGCCGAGCCTGTCTCCAAGGCGCGACAAACCCTAGCGGGTATCGTCAGGCGATCCGTTGTAGACTCTCCTTGAAACTCACCACGAAGTCACGAAGGCACGAAGGCACGAAGAGAAGCATCTGTAATTCCGGAATTGATGCGGATTTATCATAAGCGGAGTTGAAATGGTCCGGTACCCACTGATGCAACGAGATTCGAACAGAAACATATTTTCCCGACTTTCTTCGTGTCTTCGTGCCTTCGTGATAATAATTTCAATTGCCGTGGAGGAGAGGGAGTCGTCATTCGACTGACGGCGTCCATCAATCCAAGTCCCGCTTTCTGCGCCTAAACAATTCAGAACGACATAACCTGCCATGTCACGATTCCTCACCACGCTGTTTTTCCTGCTGCTGCCGCTCGCCACGCAAGCGGCAGCCGACAACAAAATGCTCTATGTCGAATACCGGCTCGTCTCCAAACAGATCGCGGCGGACAGTTTCGATGCGCAGACGAAGAAAGTCTGGCGCATCGGCAAGGACTATCTGCGCTTCGAGGACGCGCCGAACCCGCAGACCAAGATCCACGGCCTGATCATCGTCGCCGAACCCGACATCTGGATCGTGGACCGCAACACCAACCAGGCGCAGCACACGGTCGATCCGGGACCGAACTACAAGATCCACTTCCCGTTGTTCGCCTCCGAGACATCCGAAAAACTGCGCGGGCTCGAATTCGGCAGCGAGCTGGAATATTTCCACGACAATAACGCGAAGGAATTGCCGGCCGAAGAAGTCGACGGCTTCAAATGCAGGGTGTACCGCCTGGAAATGGACGACCGCGACGTCACGCTGTTCGTAAAGACGGACGACACGCCGATGCAGGTCGTGGTGAAATCCCCGGAATACGAATACGCGCTACGCTTCCTGCGCTACGACCCGAACCGCAAACCGGACAAGTCGCTGTTCCAACTGCCGCCGGGCGTGCAAATCAAGAAATAGCTTCGCGTAGATCCTCGTAAGTTCAATCTCTCACCGCAGAGGACGCCCCCCTCACCCCGGCGCGCGGACACGTTACCGACGAAGGCGGCCGGTTGCGGGTAGCGCGCCACGTTCCGTCTCCCGCCCCAAGGTCAAGTACCATTCGCCGTGTCGACGGAACCCTCTCCCCCCGCAACCGGGTGGAGAGGGAGAAGAAAATCGGGCGACCATTGGTCGCGATTATGTAACTCAGCTCCTTCTCCGCCTAGGGGAGAAGACGGGGGATGAGGTGGTCTCCTCTGCGGTGAGCGCGTTTCGAGGCTTGACTCGTGGATGTGTGGTTCTTCCTGAAGTCCCTGAGCATCGGCATGGCGGTGGCGGCGCCGGTCGGCCCGATGAGCCTGCTGTGCATTCACCGCACGCTGGATCATGGACGCGCCGCCGGACTCGTATTCGGCGCCGGCGTGGCCGCCGCGGACCTGACTTACGCGGCGATCGCCGCGTTCGGCGTCACGGCAGTTTCCTCGCTGCTGCTGGCCGGCACGTTCTGGATCAAACTCGTCGGATCGCTGCTGCTGGTCGTGCTGGGAGTGCGCATTTCGCTGGCCGCGCCACGAGCCGACAATCGCGCGAGTTCCGCCGGCTCCGGCGGACGCACATTTCTGACCGCCTACGGCCTGACCATGACCAACCCGCCGACGATCCTGTTCTTCGCCGGCATCTTCGCTTCGGTGGCGTCGATCGCCTCGGTTTCGCGGTCGTTCACGTTCGCTGCTGGCGTCTTTGCAGGATCGATGCTGTGGTGGGCGATCCTCACTACGCTGGTCTCCAAATCCGCGGCCCTGTTCCGGCCGTCCGTCATGCTCTGGATCAATCGCGTCTCCGGCATCGTCCTCATCGGCTTTGCGGTCTACGGATTCGCGACGCTGGCGTGAAATCCCGCAACTTTTTCAGCGGCAGACAGTACACTTCATCCCGCGCATATGGAAAGATAGGGCGCACCCGCCCTTTCCTGTGCGTTTGCTTCCTGTTTTTCGCGGCGGCCGGCGCCGTTAGCGCACAGGAAACTGAAGCGCCGCAGAAATTCCCGATCCAGGTCTGGCTCAGTCCCGGCATTTACTCCCAGCATTTCGACACCTCCAAGGATCTGCGCAACGACAACTGGGGGCCCGGCGTCGAAGTCGCGCTGGCGCGCGACCACACCCTGATCGCCGGCAGCTACATCAACAGCAACGACGGTCGCACACACTATGGCGTTTACGAATGGCGGCCGTTGCATTGGCAGATCGCAAGCGTCGAAGTGAGCGCCGGCGTGCTGGCCGGCGCCTTCGATGGATATCCGAACTATCACGATGGAGGATGGTTCGTCGCGGTCCTTCCCGTGCTCGCGATCGAGGGCCGGTATCTCGGCGTGAACCTGAGCGTGATTCCCACGCTACCCAACCGGCTCGACGGGGCGTTGTCGATTCAGTTCAAGCTGCGCGTCTGGTAGAAGCGCCTGCGCCGAAGCGCAATCGTCGCGCCGGGCTTGCCTTCTTTTATCGCAGGCGGTAGAAGGTGATTTTCCATGCGAACAGGCGTGAAGACATTGCGTCCTCCTTTTCTGACTGCCTTCATTCTGCCGCTTGCGGCCGGCGCCGTGCTCGCTGGCGCCGGTGAACTGGAACCTGCGGCGCTGGCGGGCGGCGACTTCACCGTTTCCGACGAATCGGCGCTGGCGTATTCGCTTCCCGGACCACGGCTGGACACGTCGCAACTCGAACCCTTCGCCGGCGGCAGGCAGGAATTCCACCAGCGCTGGGTGGTTCTCGCAGTGATCGGCGGCAAGTGGGGACGCGGACCCACGTCGAACGGGGATACCTGCACCAATTGCCATGCGGGCAACGGGCGCGGCCACGCACCGGATTCGGACAGGGAAACGCTCGCATCGATGGTCGTGCGGCTGTCCATCCCCGGTGAAAACGAACATGGCGGACCCCTGCCGCATCCAAATTACGGCGATCAGTTGCAGGACCAGGGCGAGCTCGGCAGAGTGTTTGCCGAGGGTGACGCCACGATCGCATGGAGCGAAAGCGAGGAACGTCTGCCCGACGGATCCAGCGTGACCCTGCGCACCCCGAGGCTGGGTTTCACGAATCTGGCATTCGGACCGCTCGGCGCGGATGTCATGACCTCGGTGCGAATGGCGCCTCCCGTATTCGGCGCGGGGCTGCTCGATGCCATTGCGGAAAATGCCGTGCTCGACATTGCGCGCCAGCAACAGGAAATCGGTTTCAACGGCAGGCCGAACTATGTCTGGGACGAGGAAAAGCAAACCACGGCGCTCGGCCGCTTCGGCTGGAAAGCCAATCAGCCCAGCCTCAGGCAGCAGGATGCATCGGCGTTCCTGAACGACATGGGCGTTACCACCAGCGTATTCAAACGCGAGAACTGTCCGGACAAACAAGTTGCCTGTCGAAAACGCCCCTTGGGCATGGTGCCGGAACAACCCGACCGGGCTTTCAATGAACTGGTCTTCTACACCCGTGCGCTCGGCGTGCCCGCTCGACGCCGCGTCGGGGATCCTGTCACTTCGCGCGGCGAGCATCTGTTTGCCCAGGCGCAATGCGCAATCTGCCACGTACCGGAAATAAAAACCGGCGAGTATCCCGCGTTGCCGCTCCTCGCCAATCAGGTCATCCGGCCGTATACCGATCTGCTTTTGCATGACATGGGCGAGGGACTCGCCGACGGCAGGCCGGATTTTCTGGCCGGACCGCGCGACTGGCGTACGCCGCCGCTATGGGGCATCGGCCTGAGCAGCAAGGTCAATGGCAACGCGTCGCTGCTGCACGATGGCCGGGCGCGCAACCTGACTGAGGCGATCCTGTGGCACGGCGGCGAAGCCGAACGTTCCCGCGAAGCCTTTCGCGCCATGCCGGCGGCCGATCGCGAGGCTTTGCTTAATTTTCTGAGTTCTCTCTGACAATTCGAAATATGAACCACGGAGGACACGGGGGACACGGAGGAGAACGTAGATGCTGGATACAGGGGGCCGGGATCAGATTTATGCTATTGGAAACTTGTTTATGGCTATGGAAACGTGTTTCTACTATTGGTGATGTTTATCGTGTTGTCGAAATCTAGCCTGCACAGGAGACAGCGGTGAGCTAGGACATACTCGTACAAGATCTGCCCCGAGACGCGAAATCAACCGCGGATATCCCTGCCGACTTTCGGCCCAAATCAATCGGGAAACGGACGGACGTGATTAGAAAGGGCGGTTTCAATGACCAAGTGCAAAAAGCGAAGCATGATGCTTCTTGAAATCGAAAGCATCCGGGGTGAACAACTCAGCAGGGCATCGGAAGCCCATCGACTTGCGTGGTCTGGTGTTCAGTTGCCAGGCAATGGCGTC
>DASWEZ010000131.1:0-1699 GCA_036394495.1 Burkholderiales bacterium
CTCAAGGCCGCGCGAATTGTAGATGCCGTGGACCACGTCGGCGGCGGTGACATAACCATTGGCATGCGCCGTCTTCCACAACACCGGCATCACCGCGAAGACAAAGGGATACACAATGATGGTGTAGGGCAACGCGAAGAAGCCGTAGGCGCCGACCGCATAGACCAGCGCCGGCACCGCAATCACCGTGTAGGCGGTGTAAAAATCGCCGCCGACCAAAAACCAGGTGATCCAGGTGCCGAACTGCCGCCCGCCCAGCCCCCATTCGTCGAGATGGGCGTTCACCGGGCCGGATTTCCAGCGCGCGGCGAAGAATCCCATCACCGTCACAAGGGCAAAGAAGAACAGAAAGATCGTGAGAGCTATCCAGTCGATCCGATCGGCCATGACACAACCCCTACGGAGCTTCGTCGGGGGTACGGCTGCGGTAGACCAGCCAGATCAGCAGCGAACTGATCGGCACCCAAGCCAGTTGGTACCAGTAGAAAAACGGAAAGCCGAACAGCGCCGGCTCCAGGGAATTGTAGAACGGCACCCACAACAGGCCGATGAAAGGCAGTAGCAACAGGATCCACATGGCCGGGCTCCGGCTTCAAGGCCGGCATTATGAGCCGGCTTTCCGTTACTGGAACGATTCAGGGATCGAATTGTTGCGTGCCACGATAAATTGCCGTTGTTGCATTGCGATGATGCTACGTCTTGAACCGCTATGCAGCCGCCCAGTGTACCCGATCTGCCAAGTTTACTTCGGTTTGGAATCGGGCGGGCAGTCCGGACGAACTTCCATCGGCTTGCTGCCGCTCTGCACTGTCGGTGCAGCCGAATTCGAACCTCCGGCGTCGGGCAGGACCGCGCTCTTCTCGGCCGCCATGGAATTCGATGTTCTTTCACTGCCGCTTCCAGATGTCGCAGCGGAGGAGGTCGTGCAACTCGTCTCCTGCTTTTCGCTCGATGGCGTGGTTGATTGGGCGACCGCTGGCCCAACAAGCAACGAACCTGCAAAAACAGCTGCCGCGATGCCCTTGATCATCTTGTCTCTCTCGCTAATGAGAAGATCGTGTTCGTAAATCATGAGCAAAACGTTCCGGAGTGAGAAAAAGTTCCACGAATTCATTTGCCGCGACCCTTGAGTCCCTGCATATCGCCGGGCATTTCACGATTGCGGGAAAGGAATCCCTCACTGTTCACGCAAAATGGATTGGACGTTGCCGCAAGCCCGGCGCCAAACTGAAGCATGGGACAGTCCAATCCATCCGGGCGATGTGAACGCTGCGGCGGCTTGATGGTGCTGGTGATGCCGCCCGACGGTAAAGGGCCGGGCGCGTTTCGATGCCTGGAATGCGATCGGATCGACCCGCTGGAGCTGCCGTCGATTGCGGCATGGCTTGATGGGGAGCTTCGTCCTCCAAAATAGCCGGATATCCCCAAGTTTTTGGCGGCCGGCAACCTCTCAATCACCGCTTGCCCCCTGTTGGCGGCTCAGATCATCCGCGCCACGACGGGGATTCTTCGCAACAACAAGGTGAGGCTCCAGCTCAGCGAAAGCGTGCCGGCGAACACGATCGCAAACTTGACGCCTGCCGGAAACGACTGGTCATAGACGGCGTATTGCAGCCAGACGATGAAGACGTAGTGCAAGAGGTAGATGCCGTAGACCGAGGGCTGCATCGCATCGAGCAGGCCCGAGCCGCGTCCGGTG
>DASWEZ010000132.1:0-16333 GCA_036394495.1 Burkholderiales bacterium
CGTGATGCCGCGTACTTCTTCGAAGAAGTCCTCAAAGGCCGGATTACCCGGTGGGATGGTGCGGTTGATGACTTTGAAGGCCAATACAGCGTTGACCAGGCCCTCACATGGTATCGCGAAGGGCAATTCAACATCGGCAGGAAGCCGAGCTACCGGCAAGTCGGGCCATGGGACGAGCCTACCGATGAAGGGCGGACGTTCTACGTAGGTGCCCGCAAGAACGGGAAGCTGATTCGTATCTACGAAAAGGGCAAACAGCTTGGCGACGGCGCGAGTAAATGGGTGCGGTGGGAACTAGAGCTTCATAACGTAGATCGCCTCATCCCGTTCGACGTGCTGCTGGAGCCCGGACGATATGTAGCAGGAGCCTATCCGTGTACGAAGTGGAATAGGCATGAAGCGAGTCGTATACGCACCTTTCAGAAATCCGGCGAGATCACCTACGCCCACCTGTCGCATTTCCTGCGAATCGCCTATGGGCGAATGATCAACGTAATGATGGAGGTTGAAGGCAACTCGGAGCGAGTAATCGAGTTGCTTCGACTTCCTGGAAGTCCGGCGCGGCTCGATCCGCAATCAGTAGCGTTACTTCAAGGCGGCGACGCCGATGCGCTTTGATCCGGACGATCTGGACTGGCTCTGGGGCGAACTTCACCACGCGATAGACGAGGGGAAGGAGCGCGGTCGTCTGCTCCACGTACACGATGCCCAACTCTGTGCTGAGGCAATGCAGTTTTTTGCGGCATGGCAAGCAGAACTGCGAACCGCTCATGCAGCTAGTCAATCACGTGAGAGTCAGCCACGCCAGTTATTCATCCCGGACAGGCCCATAAAGCTCGTGGAAGGCCGGTGGGTCCGTTGAATACGTTAGACCTTCAGCAGGCCGCCGTCTTCCTGCGAATCAGCTCGGAAGAACTGAGACGGCGGGCACGCATGGGCGTAGTTCCCGGTGCAAAGGTTGGCAAGCGATGGGTTTTCATCATGGAGGACCTTGCCGAGTACGTACGCTCGCTTTATGCTGCCCCTCGGCAAGCGTTGCGAGTGACACAGAGAAAGGAGATTGAATGTCACTCTTTAAACGCGGCAGTACGTGGTGGATTGACTTCACCACTGCAAGCGGCGAGCGAGTTAGATGCTCTGCTCGCACGGAAGATCGGACCCAGGCAAAAGAGCTCCACGACAAGCTGAAAGCGGAATCCTGGCGCGTTGCTCAACTCGGAGAGAAACCCGAGCGGACATGGGATGAAGCTGCGTTGCGCTGGATAGCGGAAACTTCGCACAAGCGCTCGCATCATTTGGATTTACTCAAGATCGAATGGCTTCAGAAATATTTTCGCGGTCGGTATTTGTCAGAGCTCACGCGGGATGTGATTTCAAAGACTGCCGAAATCAAGCTGAAAGAAACTTCGGCAACTAGCGCGAATCGCGTTCTTGCGTTGATCCGGTCAATACTGCGTAGGGCTGTTCTGGAATGGGAGTGGATCGACAAATGCCCGCGGATACGGCTTTATCCCGAGTTGAAGGGTCGCGTGCGTTGGATCACTCCCGAGCAAGTGCAAACGCTCCTTGCCACGCTGCCGGCGCATCTGGCAGACATGGTTAGGTTTTCACTTGCTACGGGACTACGTCAGAGCAACGTGACGCATTTGGAATGGTCGCAGGTAGATCAGTTGCGAGGGGTTGCATGGATTTACGCGGACCAGGCTAAGGGCAAGAAGGATATTCACGTCACGTTAAATGCGACGGCGCAAGCTGTCCTAGTGCGACAGGTCGGAAAACATCCCATAAGGGTGTTCACGTATCGAGGCCGACCAGTTAACCAGGTCAACACCAAGGCTTGGCATCTGGCACTAAAGCGGGCAGGAATAGAGAACTTCCGTTGGCACGATCTGCGGCACACCTGGGCTAGTTGGTTAACGCAGCAAGGCGTACCGCTTAATGTGATTCAGGAAATGGGCGCGTGGGGATCTGCCGAAATGGTCAGACGTTACGCACACCTCGCACCGGAGCAATTCAGCCGACATGCGAAAGTGATTGATGACTTGCTAGACGACACAGTCACGACACAACAAAAACAAAACGGCCAGGAAGCTAACTCCTAACCGTTTGTATTTTGGTGCCGACAGCAGGAATCGAACCCGCGACCTTTTGATTACAAATCAACTGCTCTACCAACTGAGCTATGCCGGCGTGTGAGAAATTATAAGCCGCCACCGGACAATGCGGGATTACTTGACGACCTGGAGACGCGGCCGGCGGCCGGACGGCGGTGCGGGATGATCATCGCCTGGCGGAACGATCGGCGCCACTACCTGCCCGGGCAGCGAGGTCGATGTCTGGAATGAAAGGCCCTGGCCGGTTTCCTTGGCGAAGATGCCGCCGATGGTGTTGATCGGCACGGAGATCTCGCGCGAAACGCCGGCAAACCTGGCGGAAAATTGCAGCAGGTCGTTGCCGATCTTCAGGTTGCGCGTGGCGTCCGGGCTTACATTCAGGACGATTTCGCCGTTCTTCACGTACTCCATCGGCACCTTCGTCGTCTCGTCCACTTTCACGGCGATATACGGGGTCAGGCCGTTGTCGCAGCACCACTCGAAGATCGCGCGGATCAGGTATGGCGTGGTGGATGCTTCCTTTTCCTTCACTTGCGCATCACCTTTTCCGAAGCGGTCAGCGCCTCGATGAAAGCGGGACGGCTGAACAGCCTCTCGGCGTATTTCATCAACGGCGCGGCCTGCTTCGGCAGCTGGATACCGTAGAAATCCAGGCGCCACAGCAAAGGCGCGATGGCCACGTCGAGCATCGAGAACTCCTCGCCGAGCATGTACTTCTGTTTCACGAACACCGGTGCTATCTGCGTCAGGTTGTCGCGCACCGCGAGCCGCGCCTTGTCCGCCTGCTTCTGCGTGCCGCTGTCGATCGCATCGATGTTCGAGAACAGTTCGTTTTCGAAGCGGAACAGGAACAGGCGCGCGCGCGCCCTCATCACCGGATCGGCCGGCATCAGTTGCGGATGCGGGAAGCGATCGTCGATGTATTCGTTGATGATGTTGGATTCGTAGAGGATCAGGTCGCGTTCGACCAGTACCGGGGTGCGGTTGTACGGATTCATCACCGCCAGGTCTTCCGGCTTGTTGAACAGATCGACATCGATGATCTGGAAATCCATGCCCTTTTCGAACAGGACGATCCGGCAGCGCTGGCTGAATGGGCAGGTGGTGCCCGAGTAAAGAGTCATCATTGTCTTTGTTACCTGGGTTGGTCAGTGCACGTCTTTCCAGTACTCCTTCTTCAGCAGCCAGGCCGGCACCAGGAGGAGAAGCAGGAAGAACAACACCACGATGCCGATTTGCGAACGTTTGGTTTTCTCTGGCTCGCCCATGTAGGAAAGGAAGTTCACCAGGTCCCGGGTGAGCTTGTCGTATTCGATCGGGGACAGGCTGCCGGGTCGTTCAAGCACAAGCTTCCTGTGCTCGACCTTGCGGCCTTCGTGTTCTTCGCTTTCGGTCTTCATGGACTGGATCCCTTGCAACTGCCACAGCGCGTGCGGCATGCCGACGTTGGGAAACGCGAGGTTGTTCCAGCCGGTCGGGCGCGTGTCATCGCGATAGAACTTGCGCAGATAGGTATAGAGCCAGTCCGTGCCGCGCGACCTCGCCACCACCGACAGGTCGGGCGGCTCGGCGCCGAACCATTGCTTCTGGTCCTTGCGATTGGCGCTGATCGTCATCGGGTCGCCCACCTTTTCCGTGGCGAACAGCAGGTTGTCCTTGATCTGCTGTTCGGTCAGGCCCAGATCCGTCAGCCGGTTGTAGCGCATCGAACTCGCCGAATGGCAGTTCAGGCAATAGTTGACGAAGGTGCGTGCCCCGCGCTGGATCGAAATCGCATCGTGCGGATCGATGTCGGCGCTATCGAGCTGGAGTTCGTCGCCGGACGCGAACGCGGCAAGCGGCGCGAACAGCAATGCAACAAACAGTTTTTTCACAATGTCACCCTCTCCGGCTCCGGCTTGGTCTTGTCGATCTTCGTGTACCAGGGCATCAGCAGGAAAAACAGAAAGTAGATGATGGTGAAGATACGTGCCACTACGGTGGCGCGATCGGCCCCGCCCAGCCAGGAGCCGAACTGGCCCCAGACATTGGTGGGTTCGGTGCCGAGATAGCCGAGAATCAGGAAAGCGATGACGAACAAGGCCAGCGCGCTCTTGTAGATCGGGCCGCGATAGCGGATTGATTTCACCGCGCCGCGATCGAGCCACGGCAACAGGAAGAAAATCATGGTCGACAACCCCATTGCCATTACGCCGGGGAATTGCGAGTTGAACAAGGGCGGCACTGCGCGCAGGATCGAATAGAAGGGCGTGAAATACCAGACCGGCGCGATATGCAATGGCGTTTTCAGCGGATCGGCAGGAACGAAATTGTTGTGTTCCAGGAAATAGCCACCCATCTCGGGTGCGAAAAACACGATCGCACTGAAGACCATCAGGAATACCACCACGCCGACGATGTCCTTGACGATGTAGTAGGGATGGAAGGCAATGCCATCGAGCGGGATCCCGGTCTTGGGGTCTTTCTTCTTCTTGATCTCGATGCCATCCGGATTATTCGATCCGACCTCGTGCAGCGCCAGCAGGTGCGCAACTACCAGGCCGAGCAGTACCAGCGGAACGGCGATGACGTGGAAAGCGAAGAAGCGGTTCAACGTGGCGTCGGACACGACGTAATCGCCGCGAATCCACAGCGACAGATCGGGGCCGATGAACGGCACGGCGCCAAACAGGTTCACGATCACCTGCGCGCCCCAGTAGGACATCTGGCCCCACGGCAGCAGGTAGCCGAAGAAGGCCTCCGCCATCAGGCACAGATAGATCAGCATGCCGAACAGCCACAGCAGTTCGCGCGGCTTGCGGTAGGAGCCGTAAATCAGCCCGCGGAACATGTGCAGGTAGATGACGATGAAAAACATCGAGGCGCCGGTGGAATGCATGTAGCGGATGAGCCAGCCCCACGGCACGTCGCGCATGATGTATTCGACGGAAGCGAAGGCCTGGCCCGCATCCGGCTTGTAGTGCATCGTCAGCAGGATGCCGGTGACGATCTGCATCACCAGGATCAGCAATGCCAGCGATCCGAAGAAGTACCAGAAATTGAAATTCTTCGGCGCGTAATATTCCGACAGGTGCGACTTCCAGTTCGCCGTCAGCGGGAAGCGTTCATCGACCCAGTTCAGCAGTGCTTTGGCTTTGTTCATCGCGTCATGCTCCCTTGCTGTCCGAGCCGATGATGAGCCGGGCATCGCTCAGATAAGCGTAGGGGGGAACCTCCAGGTTGATCGGTGCGGGAACGCCCTTGAATACGCGGCCGGCCAGGTCGAACTTGGAACCATGACAGGGACAGAAAAATCCGCCCGGCCAGTCGCTCCCCATGCCCTCGTCCGTACCGGCGGCAAGCTTCTGCGAAGGGGAACAGCCCAGATGCGTACAGATTCCGACGAGCACCAGATATTCGGGCTTGATGGAGCGCGCCTCGTTCCTGGCGTAGTCGGGCTGCTGCTTCACCCTGGAATCCGGGTCCGCCACCTCGGCGTCAACTTTTTTCAGGCTCGCGAGCATCTCGGGCGTGCGGCGCACTATCCACACCGGCTTGCCGCGCCATTCGACGGTGATCATCATGCCGGGCTCGACCCTGGAAATATCCACCTCCACCGGTGCGCCTGCTGCACGTGCCCGCGCACTCGGAGTCATGCTCAATACGAACGGCACGGCCGTAGCCACCCCCGCTACCCCGCCCATCACGCTCGTTGCGGCAACAAGGAAACGCCTTTTGCCACGATCGACATTGCTGTCAGCCATGTTCAAATCCGTCAGGTTTTAAAAAAACACGGCATTTTATCGCAAGTTGCCCTCGGAATCACAGCGTTGTGTCTTTAATGCCTTGTAAAATAGAGGGAAATCGCCATCCCCCGCAAGCGCCGGCGAAGCATGAGGCGACGCGAAATATTGCGCTGCACAGAATTTGGGGAAACGCCTTCCGTGAGGTCGGCGCCACCTTGAACGTCTCTCTTCGGGAAAGATGACAAACACCTATGGATTTTGTCTCGATCAAGGCACTGGGTTCCGCGCTGCTGCCGCCGCTCAGCCTGCTTTTGCTGGCAAGCCTGGGATTGCTCCTGCTCGTATTCCGTCGTCGGACCGGGCTGGCCTTGCTCGTGATATCCCTGGCGGGTCTTTTTCTGCTTTCCGTCCCTGTCATCGCGACAACGCTCGCCGGACTGCTCGAACATCGCCCCGTCGATGGCGGCGAAAATCTGGCCGATGCCCAGGCCATCGTGATTCTCGGCGGCGGCAGCTATCAGGCTGCGCCCGAATACGGCGGCGACACCGTCTCCTTCTCCACGCTGGAGAGGGTGCGCTGGGGTGCTCGGCTGCACCGGATGTCCGGATTGCCGATCCTGGTCTCAGGCGGCAGTCCTTATGCCACGCATACATCCGAAGCCGCCCAAATGAAGGCCGCGCTCAACGAGGATTTCCACACCGAAGTGAAATGGCTGGAAGAAAAATCCTTCAACACATTCCAAAGCGCGCACTACGCCAGGCAACAACTCGCCGCGGCAAAAGTGGATCGAATCGCATTGGTCACGCATGCCTTGCACATGCGCAGGGCACGCCTCGTTTTCGAACATGCGGGATTCCGCGTCATCGAGGCACCGACCGGCTTTTCCACCCTGCGTCCGCCCGGCATCCTGAATTTTCTGCCTTCCCCGCAAGGCCTCGAGCTGAGCCATGCCTTCCTCCACGAACTCCTCGGTCTGGGCTGGTACCATGTGCGGCTTGCCACAGACGGACACAAAGGACCGCAATGAAAGTCAGGGTGAAATGGATCGAGAATGTCGCCTTCGTGGGTGAGACAGAAAGCAGTCATGCCATCGTGATGGATGGCGCCGCGGAAGGCGGTGGCCGCAATCTCGGCCCGCGTCCGATGGAAACTGTGCTTGCGGGCACCGGCGGCTGCACCGCCTATGATGTGGTGACGATTCTGAAGAAGGGCCGCCAGGACATCAGCGACTGCGTGCTGGAAATCGATGCCGATCGCGCGCCCGCCGATCCCAAGGTGTTCACCCGGATCCACTTTCATTTCGTCATCAAGGGGCGCAACGTCAAGCGGGAACATGTCGAGCGCGCGATCCATCTGTCCGCGGAGAAGTATTGCTCTGCTTCCATCATGCTCGGCAAGACCGCCGAGATCACCCACGATTTCGAAATCCTGGAGGTTTGAGCCGTCAGATCCAGTAGGTGGAGCCGGTCATCAGCCGGGAGGCCGCGCGCATGGCCTGCCGGGCAGGCGCAGGCAACTCGGCGCCTCCATGTGCCAGGGCTGTGTGCGCATGTTCGGCTTCATCCAGTTTCATCTGCGCAACGATCGCCCGGCTCTTGTGGTCGTCGTCCGGCAGGCGGCCAAGATGGTCGTCGAGATGACCTTCCACCTGCTTCTCCGTTTCCGCCAGGAAGCCAAGATTCCACTTGTCGCCGAGCAGCCCCGACACGGCACCGATCGCAAACGATCCCGCATAGAGCAACGGATTGAGCAAGCTGATCCGTCCGCCGAGTTCGTCGATGCGCTGCTCGGTCCACGCAAGGTGTTCGGTTTCCTGTGCCGCGGAGTGCTCGAGAGCCCGGCGCACCTCCTGGTTGCGCGCGGTCATCGCCTGGCCGTGGTAGAGCGCCTGTGCGCAAACCTCCCCGGCGTGATTGACGCGCATCAGTGCGGCGGCAGCGCGCTTGTCGTGCTCATCGAGCGCCGGCTCCTGCAGATCGCCGCCAGGGAGCGGCCGCACCGACGTGGCGCGCGCGCATAACGTGCGCAAAGCGCGATCGAAATGGAGTATCAGGCTGTCGATGTTCGGCACGGCGATTATTTCTTGCGCAGCATGAAAAGATATTCCCCGCCGCTTTCGTTCGAGAGCAGGAGCTGATTGCCGGTCTGTTTGCAGAACGCCTGAAAATCGCGCACCGATCCGGGATCCGTCGCGACTATTTTCAGCACCTGGCCGTGCGTCATGTCATTCAGGGACTTCTTGGTCCGCAGGATCGGCAGCGGGCAATTCAACCCGCGGGCATCGAGTTCGCGATCGAATCTGATTTCGGTTTCGGTGGTTTCAGTGTTCATTTTGGCCTGGTCTTCACAATCCGGTCTTCATAAGGAAATGCGGTGTTTTTTCCATCAGTTCTGCACTACGGGAAAGCCACGCGCGGCCCAGCCGCTGAATCCCCCGGCCAGGTTGTAAACCTGCCCCCAGCCGTTGTCCGCCAGAAACACGCTCGCCTGGGCCGAACGCACACCGGATTGGCAGTAAATTACCACGGGACAACCCTGCACGATCTCCTGCAGGCGCGCAGGCAACAGGTGCAGCGGGATGTGCAACGCTCCCGGAATCAGCCCGCGCTCGACCTCCCGGTCGGTGCGCACATCGATCAGCACCAGGGCGCTGCGCCGTAGTTCCTGCAGACCGTCCGGATCGAGATTGAAGTAGGCGCCCATGCACTTGAACCCGAGAATGCAACGAATGATAGCGCCTGGCGGGCGCCTTCAGAAGAGGCTGATGTTGCGATCGAGCAGCAACTGCGACAGCCGGGTATTGGCGGCTTCCAGCCGGCTGACCAGCAGTTCCAGAAAAGCCGCATTGAAAGCGTGTTTGCACCCCTCCGTGGCCTGCGCCAGCGCCTCCGCGGTGATTTCGATCAGCGTGATGTCGTTCACCGCGGTAACGCTGGCGGTGCGCTCGAACGCGCGTTTGCCGAGGTAGGCCATTTCGCCGAAGCATTCGCCGGTACGCAGGATGTTGAGCAGCTTGCCGTGCTTGGTAATTTTCACTTCGCCGGTGGCGAGTACGAAGAACCCGGTGCCGACTTCCCCTTCCTTGACGATCGGGCTGCCCGGCCCATGCCGTACCCAGGTGGATATGCGCAGCACCTGCCACAAGTCGACATCCTGGAAGGTCCTGAAGAATTCGAGATTGCGCAGAATGCTGAATTTTTCGGTTTCCGGGACGATTTCCTCGGGTTTCTGCAGATTGTTGAAGGTGTCCGCCAGTGCCTGCGCAAAGTCTTCCCAGGTCTGGAAGCGCTTCGCAATGTCCTTTTCCAGCGCGTGTTTCACTATCACGTCGACGGCGGCGGGAGTATCGGGGCGCAACAGGCTCGCCGGTGGCGGATCCACATTGATGATCTGGTACACCATGCTGTAATTGTTGGTCGACTTGAAAGGCAGCGCTCCGGTCAGCAACTGGTACATCACCACGCCAAGCGAAAAGATGTCGGTCTGATGGTTCAGCGTCATCTCCTGCAACTGTTCCGGCGACATGTAAGCCGGCGAGCCGATTCCCGTGACCTGTGTGGTTTCCGCGGTTATCGACAGCGCGGCGCCGAAATCCGAAATCTTGATGTCCGTTTCACCCGTCAGAAGGATGTTGGCCGGCTTGATGTCCCGGTGGATGATGCCGTGCCGGTGTGCGTAATCGAGGGCCTTGCAGCATTTGAAAATGATTTCGACGATGGAGTTGATCGTCAGGAGCTTGGCGGGCTGGGTATAGGGTTCGAGCGTCCCCCCTGCCACGTATTCCATGACGAGGTAGCTGCCCTCTTCGTCGGAGACGGCGTCGTAGATAGCGACAAGATGCGGATGCGAGAGCTTGCCGGCGAGTGCTGCCTCGGCCAGAAACAGCTTGTGATAGCGCCGGCCGTGCTCCTTGTCGCCGAGCGCATCGGCGCGCACCAGCTTGATGGCCACTTGACGGCCGGCAAAGGCATCGTTCGCCAGATAGACCGCACTGGTCGCACCCCTGCCGAGCTCCTTGATGATCTGGTATTTGCCGATCTTGTCCATGAGCGAAGCCCCGGGGTTCTGATCGCCAGCCGGAGAGCTTCGGTATGATAGGAAATTCGCCAGCGCAAGGCGAGGTTTTTAAGTAAATTCAACGGCTAGCACCTGGCTGAAAGCTGCCGGCCGGGACGGTTGGGCTAGCGCTGGACGATTTCGCTGCAGAGAAGGTCAGGGTTTACGCTTGCTTTCTGTGTCAGCGGCAATCAATTCCTTGAGGCGCGCCTCGACACTGGATTTTTGGTAGAAATCTCCATCGCCCGCTTTTTGCGCTATCTGCAATTGTTCGATCGCAGCGGGCAAATTGCCCCGTAATGCATAGACCTCAGCGAGGGCGCGATGCTGCATCAGCCGCTTGCCCATTGCGGTATACGCCCGGGCCTGGAATTCGTAAAGTTGTGGATCCGAAGGCCGCCCGTCCACCCTGCCGCTGAGGAATTGAATCGCATCGGCGGCCTTGTTGGCAGCAAGCAGCGCATCGGTATAGCCGTAGATCAGCGCTTTGCGGCTGGGGTTTGCCCTCAGGCTGTCACGGTAGGTGGCCAGGCCCTTTTCCACTTCGCCGCCTGAGATCAGGGTCTGCGCGGCCAGTGCGTCGATCATCGGACTTTTCGCCTTCAATCCCAGCAGCAAAGCCATTTCCTTGCGCGCACGCACCCGGTCGCCGGCGCGTAACAGTGCGACGACCAGCCCGTAGCGGACCGCTGCTTCGGTACCAAACTTGTGCTCTCCGAGCAGCCTGTCGAAATTGGCCACCACCTCGCGTGCATCGCCGTCCTGCGCCGTCAGGCGGGCGCGGACCAGCTGGAATTCCAGGCTGTCGGGAACCTGCCGGAAGGCGATGCCGTCGATGCGGCTCTGGATGTCGGCAATGCGTTCGTAAGTAAGCGGGTGGGTGCGCAGATAGGATGGTGCGCCATTCTCGTAGACTCGCGTGGCCTTCTGCAGGCGCTCGAAGAAAACCGGCATTGCATGCACGTCGAAGCCGGATTTTTCCATGGTCTGCAAGCCGATACGGTCGGCCTCGCGCTCGTGTTCACGCGTGAAATTGAGCTGCGACTGAATCGCGCCGGCCTGGGCTGCCGCGATGGCCGCCGCCGATACGTTGGAATTCGAGCGTGCCGCAAGGATAGCCACCGCAAGTGCGGCCATCGAGGCAAGGCCGGCTCGTTGCTGAGCCGCGATCAGGCGCGCTATATGGCGCTGCGTCACGTGCGCAATTTCGTGCGAGAGCACGCTTGCCAGTTCGGATTCGCTCTGCGCCGCCAGCAGCAATCCGGAATGCACGCCGATAAAGCCCCCGGGCAGCGCAAAGGCGTTGATGCTGCTGTCCGCAATCGCGAAGAACTCGAAAGGCCCGGCCGGGTCCGGGCTGTTCGAGACCAGTCTGTAACCCAGTGTATTGAGGTAGTCGGCGACTTCCGGATCGTCGAGATAGGCAGGATTCGAACGGATCTGCCCCATGATGCCCTCGCCCAGCTTGCGCTCCTGTGCGGGCGAGAGCGCGCTTTGCGACACATCGCCCAGATCGGGCAACTCGTCGGCCAGTGCGATGCTCGATACCAGTAGCGCCACCAAGACAGTCTGAAATTTCATGATGCTATGATAACGCCCCTGTAGGACGAGTTCCGCGACTGCGTTACCGTCCGCTTACATAATAGTCAGGATTGCCATTGGGCGAGTTCACTCATTTCGATTCCGCCGGCCAGGCGCACATGGTCGACGTGGCCGCAAAACAGGATACCCATCGCGTTGCCATCGCGACCGGCAGAATCGTCATGCGGCCCGAAACACTGCAAAAGATCCGGGAAGGCAGCGCCAGCAAGGGCGATGTCCTGGGTATTGCACGCGTGGCGGCGATCCAGGGCGCCAAGCGAACCTCCGACCTCATTCCGCTTTGTCATCCCATATCGCTAAGCAGCGTCAATGTCGAATTCAAGTTGCTTGACGAAAGCAACGCGGTGGAATGCTCGGCGCGTACCGAGACAGTCGGGCGAACCGGTGTCGAGATGGAAGCGCTGACCGCCGTCAGTGTCGCATTGCTCACGATCTACGATATGTGCAAGGCAGTGGACCGGGGAATGCGCATCGAAGGCCTGCGCCTGATGGAAAAGCGCGGAGGCAAGTCGGGGCACTGGCAGGCAGGGCCTGGCGCCTGATCGGGGCAGAACCGGTCGCCGTGAAGGCGGTCTGATGCACATGGCGGACTTTTCGATGAATCTGGGGCGATCGCTGGGCTTACTTGTTTTTTCCGCCGCCATCGGCACCGTCTTTCCCGCACTGGCGGATCAGGCCGAGAAGCTGGCCGCGGGAGCGCGGCTCGCCCAGGACGTGGGCAAAGGCAATTGCCTCGCCTGTCACGCCATGCCGTCGGATGCAAAAGCCGTTACATCGGCCAATATCGGCCCGCCCCTGGTCGCGATACGCGCGCGTTTCCCCGATCGGGAACAGTTGCGCCGCCAGGTCTGGGATGCCGGATCGATCAATCCGAATACCGTCATGCCGCCATTCGGGAAGCATCAGATTTTGACACCTGAAGAGATCGACCTGATCGTCGATTACCTTTACACGCTTTGAGGGAATGCCCGCTCCAGCATGAGAACGCAACCGCCCCCGAAGAAATCGCCACTCAAAAAATCGTCGCGCAGAGAATTTTTGCGCACCCTTGCGCTCGGCGGCGCCTGTGCCGCCACCTTTGCCGCCGGATGGTTGCGTCCTGTACGACTGCTGGCGGCGGAATGGAACAAGGCGGCATTCGATGCAAAAGTGTTGGCGGAAGCCCTGAAGAGCATCGGAGCGACATCCGCAACCGATTCCGATCAGATCCAGCTGAAAGCACCGGAAATCGCCGAGAACGGCGCGATTGTCCCCGTGGAAATCACCAGCCGGATTCCCGGCACGCAGACGATCTACATCATCGCGGAAAAGAACCCGCAACCCCTCGTCGCCATTTTCGACATTGCCGCCGGACTGGAACCCTTCATTTCCACCCGGATCAAGATGGGCGAATCAGCCAAGATCAGGGTGCTGGTCAAGGCCGGGGGCAAGTTCTACGTCGCCTCCCAGGAAGTGAAGGTAACCATCGGCGGTTGCGGCGGTTGACGCGGACAGGAAAACAGGAAACTACATAGATGGCTGATGCAATGAAAATCCGCGCCCAGCTCCAGGGCGACGTGGCCGACGTAAAAGTGTTGATGTTCCACCCGATGGAGACCGGACTGCGCAAGGACCCCATTTCCGGTGACGTCATCCCGCTGCACTTCATTCAGCGCGTCGTCGCCACGCACAACGGCAAGACCGTGATGGATGCGCAGTGGAGCCAGGCGGTGTCGAAAAATCCTTTCGTCAATTTTCGGATACGCGGTGCCAAGCCTGGCGACAAGATCACGGTGAGCTGGGAAGACAACAAGGGCGAGAAGGCGAGCATCGAAACGACGCTCAATTGATTCCATTGCGACGGACAAAACCCTTCAGGAGTCTCCTGGTCACCACCCTGGCGGCAGGGTGCTTTACCGGGCAGGCTTCAGCGTCTCCCGAGCAGGACCGCGCCGCATTCATCGCCCTGTATCACGAAAAATTTCCCGCCGTGCCGCTGGAGGACTATGTCAACGGCGCGTTGATGCTTTCCCGCGATGCCAAGTCGCAATTCGACAGCATCATGGAATTTCCCCCTTTTCAGGGTGACATCGACAGAGGCAGGATTCTGTGGGAAACGCCATTCAGGAACGGCAAGACCTTTGCGGGTTGTTTTGCCCACGGGGGTCGCAACGCCGCGGGCAACTACCCCTACTACGATCCAGGCAGCGACAAGGTCGTCACTTTCGAAATGGACATCAACCGCTGCCTGCGCGAAAACGGCGAAACGGAATACAGATTCAACGACAAGGCAACGATGGGTATCGTCACAGCCTATGCCCGCACGCTATCCGACGGCATGCGCGTCGACATACAGGTGGAAGGCACGGGGGCGCTCGCAAAATATGAGCTCGGGAAAAAACTGTATTTCACCCGCATCGGCCAATACAATTTCGCATGCGCATCCTGCCACATGGTCAACGCGGGCAAGATCCTGCGTACCGAAATCCTCTCGCCCACCGTCGGCCAGACCACGCATTGGCCGGTATTCCGCGGCGGCGACAATTTGAACACGCTACACATGCGATACCGGCGCTGCATGGAGCAGATGCGCGCCTCCCCGTTTGCCGCGGGCAGCGAAGAACTCAACAATCTCGAGTACTTCCAGTCCTATCTGAGCAACAGTCTACCGATGCGCGCATCGGTTTATCGCAAGTAGGCTTCAGCGCTCCTTCAGCCCAGAACCCGCTCTACGAGACAGATGCACCGCCGTGAATTTCTGCAGGCGCTGGCGCTTGCCTCGATCTCCGGGAGCCTGGCGGCCCCCGCGATTGCCGGCCATTCCCCGCCGTTATACCGGCTACCGGAGCGCAAACGCGCCGCCAGCCTGATCCATCTCACCGATTGCCACGCGCAATTGCTGCCGGTTCATCACCGCGAACCCAGCATCAATATCGGCGTCGGCGAATCAGCGGGCAGGCCACAGCATCTGACCGGCGCAGCGCTGCTGCGACACTATGGACTGCGGCGCGGCTCCCGGCTCGCCCATGCATTTACGCATCTCGACTTCGAGGAGCTGGCGAGGCGATACGGGAAGATGGGCGGCTTCGCGCACCTTGCCACTCTGGTGAAATCAATCCAGTCGCAGCGCCCGGGAGCCATGCTGGTGGACGGGGGAGACAGCTGGCAAGGCTCGGCCACGGCATTGTGGACGCGCGGCGCCGACATGGTCGCCGCGGGCAAGTTGCTCGGCGTCAAAGTCATGACGGGTCACTGGGAATTCACGCTGGGGGCCGAACGGGTCATGGAGTTGATTCAGCACGACATGGCTGGCTCGATCGATTTCATCGCCCACAACGTTTTCACGCGCGATTTCGGAGATCGTGTCTTCTCGCCGTTCGTCATCAAGGAGATTGCCGGCATCGAGGTGGCGATCATAGGACAAGCCTACCCATATACGCCGATCGCCAATCCCCAACACCTGATTCCCGACTGGACTTTCGGCATTCACGAGCAATCACTGCGGGAAACCATAAACGAGGTTCGCCGGCTCAAGGTGGCGGCCATCGTTTTACTCTCGCACAACGGCGTCGATGTCGATTTGAAGCTCGCCTCGCGCGTCGGAGGACTGACGGCGATTCTGGGCGGCCATACTCATGATCCGCTGCCCAAGCCCATCCGGGTCAAAAACAGAGGGGGCGAAACGCTGGTCGCCAATGGCGGATCAAACGGCAAATTCATCGGCGTACTCGATATCTTTGCCAGACAGGGCAAAACCGTCTGCGACTATTCGCTTATGCCGGTGTTTTCCAATCTGCTGGAACCCGATGCGGAAATGACCGCGCTTATTGCCCGGATAAGGCAGCCTTTCGAAGAGTCCCTGGGGCGGGTCCTGGCCGTCACCGACGACCTGCTTTATCGGCGCGGGAATTTCAACGGCCCCTTCGACGAGGTAATTCTGGACGCGCTACAACAATCGCAGGACGCGCAGATCGCGTTGTCTCCGGGATTCCGATGGGGCACGACGCTGCTGCCGGCATCCGACATCACTGTCGAGGATGTGATGGCGCAAACGGCGATTACCTATCCCGGAGTCACGATGCGCAATCTGACCGGCGCCGAAATCAAGGATGCGTTGGAAGATATTGCCGACAACCTCTTCAATCCGGATCCTTACTATCGCCAGGGCGGCGACATGGTACGAACCCGCGGGCTCAGTTATACGTGCAATGCGAGAGCTTCTGTCGGTCGGCGAATCTCGGATTTACGGTTCAATGGAATGGCACTGAGTTCCGGGAAGTCCTATCGAGTCGCGGGATGGGCGTCGGTTATGGAAGCGGATTCCACCACTGTCCCGGTCTGGGAGCCATTGCAAGATTACTTGAGAAGCGGGAAATCGATTCATATCGAGTCCATTAACACGCCGAAACTGCTCTGATCCCAAAGTACTCTCTGTGCGAGCCATTCACGGAATCTACCAGGCGGAAAACCGCCCGTACTGCCAGAAGTGCGGATTCCAGGTAAGCCGCCATACGGGAATATCTCGGGCCAAGGGTAGGTATTCGAGACCCAGAATGGTCGTGATGGCCACCGCAAGAATGGCAGTCGAGACAATCGTAATCCTGAGCCTCTTGAAACCCGGAGCCTTCTCGTACACGCCCGACGGCGCGGGTACCGTGCGGCCCAGGATCCATCCGGCCAACACTCCAAATAACATCTGGCTGTGCGGCATGATCAGATTACCGCTGAATAGAGAATCGGTGAGACCCATCGTCAGGGCCGCGACGAGGCTTACGTCCAATACGCTGCTTTGGCTCGAGACTGTCCGCAAGGTTTTCACGGCATGTACCGTGAGCATCAAGACAAGCGCGATTCCG
>DASWEZ010000133.1:0-3138 GCA_036394495.1 Burkholderiales bacterium
ATACAACTCGTACTCGATGCGAATGTCCAGTTGCGGGGCAATTTCAGTGCCGTCGGGATAACGAATGTCGGGCATGCCCATCGCGCCGAACAGGATCGCGTCGGCGTTGCCGAGTTCCTTCATCGTTTCGTCGGACAGGGCGGTCCCGGTTTCGCGATAGGTGATGGCGCCGCCTGGCAGCCGGTTCCATGCGAAGCGGATAGGTCCCGTTTTCAGGGAAAGGGCGTCGAGAACTTCAAGACAGGCATCCATGACTTCGATGCCGATGCCATCGCCCGGCAGTACGGCAATGCGAAGTTCGGAAACTGGCGGCACGTTTTCTCCCGGGATATTCGGATACGTGCGCTGCGGCGCGGGCTTCGCCCGGCCGCGCCACGATGGTTTGCGACTACCGCTGGATCAGGTGAGCCGCGACCAGCCCGGCTCGTTGCGATCCAGCAATCGTTTCAGCGCCTCGAAGTGAAGGATCGATTGCTGGCGCTCGCTCTCGATCTGCTTGGCAACCTCGGCAACCATCTTTTCGGCCACGCGTTTGAGTTTTCCGCCCGTGCTCTGCGCCAGAACCTGCACCATGCAACAGCGTTCGAGATAGTAGAGGTCGTCGAATGCATGGGCCATGTTGTCGCCGCACACGATCACACCGTGGTGCTGCATGAACACCACGCTGTTGTTTCCCAGTGCGTTGCTGATGCGGTCGCCCTCCTCGTTGGCAAGCGCCACGCCGCCATATTCCCGGTCATAGCCGATGCGTCCGTAGTACCGCATCGCGCTCTGGTTGGCGTACACATCCAGTTCGCCGCCGTCGAGCAAGGTCAGCGCCGTCGCGAAAGGCATGTGCGTGTGCAGGACGCATTTCTTGCGCTTGCCGAGATGGATGCGGCCATGGATGAAGAACGCAGTGGGTTCGACTTTATGCTTGCCCTCGACGACCACGCCGTTCTCATCGACGACCATCAGATCCGCCGGCGTGAGTTCCGACCAATGGAAGCCCTGCGGGTTGATCAGAAACTTTGTGGGGTCGCCGGGCATCTCCAGGCTGAAATGATTGCAGACACCCTCATTGAGGCCCATGCGTGCAGCCGAACGCAACGCGGCAGTCAGATCGATGCGGGCCTGGGTGACAGGATCGAAACGCTTCATCGGGTTCCTCCAATCGTTCTTGGTATCGGCTGCATTCTGCCACACGCTATGCGGCGCTTCAGGCCGGGCACATGCTGCACCGCGGATGAGCCTGTGCCCGTTCCAGTAATGACGCAAGTGGACTGGTGCGGCACAACCGTGTTGGCTAGAATCGCGAAGCCTTTATTATTAGCCGCTGTTCGTTCATCGGACCGGCGCACGAATCCGATCCAGGAGACACAATGAATCAATCGGTACTCACACCCGAGCAGCGAGCTGCTTATGACCGCGACGGTTTTGTCATGGTGCGCGGCCTGTTCGATCCCGAAGAGGCGGTTCTGCTGCAGAAGGCGATGGAAACCGATCCTCAGGTACGCGGCAATCTTTACAACCGCAACGATGCGCAGGGGCTGGCGACGAAGATGGTGCTCTGGAACCATCCTGGCGACAGCGTCTATGGCCTGGCCGCGCGCAGCCATCGTATCGTCGATACGATGGAGTCGCTTCTCGGCGGGGAGGTCTACCACTACCACTCGAAACTTACCGCCAAGGATCCGTTCGAAGGCGGTGCCTGGGAATGGCACCAGGACTATGGCTATTGGTACAACAACGGTTGCCTGTTTCCCCTGATGGCCAGCGTGATGGTGGCGTTGGACAAATGCACGAAGGAAAACGGTTGCCTGCAAGTCGTGCGCGGTTCCCACCTGCTCGGGCGCATCGACCACGGCGTCATCCAGGGCAGCCAGGTCGGCGCGGAGCCGGTTCGCGTCGAGCAGGCGCTCAAGCAGCTCGAAACCGTGTACGCCGAAATGGAACCGGGCGACGGCCTGTTCTTCCACTGCAATACGTTGCACCGCTCCGACCAGAATCGCTCGCCGAACCGGCGCTGGACGGTCCTGTTCTGCTATAACGCTGCGCGCAACAATCCCTACGTCGAGCACCATCATCCGTTCTACACGCCGCTGGACAAGGTGCCGGACTCGGCCATCAAGGAAGCCGGCCTGAAATACGGCAGCGGCTCGGAGGAAAGTTTCCTGAAGACCTTCGTCAATCCGCCGGAGTTGAAGAAGACGCTGAAGGTCTGAGCGCGCCGCAACGGTGGGCGCGGAGCCGTCCCCGCCGCCAGGGATGGCGGGTCGGGAACGTGCCGTCGTTCAGCCGCTTTTCGGCGGCAACCGTCGCGGTGGCCATGCCTGGCTGGCGAAGACCTTCAAGGCGTGGCCTTTGCGGTCACGCCAGGTCGAAGCGGTCGAGGTTCATCACCTTGGTCCAGGCCGCGACGAAGTCCTGGATGAACTTCGCCTGCGCGTCCGAGCTGCCATAAACCTCCGCCAGGGCGCGAAGCACAGCGTTGGAGCCAAAGACCAGATCGACGCGAGTGCCGGTCCACTTGACCGCGCCCGTCTTGCGATCACGCCCTTCGAACACGTCCTTCGCGTCCGACGTGGCCTTCCACTCCGTGCCCATGTCGAGCAGATTGATGAAGAAGTCGTTGCTCAGCGCTTCCGGCCGCTTGGTGAATACGCCATGTTTGGACTGCCCGACGTTGGTGTTGAGCACGCGCATGCCACCGATGAGCACTGTCATCTCGGGCGCGGTCAGCGTCAGCAGCTGTGCCTTGTCGACCAGCGACGCCTCGGCCGGGATGACGTACTTGCCCTTGCGGTAGTTGCGGAAGCCGTCGGCGACCGGTTCGAGCACGGCGAAGGACTCGACGTCGGTCTGCTCCCGCGAGGCGTCCATGCGGCCCGGCGCGAAGGGCACCGTCACGTTGACGCCGGCGTTCTTCGCGGCCTGTTCGACGCCGGCGCAGCCAGCCAGCACGATCAGATCGGCAGCCGAAACCTTCTTGCCGCCCGGCGCCGCCTTGTTGAACTCGCCCTGGATGCCCTCCAGCGCCTTGAGCACTTTCGCCAATTGCGCGGGCTGGTTGACTTCCCATTCCTTCTGCGGCGCGAGGCGAATGCGCGCGCCGTTCGCGCCGCCGCGCTTGTCGGAGCCGCGGAAGGTGGAGGCCGA
>DASWEZ010000134.1:0-8952 GCA_036394495.1 Burkholderiales bacterium
CACTGCAACGCCGGCCACAGGCCCAGATGGTCGAGAATGCTTGGCCGCAATTCCGTGGCGATGCGCCTCACCGTCTGGATGGCGGAATCGACCAGTTCGACCGCTTCGGCAAGTTTGTCCGCACGCGGCAACTGGTTGTCCGTGAGTGTCTTCGCGAACCATTGCAGATCCATCTTGGCGGCCGTCAGCGTGGCGCCGAGTTCGTCGTGGATCTCCCTGGCGACGGCGGCGCGTTCGGATTCGCGCGCGGATTGCAGGTGCGCCGACAGCTTGCGCAATTTCTCGCGCGAAGCGCGCAACGCCTTTTCCACATGCTTGCGCTCCTCGATTTCCTCGCGCAGCGCCGTATTCGCGTTCAGCAGGTCTTCCGTGCGCAGCCGTACCGCCTCCGCCAATCGAAGTTGAGACAGCTCCAGCACCGCGCGCGCTTCCTTCTGGTCGTGGATGTCGGTGGTCGTGCCGACCCAGCGCACGATCTCGCCCTGATCATTGCGTACGGGCAGGCCGCGCGACAGATGCCAGCGATATTCCCCGATCGAACTGGCGCGTATTCGCATTTCCACTTCGTAGAGCTCGCCGGTCGCCAGGCTGTGCGTCCATCGCTTCACGATGTCGGGAAGATCGTCGGGATGCACGAATTGCTGCCAGCTCCATCCTTCTATTTCGTTGCCGTTCAGCGAAAGGTAGTCCAGTGTGCGCTGGTTCACATAGTCGATATAGCCGTCGGGGCGGGCGGTCCAGGCCAGATTGGGCGTGGTTTCGAACAACTGGTGGAAGTAGTCACGTTCCGCTTTCAGGCGCCGATGCTCGGCTTCTTCCTGCAGGCGCAGTAACTGATCGCGCTGCAGCGTTTTGCGTTCAGCAATGTCGCGCAGGATCACATGCGCCGCTGCGCGACCGCGATAATCGAACAGCGTCGCGACCGTCTCCACGTCAATGACCCGGCCGTCGGCGCGGATCATCTTCATTTCCTGCGGGGGAAGCTGTTCCCCTTCGGAGAGCAGACGCTGCAGCCTGCGTTGCGCAACGAGAATCGAATCGGGGTGGAAGAAATCGAATATGCGGCGGCCGATCAGGTTTTCCGGGGACTGGACGCCGAACAGGCGTGCGGTCGCGCGATTGGCAAAGACAAAACAGCCGTCGCACCAGACATAAATGGCGTCCTGAGACAACTCCACTACATCGCGGTACCAGTGCTCATTCATCCGCAACCTCTTTTCGTGGCGTCCCGGTGCCTTGCGTGGAACCGGAACCAGCGAGGTCAGGATTTCATCGAGTCATCGTAAAAACGGTAAGTATTCCTGCCGGCCTGTTTGGCATGATACATCGCCTTGTCGGCAATGCGGATCAGGGTGCTCGCATCGTCCCCATGGTCGGGGTAGATGCTGATGCCGAGGCTGGGCGAGATGCGCAGCTTGTCGCCGGAGATGAAGAAGTCCTCGTCCAATGCACGCAGCAGCTTCTGGGCGATGGTCGTGGCATCTTCGGTGTGACGCAGTTCCGGCAGCACCATGACGAACTCGTCGCCGCCCAGCCGGGATACCGTATCCACTTCGCGCAATGCACCGCGGATACGTTCGGCCACCTGCTGCAGCAGCATGTCGCCGACATGGTGGCCGAGGCTGTCGTTGATCACCTTGAAATGGTCGAGATCCATGAAAATGACCGAAGTCTTGGAATGATTGCGCTGCGAGATCGCCAGCGCCTGCTCCAGGCGGTCCATCAGCAGGATGCGGTTCGGCAGATTGGTCAGCGAATCGAAGTGCGCCATGCGCCGGATCTGCTCTTCCATGTTCCGCCGCGTCGTGATGTCGATGAACGCCCCGACGGCGCCATAGACCTTGCCGCTGGCATCACGCAACGGAGCGGCGTTGCCGATCAGGTGGCGGATGCTGCCATCGTCGAAAACGACATCCTGTTCGAAATCGCGCACCTCGATGCCGCGGAAAGCCGCCATCTGCACTGGAAGTTCGTGCGCTTCGAGCGCACGCCCGTTGCGAAACATGCGGAAAGGCGCCTGTTTTTCATTCTCCGGCTCCACGACCGCCAGATTGCTGCCCTGTGGCAGGCGCAGCAGGTCGTAGGCCATGCGATTGCCGGTGATGGATTTGCATTCCGGATCGTTGGCGATGCAGACCGCCGCCGGTACCGCATCGAGTACGATCCTCAGTTCCGCCGCGCGCTGGCGCTGCTTGCGCTCGCTTTCCATCAGCGCGCGCTCCATGCGCTTGCGCTCGGTGATGTCGCTGATGACCACGGACAGGCGCACCACCTTGTCGCTCTCGACAACGGGGGCGAAACTCACCGCCACGTCCACGAACTTGCCGTCCTTGTGCTGCCAGACCGTTTCGCGGTTCAGAGTGGCCTTGCCTTCGATCACATGATTCATGATCTTGGCATCCTCGTTTTTCAGGAATTCGGGGATCAGGCAGGCGCGGGTGTTGCCTATCATCTCCGCGGCGCTGTAGCCGAAAATCCGCTCCGCGCCCTTGTTCCAGGTCAACAGCACACCGTTCCAGGTTTCGCTGATGATCCCGGCATCCGCGGATTCCACCAATGCGGCAAGCAATTGCGGATGGCTCGCGACGTCCGGCCGGCTGGCGCGCTTGGCCTGCTGGGCTGAGAAGGCGGATTCGAGCTTCGAGGGCTGCTCGCTCTCCACGGACTGAAGCTGCTGGCGCACGCGTTTTTCCGCCAGCGAAGCCTGCAGCGCACGGACGACCTCAATCAGCTCCGGACTGAGGTCGGAGTAGTCCCTGGCGTGGTCTTTGTTAGGCACGTCGGCCTCCCCGGACAGCCGGCTGCTTTTGTTGTTCGACAATTGGACCGTGAATCTTGGGTTCTTATGTCAGGAAATTGAGCCATGAATCGGAGGTTGCCGCAAGCGACCGCGCCAGCCTTGGGATTCAGGGCGGTCTGACCGTGAAGGCAATTTCTCCCGCCTAGATTTTAGGCATCGTCCTACGCCTCATCCGGGCGGATGATGACGCCGGAGTTGCGTTCAGGCTGTTTGGCGTGATAGGCGGCCCGCTTGAACGGCACCCGCCGTTACTGCAATCCTGGAGTCGCCGTCGTCGGTAGTCCGGACCTTCCCCGCGGCGGAAGCTTGCAGCCGTCCAAGCCGCTCCGCCAGGACATCGTCAAGGAACATTCAGACCTGCCGGACTGAAGGGATTGCCGCCCGCCCCTTCGGAGGAGCGGCGAAAAAGAAAAGGGCGGGCTGCCGAAGGCAGTCCGCCCTGTTTACCGGGAGCAGTTTCGCTCAGCCGACCTGGACCGGCACGTACATCCGGTTCGAATCCCTCTGGATCAACAGTGCAATCGTCTTGTCGGTCTTCTTCATCAGATTCTTCAATTGCTCGACCGATGTCAACGGTGTGTCGTTGAACGCCAGGATCACGTCGCCCGGTTGAATGCCGGCACGGGCCGCGGCGCCGGAAGCGTTCTGGACCACCAGCCCGCCTTCGGTCTTGAGTTGCGCACGCTCGTCGGGCGCCAGTTCGCGCACCGTAAGCCCAAGCTTCGCGGAGGTCTGCGAATCGCCCGCATTGTTGTTCGCGGCGACTTTCTGGTCCATAAGCTCGGCGACTTTGACGTCGACGTCGCGGCTCTTGCCCTCACGCCATACCTGCAGGCGGGCGCTGTTACCCGGCTTGGTCGCGGCAATCGCGCCGGACAGTTCGGAGAGCTGGCCGATTTCCTTACCGTTGACGCCAAGCACCACGTCGCCTGTCTTCAATCCGGCCTTCTCTGCCGGGCTGCCCGGTTCCACGCCGCTGATGAGTGCGCCCTGCGGCTTCGGCAGGCCGAATGAATTGGCCAGCGCCTGGTTCACGTCCTGGATTTGCACGCCGATGCGGCCGCGGGTGACCTTGCCGTTCTGTACCAGGTCATCCTTGACCTGCATTGCCACGTCGATCGGAATCGCGAACGACAAGCCCATGAAACCGCCTGTGCGGCTGAAGATCTGCGAATTCACGCCAACCACTTCGCCGTCCATGTTGAACAGCGGGCCGCCGGAATTACCCGGATTGACCGCCACGTCGGTCTGGATGAAAGGCACATAGTTCTCGTCCGGGAGTGCGCGCGCTTTCGCACTGACGATGCCCGACGTGATGGTGTTCTCGAAGCCGAACGGCGAACCGATGGCAGCAACCCATTCGCCGACTTTCAGTTCACTGGCGTGGCCGATTTTGACCGAAGGCAGGTTCTTGGCGTCGATCTTCAACACCGCGATATCCGTGCGCTTGTCCACTCCGAGCACCTTGGCGTCGAACTCGCGGCGGTCGGTCAGCTTGACCGTGATTTCGGTGGCTTCAGCCACGACGTGGGCATTGGTCAGGATGATGCCGTCCGAACTGATGATGAAACCCGAGCCCAGTCCGCGCTGGATTTCCGGTTCCCCTTGGGGTCCCTGGCCGGGGCCTCGTCCTTGCGGACCGAAACGGCGCAGGAAATCCTGCAGGGGATCGTCCTGGGAATTTCCAGGTCCCGGGCCCTGGGCGGCGACCGGCGTTGTGCGCGATACGCTGACGTTCACCACGGACGGACCGTTTTCTTCGACGATCCGGGTGAAGTCGGGCAGGTGTTGCGATGTGGCCTTGCCGGCCTGAGTCGTGGTTTGCGGGGCCGCGTTGGCCGTCGTATGGCCGGGCAGCGCGAGTACATAGTAAACGCCGAATACCGCAGGAACGACTGCGGCAATCAGCCACTTTCTTGCTGTCAATCTGGAAAACATTGTCTGGCCTCCTGAAATGCAAAGCGGGCAGGTTGCCCGCGATGTGAAGAAGATATTGCCTACCCGTTCTCAGACCCTGTCCGCGGTCCCGAGTTCACTGCCCCGGCGGTGATCGGAAATGATTTTCCGGAAGAATTTGCGTTCCCAACGCGGCATGTATGGCGCGGTTGACACGCCCGGGGAGAGTCGCGAAAGATTGTTTTATTTGAGAGAAATCGCGGCGCCGCAACTGTCCGGCGAACGGCAGCGGGCACGGGCTCGACTCTTATGAATCGGCGCCGGCAGAAGGTAGTATGCCAATGTCCCTTCCGAGTGCATGGCCGGGAGGAGGGCGATCCAGTCTGGGTTGAATATCAAGAAGAAGGAGCGAGCATGAGCATTGCGAGCGAGTTCAAGGAGTTCGCGCTGAAGGGCAACGTCGTGGACCTGGCGGTCGGCGTCATTATTGGCGGTGCATTTGGCAAGATCGTGGATTCCGTCGTGAACGACCTGATCATGCCGCTCATTGGCAAGATGACGGGGGGCCTGGATTTCAGCAACTATTACATCGGTTTGAATGGCCAGCCGGCGGGATTGCCGCTGGCGGAAGCGAAAAAGGCCGGCGCGGTGTTTGCCTACGGTAATTTCATCACGGTCCTGATCTATTTCATTATTCTTGCCTTCATCATCTTCATGATGATCAAGCAAGTTAACAAGCTCAAGAAAGAAGCTCCAGCCGAGCTGCCGGCGACGCCCGAGGACGTGCTGCTGCTGCGCCAGATCCGCGACAGCCTCAAAAAGTAGCTACCCTTTGATGGCCGGATGGCGGCTTCTTCCGGAACTGTGCGGGCTGGCGGCCGCCGTCTGGCTACCCATTGCCGCGAATGCGCAAAGCGGTTTGCCTTTGTTCGATGGCCACATTCACTACAGCGTCGGCGCCACCCAGCAGTATTCGCCGGAGCAGGTCATTGGCATTCTCGACGAGGCGGGAATCCGTCAGGCTCTCCTGTCCAGCACGCCTAATGACGGCACCATTGAACTTCACAGGCGTTATCCGCAACGCTTCATTCCGGAATTGCGTCCATATCGCAAGACACGCGATCTCGCGACCTGGTTGATCGAGCGTCGGAGCTGGTTTCGCGATCCGGAGTCGGTGGATTTCATCGAGCAGGAACTGAAGCGGGGCATCTACCGCGGTATCGGAGAGTTCCATCTCGACGGCGTCGAGGCGGACACGCCGGTGATCCGCCGCATCGTCGAGATCGCTGCCGTGCAGAAACTCTGGTTGCATGCGCATTCGGATGCGCAGGCCATAGAGAAGCTGTTCGCGCTCGATCCGAAGGCGCGCATCCTCTGGGCGCACGCAGGGATGAGCGAGCCGCCGGAGGTCGTTGATCGCACGCTCGGGCGCCATCCGGCGCTGTGGGCCGATCTTTCTTACCGCGACGTCGCGCCCGGCGGTACGCTCGACCCGGCGTGGAAAGCGCTGTTCCTGAAATACCCCGATCGTTTCATCTATGGGTCGGATACCTGGATTCCCCCGCGCTGGGAGGAAGTGGTCCCGCTGGCCCGGCAGGCCCGGGGGTGGCTCGCGCAGTTGCCGACTGACGTTGCGGAAAACATCGCATGGCGTAACGCGGAGCGGATTTTCGCGAAGTAGCCGTCCTCCTAAGGCTAGCGCGGGAAGGTCTGAATGTCGGTAAAGCCCAGCCGACCCTTGACCGCGTTGTTCTCCACCGGGCGGATGCCGGTTTTATCCAGTCGCCATTCGTCCATGTATTGCCCGGGCTTGAGCAGTTTCACGCCCGACTTCGCCAGGTAATCTTCGTCTGCCGCATCCGCGAAGGGCCACGGCATGCCGGCCTCGAAGGGTTCCCAGAGTCCATCCCAGTGGATCGGGATATGGGCCCTGGGTTTGATGACCGGCACCACCAGTTGCGCGACCGGCAGGCCGCCGGTGCCAATCCATAAATCCACCGATTCCAGTCCGGCGTCGCGCATCGCCTTTCTGAGATTTTCGATCGGCGCGCCATAGTCCACGCCGTCGATGACGATCGGCACGTCCAGGTCCACAGCGCTGGCCGAATTCTGGTAGAACCAGCTGTAGCGGCCTTGCGGCCCCTCCACCGTGAATAGAAAGCCGCGATTGCCGCCGCCGTTCGGAAAATCCTCCGCCACGCCGGCCTTCAGGCCGCCGGTCGCCGGATCCTGGCGAGGAATATCTTGGAGCTCGACCGGGTCATGCTGCTCCCAGTTTTTGGCCGGGTCGCCGCTGTGGTTCCAGCGCACCACGCGCATCGTCACCCCCTCGGCGATGTCTATTTTTTCCAGGCCATACACCGGCCTGCAGCGTTCCGCCGGCAGGTTCTCCGCCATGACTTCGTAGCAGGTAGTCTGCGAGCCGATGATCGGCGCACCGGTCAGCCGCGACCAGTTTGCGGTATCGAAAGAATGGTCCCAGTGGCTGTGGCCGGTAAGCAGCAGATTGATCCTGCCGGGTCCGCCGATCGCATCGAGCACGCGGGATACCGCGGCGACGTCCGGCTTCCGGGGCTTTTTTGTATACGCATAGCCACCGCCGCCGCCGTGGAAATCGCTCTCCGGAAGGCGGGTGACGTAACCGTCGGTGAGCACGCCGAATGAACCCATCTGGTAATGGATGTTGGCGATCGACATCCAGGTGATGTCGACGTGGTCCGGGCCCGCTGCGTGCGACTGCGGCACGAACGGGGCAGTCGCCAACGCGACAATCACTGCGATCAGTTTTTTTCTCATCTACGCCCCCAAGATCAAAGTCTCACCACGCGCCGCAAGCGGCACAAGTGTTCCCTTGAGGCACGAAGGTCACGAAGAGGGCAACAGGCGGCGTTATAGAAGTGAAGTTCTTTCAATGTGCTGTGGCGTGCGTAGTTACAAAGTAATACACATCTTTCCCTTCCACGAACGAATACCTTCGGTTTTCTTCGTGTTTCTTCGTGACCTTCGTGCCTCAAGGGAACACTTGTGCCGCTTGCGGCGCGTGGTGAGATTTATGGTTTAGTTGTTTATACTCGCCGGGCTTCGACCAGGTGTTTTTTCCAGAACTCCGCGTTGATGCTGTCGGTGCGCACCTTGCCGCCGCTCGAGGGCGCGTGGATGAAGCGCCCCTTGCCGAGGTACATGCCGACGTGGGAGGTTTTCTTGCCTTCCTGGTCGAAGAACAGCAGGTCGCCTTCGCGCATGGCATGAATCGATACCAGCATCGACATGCGCCGCTGCGCCTGCGTATCGCGCGGCATGGAGATGCCGGCACGGCCGTAACTGTATTTCACCAGTCCGCTGCAATCGAATCCCGCCGGCGTGTCGCCGGCGTATTTGTACGGTTTGCCGAGCATTTCCTTCGCGTAGTCGATGGCTTGGGATGCAGTGTCGTTGCTGGCGCGAACCGTCGTCGGTTCGGGGAATTGCGGCGAACCGGAGCAGCCGGCCAGCATCGCCGTCGCGGCCAGCAATATTGTCAGCCACAGCCGCGTCATTGCGCTTTCTCCACGCCGCACCAGCGCGCCATGAACAAGGCCAGGACCTGCGCGACGCGCAACGTACTGTCGATCGACACCGACTCGTCGATGCCGTGGATGTTCTGCGCCTCCGGCCCGTAGCAGGTCGCCGGGATGCTGCCGTACAGATTGAAAGCGCGGGCATCGGTGGTCGCCGAACTGGCAAACCAGTCCGCGTCCTTGTGCATCACCTGCGCATGCGCCGCGGCGAGCGCGGTCAGCAGCGGGGTCGTGTCGTCGAGCACAAAGCCTTCGGCCTGAAAGCCGGCATAACAGACGCGATGCGTGACCCCGGCGAGGGCGGAATCCTTCTCCATCGTTTCCGCAAGGCACGCTTCGATCGCGGCGCGGGCTTCTGCGACAGGTACGCCGGGATAGAAGCCGCAGCGCAGCTCCATGACGCAGCGCGTAGGCACCGACGAAGCCCATTCGCCGCCGTTGATCCGGCCGACGTTGAATCTGATGGGATGCTCAATGTGCGCGAAGGCGGGATGGCGGTTGCCGGGCTTGTTCCATTGCGCTTCGAGGGTCTGCAGTCCGCGCCACAGCGCGAACGCCGCTTCGATCGCGTTGATGCCCTGCGCGGCGTTGAGCACATGGGCCGGCTTGCCGAAAACCTCGACGGACAACCACATGACACCGACCTGGGCCCTCAGGATGCTGTGTGCAAACGGTTCCGGAATGATCGCCGCATCCGCC
>DASWEZ010000135.1:0-12784 GCA_036394495.1 Burkholderiales bacterium
GCGGAACGTGGCTGAGCCGTCATTGCTTCCCGACTCCGATACTTTGCCGCTCTCGTCGGTAAACCGTGTTTTCCCTCCCTTGATTATATAAACGACGATATCGGGGTGGGAATGCATCGGAACCTTGTCGCCTTTCTTGAAGTTGACCTCTATCACACGCACCTTGTCATTTTCGAGAAGGACTTTTGTCTGCTTTGGCGCAGCTTCGAGAAAATCGACGGCGTAGACACCGGACGAGAAAAGAACGGTCATCACGATTGCGCATAACCTTGCTGCATCGACAGTCATCCGTTTCGAGATCATTGGTTATCCCCCTGGGTGATCCAACAGTAGAGATGCGGCGGCCGGGTATTGCCGGCCGTCTGGTTGTACGGTGTTCCTTGAAAGGCGAAGAATTACGCCGAGGGGGCCCGAAGACCCGGGGAGCAACCCGGTCGACCGATTCGTAAAAAAGTTTCGAACCAGTCTGGCGATGCACCACGCCTTGCGGGGCGGCCGGTTTGTGAAAGCGAAGGTATTGCAGGTATGCCGTTGTTATTAACAGTGATCGTATACCCGTTTGCGGTCGAATCGCAAACAGGTAGTCGTGTCTACCCCTCACCACGAAGGTCACGAAGGAGGTCAAAACCTGGTCGAATATCGGGTGGTAGATTTGTTGGAATCGGCCGATATTCAGAACGTTCGGTGGCCAAGAACGCAAACCGGCAACCTCTCGCATCAACTTCTCTTTGTCTTTCTTCGTGTCCCTTCGTGACCTTCGTGCCTCAAGGGAACACTCATATGCACCCGCAGGGGTGTGTGCCGCGGGCAGCGCGTGGTGAGAATTATTCCGGATGAATTTCGAGTTCGCCTTACGTAGTAGCAAGCGGATAGTTCGACGGGAACATGGCGCGCTTTGCTGCCTCGTCCATTTCCTGCTTGAAGGCGATGTCCTTGCCGACGGCGCGGGCGCGCGCGACAGCGGGACGCGCGTTGATCGCGGTAAACCAGCGCTTCAGGTTCGGATACGCCGCGAGCGGATCGGCTTCGCCGGGAAGCACGATGGGTGCGCGATCGATCCATCCCCAGGCCGACATGTCGACGATCGAGAGTTCCCTGCCCACGATGAAGTCGCGTCCCTTCAGATGCGCGTCGAGCACGCGGTAGTGCCGGTCCGCTTCACGCCGGTAGCGGTTGATCGCGTAGGGAATCTGTTCCGGCGCCGCGCGCTGGAAGTGCACGGCCTGTCCCGAATAGGGTCCGATGCCGGTCGCGACGAACATGAGCCAGGAAAGCAGTTCGCCGCGGTCCGCGGCACTGCCGACGTACTTGCCGATCTTGTCGCCGAGGTACAGCAAGATCGCGCTGGAATCAAACACCGTGACTTGCTTGCCGCCGGGTCCGTCGGTGTCGACGATGGCGGGCAGCTTGCCGTTCGGGTTGACGGTCCGAAACGCCGCGGTGTGCTGTTCACCCTTGCGCGTATCGACCGGAACGATCTCGTAGGGTGTACCGGACTCCTCCAGGAACAATGCAACCTTCAGGGGATTCGGCGTGGGATGAAAATAAAAGCGGATCAATGCGGCCTCCTTTGAGTTAATGGCATGCAGTTGCCAGCGTGGGTCGATTGTACGCTGGCATCCTTACGCATCCGCATCCGGTCAGAAGCGCGGTCCGATCATCAGGCAGGCGGAGCCCTGGCCCAGGCTCGAATAGCCCACACCCAGGTATACGGCTCCTAATATGGTATCAGCCGCCCAGAACACGCTGCCCGAATACGTCCAGCCCGAGGGGTTTTTCCATCAGGTTGTCATTGATCCGGCCGGCTTCCAGCGACGTCCCGTAGTACAGGCGGTGTAGCGCAATCTGAGCTGATACTGGAGGCGCGTGCCGCAGAATTCATGGCGTACGTCGGCTAGGATCCACTGCGTTTTTTCGGGGAGTCAGGCGCGGTCGCCCGGCGCGGCTTCTTCAAGCCGGTTTCCCAATAAGGCGGATCGCCGAAGGCTTTGCGCAGGTGCTCGGTCAGCGCGCGAATCTTGGCGGACGGACCGCGGTCTGCGGGATACGCCAGGTAAATCTCCGCCGCCTCTGCTTCCATTCCTATGTCGATCGTCCGCAGCGCACCGTTCGCCAGTTCGGAGTGGATGAGAAACGTCGGCATGAGCGCGATGCCGAGTCCGGCGATCGCCGCGTCCCGCATCATCACGCCGTTGTTGATGCGCAGGCAGAAGCCGGGGCGGACGACGACGTCGGCACGACGGCCGGAGCCGGGAAAGCGCCAGTCCGTTTCGCGATTGCTGTAGAGAATGGCGTTGCGCGATTCGAGCTCCGCCACGGACGTGAGCATGCCGTGTCGCGCGAGATAGCCCGGAGAGGCGACCAGCAACCGCCGGCTCGACGCCAGTCGTTTTACGATGAGGCGATTGTCGCGCACCGGGCCGTGCCGGATGACGGCATCGAAGCCGCCGGATGCCACATCGACGAAGCGATCGTCGAGTTCCAGCGTCAGTTCGATCTCGGGATTTGCAAGGAGGAACGGATACAGCGCCGGGCCCAGGTGCAAGCTGCCGAAGCTGACCGGGGCGGACAGCCGCAACGGCCCCGCCAATGTGCCGCGCCGTTCGGCAATTTCGGCAGTGGCCTCGGCGGTATCGCGCAGGATGCGCCTGGCTCGTTCGAGGAAAGCCGAGCCATCTTCCGTGACGGACACCTTGCGCGTCGTCCGTTGCAGGAGGCGGGCGCCGAGCGAGCGTTCCAGTTCCGCCAGGCGCTCGCTCAACACGGATTTCGAAATGCCGATGCGCCGCGCCGCCTCGGTGATCGATCCGGCTTCCACCACCGCCGCGAAGGCGGCCAGTCCGTCGAGCTTGATCATTGTTCGGTTTTTCCGGAAACCGGATTCGGTTATGGCAGGCTTACCCGGACGATACCTTCCGCCTATAGTGCTGTCCACAGACGCGAATTCACGCGGTCACGCTTTTTCATCCGAGTAGATCATCGTGCGCAAACTCATTTCGGTATTACTCGCCGCCTTCGCCACGATGCTGGCCGCTCCCCAGGCCGGCGCCGACCAATCCATCAAGATCGAAAGCCGCTACAAGGAAGTCAACGGCGTGCGGTTGCACTATCTCATCGCCGGAAAAGGCGATCCCGTCATCCTGTTGCATGGTTATGCGCAGAACAGCCACATGTGGCTGCCACTGATCCCGAAGCTCGCGAAAACGCATACGGTGATCGCGCCCGACCTGCGCGGCTTCGGCACCTCCGGCAAACCGGAGAGCGGTTACGAGAAGAAAATGATGGCGCAGGACATCCATGCCCTTGCAGAATCACTCGGGTTCAGGAAAGTGGCGGTGGTCGGCCACGACATCGGCCTGATGGTGGCGTACGCCTACGCGGCGCAGTATCCCGAAGACGTCGATCGCATCGCGCTTATGGATGCCTTCCTTCCGGGCGTCGGCGATTGGACCAAGGTCTGGCTGCTTCGCGACCTATGGCATTTCCATTTCTACGGCAAGACGCCGCTGGCGCTCGTCAAGGGCCGCGAACGCACCTACTTCGAGCACTTCTGGAATGAATTCGCCGCCGATCCGAAGCACTCGGTGCCGGAGAAGGACCGCCAGTTCTACGCCAAACAATATGCGATGCCTGGCGCCATGCGCGCGGGATTCGAGGTGTTCCGCGCGTTCGAGCAGGACGGCAAGGACTTCGCCGGATTCGCTGAAACCAGATTGACCATGCCGATGCTCGTGCTGAGCGGAGAGAAGGCCGGCGGCCAGTTCCTGATCGACCAGGGCAAGATGGTCGACGACAACGTCGAAGGCGTCATTGTCACGGGCTCGGGCCACTGGCTGATCAACGAAGCGCCGGAGCAGGTCATCCCGAAGCTGCTCGAATTCCTGAATGGCTGAATGGAGGCGCTCTGCCGGCGGCCCGGTATTAAAATAGAAAACGATGACTCCACTGGCTTATCTGGCTGGAATCTTTGTGATCGTGGCGGTGCTCGTCGACTGGAACTGGTTCTTCGAGCATCCGCGGGCCAGATTCTTCGTCGATGCGTTCGGGCGCGGCGGCGCTCGCGTGTTCTACGCAATACTCGGAAGCGGACTTCTGTGCCTGGGTTTTTATCTGCAGCAGGTCCAACCCGCCTGAGCTGCCCGGAGCGCCCCGCCTCGCGCCTCGCAGGCTCTGCGGTTTCATGTCGCGACATCCCGTTGCTCGCCATCCTTCACGTAGCGCCGCATCAGCGGCGTGACGGAAATTCCGTGCAGAAGCACCGACGTTGCGATCACGCATAACACCACTTGCATCAACCATTGTCCGGTCGCCGCGGGCAATCCCCGGTTGATCGCATAAAAAAGATAGTAGAGCGATCCGATGCCGCGGATGCCGAACCAGGACACCATCGCCGCCTGACGCAGGTTCATGCCAGCGGCAAGGGCGATGGGGCCCACCGCCAAAGGTCGGATGACGAAGAACAGGAACAGGGCGAACGTCATGGCCGGGAGCGAAAAATCGATCAGGCTGAGCAGCGCGCCGGTTACGAGCACCAATGCGAGTTCGCCAAGCCGCTCCAGGTGCTCATTGAAACTCAGCACTGCGGCCGCGAGGAAAGCGGGCGCGTGTTGCTGGTCGCTTGCGATCTCTTCGTCCGTCCCCGGCACCTGCTTGATGTCCGGAGGATCCTCCTGCCCCGTCAGTTCCCGTTCCACGGTTCTCAGGGCCAATCCGGCTGCGAATACCGCGAGGAATCCGTATGCGTGCAAGGCAACGGCAATGCCGTAGGAAGTGGCGATAAGCCCGAGCGCCAGAAAATCGTCGTATCCGACTGCTTCCAGATGACGCTGCCTCAGGTACACGACCAGGCGACCGACTGCCTTGCCTAAAAGCGCCCCCGTTGCCAGACCGCCCGCAATCGCCCAGAGGACATCGATCGTCCACCAGCGCCAGGTCCCGGTTCCGAGTTCGTGCAAGCCGAGGAGCCCCAGTCCCAGCATCACGAACGGGAACGCAGCGCCGTCGTTCAGGCCTGCTTCCCCCGTCAGGGTGAAGCGCAGGCTATCGGTGTCCCCCGGATCGGACACCTGAACTTCCGAGGCGAGAACCGGATCCGTCGGTGCAAGGATCGCCCCGAGCAATATGGCCAGTCCGATCGGCACGTCGAAAATGACAGCCCCGCAAATCGCCACGAGCGCCACGGTAGTCACCATCGAGGCCGAGGCGAGGAACAGCGGCAACCGCCAGAGGTGCGATCGCAAGCTCTTGCGCAGCTTCAGCCCGGCCGAGAACAGAGACACGATGACCGCGATCTCCGCGAGCGTTTCGAGCGCTTCGCCATGCGGCCCGGTATCCAGCGTGAGCCAGCCCAGGCGGCCGAATCCCCAGCCGATGACGAGGTAGATGATGGCTGTGCTGATCGGCGCGCGCCTGACTGTCGCACTGCTCAACACGACGAGCAGGAGCAGGACGCCGATCAACGGATACCAATAGTGGAAGTGGCTCATGCCTTGATTGTCTCCCGCAAGTGATTGCGTTCCACGGCTTCACTGATTCTGCGACTTGAACTGGCTGCGCCGGCTGATATTCCGGCCGGAGATCATGAACACGCCGTCGCCCCGGTAGTGAACTGTCTGCGGATACTTCGGCGAAGTCGCGACCTGCGCCTTGACGATTTCCCAGATGAAGAGGCTTTGCCTGTTGACCTGGCTGCCATCGTAAAGCCGGCATTCGAAGTTGGCGTAGCACTCCCGGATCAGCGGGGCATCGATCCTGCTGCCGGCGACCGGCGTCAGGCCGAACCGCGCGAACTTGTCCACCTCGGTCCCGCTGCAGTTGCCGATGCCGACCACCTGCTTCGCCAAGTCAAAGGTTGGAATGTTGATCACGCATTCCTTGCTGGCTTTGATCATGCCGAAGCTGTGATTGCCACCGGAGATCATGCAGCCGATCAGTGACGGCTCGAACTCCATGACCGTGTGCCAGCCCATGGTCATGATGTTCGTCTCGCCCTTCCAGGCGGAGCTCACCAGCACGATCGGCCCCGGCTCCAGGAAGCGGCGCACGCCGGCTGTCGGGAAATTCTTCTTTTGATGTTTCTTCAACGTCGATACTCCTCAAGCGGAGATTCCCATCACGAAGATTGCGAATCCCCTCGATGGCGTGGTGTACCCTTCTGGACGACTTTGCTCCGTTTCAATACGACTGAAGCAATGCGAGTGGGTTCCGTGTCCCGGCATATGCGTTGGCCCGGAACCGGCCTGTCGCTCTTGCCCGCCTTGCGTTTAGGGGGTGGCAGCGATCGCAATCGTCGTTCTGGGCCGGATGCTTTACGACGCCATGAGTCAGGAGATTCGACGCGCTGGTTGCGCCGAGTCTGCTCAATGCAGCTATCTGCTTTCGGGAGGCGCCACCTTTCCGGAATTTCCGGACTCGCCGCTACAGACCAGGCGGCGTGTTGTCAGTCCCCGGTCCGGAGGATTTTTCAGCGACAATACCCGTCAGGTGAGATACCGGTTCACAAGGAGGCTTTTCGCTTTGCCATGGCCGAACCCCTGATCAGAGACGTTTCCGGTACGTCGCGCCGGATCGCGCATCAAGCAGAAGGGCTGGAGGACCCGGTCCAGGATCGTGGGACTGAATAGAATGAGTTCCCGGACCGTGATCATATTTGCATTCCTGGCCGGAATCTTCGTGCTTGTCGCGGTGGTCAGCGACTGGAACTGGTTCTTCGAACACCCGAAAGCGAAGTTCCTCGTCGATGCATTTGGGCGCAAAGGCGCCCGCGTTTTTTACGGGGTACTCGGATGCGCTCTCCTCATTCTCGGTCTCTACTGCGGGCAGTTTTGATTCTGAAGCCCGTGGTGCGTTTCGTCGTCTGCTCGATGCTTTTGGTCGGGCTCGCGCCGGCGACATCCGCGGACAACGAACCGGGCTTCGCCGTTCTGGTGTTCTCGAAAACCGCGGGATTCCGGCACGACTCGATTTCTGCCGGCGTCGCCGCCATCCAGGCCCTGGGTGAGCAGAGCAACTTTCGCGTCGATGCCACGGAAGACGACAAGATATTCAGCGATGACAGGCTGTCGAAGTATCGGGAAGTCATTTTCCTGAACACGACGGGGGAGGTTCTCGATGCCGGCGGGCAGGCCGCCTTCGAAAGATTCATCAGGCATGGCGGTGGCTTCGTCGGCGTCCATTCGGCGACCGACACCGGATACGAGTGGCCCTGGTATGGCAGGCTCGTCGGCAATTACTTCAGCCGGCATCCGCCGATTCAATCCGCGAAACTGAACGTCGTCGATGCGTCGCACGCTTCTACGCGATCCCTGCCGATCGAATGGGGACGCAGGGACGAATGGTACGATTTCCGCCATGACCTCGATCCCGACATCACGATTTTGATCCGCATCGACGAATCGTCGTACCGCGGCGGCAGGATGGGCGCCATGCATCCGGTGGCCTGGTATCACATCTACGATGGCGGTCGTGCGTGGTATACCGCGCTTGGGCACACCGTCGAGTCTTACCGGGAACCGTTGTTCCTCGATCACCTCCGCGGCGGCATTCTTTGGGCCGCCGGCGTCAATCCGGAATAGCATCGACCAGCCCTCGCATTTGCATGGCCGAGCCCCTGATCGGAGACGTCTCCGACACCTCATTCTGGATCGCGCACCATCGGGCCCTGGAAACCGCACGTCCCGATGCGCTTTTCCGTGATCCGCTTGCAGCCGGGCTCGCAGGAGAGCGCGGCGCGAAGATAGCCGAAGCGATGCCGATGCCGCGAGTCATCGGCTGGAACGTCGTGATCCGCACCTGCATCATCGACGACTTCATCCTCCGCGCCATCGACGAGGGCGTCGATACCATCCTCAATCTCGGCGCGGGATTGGATACGCGTCCGTATCGGATGAACCTGCCCGCGTCGCTACGGTGGATCGAAGCCGATTATCCGCACATCATCGAGTACAAGGAAAACCTGCTCGCGAACGAGCCGCCGCGCTGCCGCCTGGAGCGCGTGAAGATCGATCTTGCCGACGTCGCTGCGCGGCGGGAATTGTTCGCGCGCGTCAATGCGCAAGCGGGCGGGATCCTTGTTCTCACCGAAGGCGTCGTGCCTTACCTGAGCGTCGAACAGGCAGCGTCGCTGGCCGACGACCTGAGAGTCCTGGATCGTGCCCGCTATTGGCTGGTGGATTACTTTTCCCCGCGGGCGGTCAAATACCGGCATAGCAGGAAAATGGGACGGAGGATGCAGAACGCTCCGTTCAAATTTTCACCCGGCGACTGGTTCGCCTTCTTCAGGCAGCACGGATGGCAGCCCAAGGCGATCCGCTACCTGACCGACGAAGGCGAACGCCTGCACAGGCCGATTCCCCTGCCCTGGTTTGTCAAAGCCGTGATAAGGGTCTGGGGACAGTTCGTGCCGAAGCAACGGCGGGACGCGTTGCGCAAATTCGCCGGCTACGTTTTGCTGGAACCCTCTTGAGCAGTCAGCCGGCGCCGTAGTGAATACCGGTCCGTGCCGGCATCGAATTCCCTATCTTGTTGCTCGCAGCCGGGAACTAAGTCTGCAAGGCCGAAGTCATCTTGTTTGATGGACTGACGGACCCCCCTTCGCAGAACCGCCGCGATCCGCGCGCGCAGCGACCCCATTTCTGGAGCATGCCATGGAAAAAGAGCACAGACGCAACGCAGCTTCGGACGACCCCGATTTCCTGCTCGAGCGCGGCGTGCTGCGCCGGCGGACTTTTCTGGGCTACATCGGCGGCGGTTTGGCCACCGCGCTCGCGACACGCAGCCTGAATCTCGCCGCCGCCGAAGAAGACCGCGTCGATTTGCCGTCGATCCAGGCCCCCACGGAGAAGCCGGAAAAGCTTCCGGCGCCCAGGGATCCGGGCGGGAAACGCGTGGGCTACGCGGTCGTCGGACTGGGACGGCTCGCGATCGGCCAGGTGCTGCCGGCGTTCGCGACATCGAAGCATTCGCGGCTGGTTGCCCTCGTCAGCGGGGACGCCGACAAGGCGATGAAACTTGCGCATCAATACGCGATACGTCCCGACTCGATCTACAGCTACGAAAACTACGACCAGCTTGCCGACAATCCGGAAGTCGATGCCGTCTATATCGCGCTGCCTAACAGCATGCATGCCGAATACACCATTCGCGCAGCGCGTGCTGGAAAGCACGTCCTCTGTGAAAAGCCGATGGCCGTCAGCGTGAAGCAGTGCGAGACGATGATTCAGGAATGCGACAAGGCCAAGCGCATGCTGATGATCGCCTACCGCAGCCAGTATGAGCCGATGGACCGCGCCATCGTGAAGATGGTCCGCGACAACAAGTTCGGCGACCTCAGGGAAATCGTTTCGATGAACTCGCAGAATATCGGTGACCCGGGACAGTGGCGCCTGAAGCATGAACTGGCGGGCGGGGGACCGCTGGCGGACATGGGCATCTACTCCATCAACGCCGCACGATTTCTGACCAATGAAGAACCCTTCGAAGTGAGCGGTTCGGCCTACCGGCGCAAGAGCGATCCGCGCTTCCAGGAAGTCGAGGAGTCGGCGCATTTCACCCTGCGCTTTCCGAGCGGCATGACGGCCATTTGCGCGACGAGCTTTGCCACGCACCGTTCGCAATTCTTCCGTCTGCACGGGTCGGAAGCCTGGGCGGAATTGAATCCCGCATTCGCCTATCACGGCCTGCGAATGCGCATCGGGCGCGTCGCCAATGGTGAGGAAATCCTGGAGGAACCGCGCATCGAGGCGGGCGACCAGTTCGCGCGTCAACTCGATCACCTGTCGCAGTGCGTGAGGCGTAATGTGTTGCCGCACACGCCCGGCGAAGAGGGACTTCAGGATATGCGCATCATCGAAGCCATCTATGAATCGGCGCGCAGCGGAACTGTCGTCGTGCTGCCGGTTCCCTCCGGTACACGGGGACCCGATCCCGCAGAGGAAATTTAAGTGGATCGCTGTGCGCTGGACGCGCGCTTACTTCCAAGTACTCACCACGAAGTCACGAAGGACACGAAGAAACACGAAGAAGTGCGGAGTGTTTTCTAGCTTTTTAGAATTTTCTAAAGCCGGGCGGAAAAAGAACAGTGATTATTACTTGCGGAAAATCCATTTCTACTTGTCGGTTTTCTTCGTGACACTTCGTGTTCTTCGTGGCTTCGTGGTGAGATTTACGGTAGCTGTTTAGTTCAAAGCCTTGTCGGACCTCAGCCTTTCCACGAGCAGGTCGACGAACGTGCGGACCTTCGCCGGTACCTGCCGTCCTTCGCTGTGCAGGACATGGATAGGCAGGCTGGGCGGCTCGAAGTCGACCAGTACCGCTTTCAACTGCCCCGAGGCCAGGAACGCAGCGACCTGGTAGGAGAGCGGGCGCGTTATGCCGAATCCGTCCGCGGCCGCCACGATGGCGGCTTCGTTGCTCGTCACGGTAAGCCGCGGCGACAGTCTGATGTTCGCCGATTTCTTTCCGGTGAAGAATTTCCAGTCGACCGAGGGTGACACCGGATTCGCGGCAACAACGGTATGCTTCGCGAGATCGGCCGGCGCGCGGGGAATGCCATTTGCTTTGAGATAAGCCGGCGAGGCGCACACGACGCGGCGCACATGGCCGACGCCGATCGCTTTCATCGACGAATCCGGCAATTCGCCGATGCGCACGCCCACGTCAATGCCTTCCTCCAGCAGGTTGACGACCCGGTCGAGAAACGTGGCGGAGAGCGACATTTCCGGATAGCGCCGCAGATATTCGACGAGGCTGGGCGTCACGAACATGCGTCCGAACATCAGGGGAGCCGTGACGGAAAGCTGGCCGCGCGGTGCGGCATTCACGCCGGCGACGGCTTCGTCCGCTTCGTCGGCCTCCGCGACGATGCGCCGCGCATGCTCCAGGTAGCGCAGACCGGCATCGGTGGTCCTGACGAAGCGCGTGGTGCGGGTCAGGAGCCTGGCGCCGAGGCGCTTTTCGAGCGAGGCAACCGCCCGGGTCACCGCCGGCGGGGACATGCCCAGTCTTCGCGCGCCGCCGGCGAAACTCTCTTCTTCGGCCACCGCCACGTACACGGCCATGAGGTGAAACCGGTCCATTTTAATTATTCCAATGAACGGAAGAATAAATTGTAATCGGTGGCTATTCTTCTTTCCAGCGGAATTCATCAATATGCAGCCACTCGCAACGCACAGGGCGAAGCGAACCCAATCGAACTGATGAATGAGGAGAACCGCCATGACCCGCATCTCGATCCCCGCCGCCGACCAAGCGCCTGCCGCCTCCCGTCCGCTGCTGGACGCCGTCAACAAGCAACTCGGCGTCGTGCCGAATCTGATGAAGGTGCTGGGCAACAGCCCCACCGCACTTGGCGGTTATCTGAACCTCAACGGCACGCTCGCCAAGGGCGCGATCGGTGCGAAGACCGGCGAACGCATTGCGCTGGCCATCGCCGAGTTCAACCGCTGCGGTTATTGCCTTGCCGCCCATACCTACCTCGGCAAGAACGTGGCGAAGCTGGATGACGCGGAAATCGCCGCGAACCGCAACGGCACGTCTTCGGACGCGAAGGCCGATGCGGCGGTGCATTTCGCGGTGAACGTCGCACAAGAGCGTGGCCATGTTTCGGATGCCGCGGTCCTGGCTGTGAAGGCTGCCGGCTACGATGACGCCGAAGTCATGGAGATCGTGCTCCACGTCGCGCTGAACACCCTGACCAACTACGTCAACGAAGTGGCGCAGACGGATATCGATTTTCCGGCCGTGGAGATGCGAAGGGCGGCTTAAAAAAAGGGGAAAGGAAAAAGGTAAAAGAGGAGAGAGGGGACGGAACAGCACAGGCAAGCTGGGCGCCGCACCTTGCGTTCAGCACCTTCACTGGCCACCAGCCCCTCGTCACAAAGAAGCCATCATGAAAAAACTCATTCCCAGCGACGTCGCATTTACCCCGACCGTGAAGGCGATCCAGCAAAAGCTGGGTTCGCGTGCGGCGTATGCCCGCATGGAAGAAGGAGAGGGCTGGGAGACTAAGATCACGCCGGATCTGGCGGGGTTCATCGCCGACCAGGCCAGTGTTTTCCTCGGCACCGCGAATGCCGCCGGCCAGCCTTACATTCAGCATCGCGGTGGTCCACCAGGATTTCTGCACGTCCTCGATGACAAGACCATCGGCTTCGCGGATGCGCGCGGCAACCGGCAATTCATCACGCTCGGCAATCTCGAGGAGAATCCGAAGGCGCATCTGTTTCTGATCGACTATGAGCATCGCCAGCGCGTGAAGATCTGGGGCGAAGCGCGCGTGGTCGGGGACGATCCAGCGCTGCTGGACAAGCTGATCGCCCCTGGCGAAGAATCCTCGGATGCGCGCGCAATCCTGTTCACTGTGACGGCGTGGGACGCCAACTGTCCGAAATACATTCCGCAGCGCTTCGAAGCGGAGGACGTTGCGCGCACGCTTGAGCAGCGCGACCGGCGCATCGCCGCCCTCGAGGGAGAAGTCGCGGGTCTGAAAGCGAAACTGCATGATGCGGCCGTAGCAGGGTAGCAAGGGATGAAATGAAAACCCCGCCATCCGGGCGGGGTTCGAAGTCGAACAGGTTTTCAGGTCGTCCCCGAAGCCCGTTGCTTCAGCGCAGCATCCACCATGCGATGAGCGCCGCTATGGCCGGCACGCCGAATACGAGCAGAAACATGGGCGCCTCTTCCGCAACCGAGTAGCCGGCCTGCTTCACCCCCAGGTACATGTTGATGCCTGCGCCGACGAGCCAGAGCGGAAGAAAGGCGAGCGCCGCCGTCGCGATCGCGGACG
>DASWEZ010000136.1:0-1914 GCA_036394495.1 Burkholderiales bacterium
CTATTTTGGTCTGGGATCATTGGCGGGCTCAAGGGCGGCGGTATCGGACCGTTCATTCTTGGTGCGATCAATGTTCTCGTTAGAATATTGCTTCTCGGCTCGCCGATCGCGGCAGCGCTAGCTGTACCGATCGTTTTCGGCGCGCTGCTGCTCATTCAGGGTGCGGGATTGATTATTTTGGCGTTTCGCGCCCGCGCCTGAGATCACGACAATGAGGTGATCGAATAAGGGGTCATTGTAGCCACGTGATTAGCGCCCCAGGCGCCGGCGAAGATCGTCGAGCAGCGTGCGAATTTGGGGATTCTGGGGTTCGAGCGCGGCCAATTCCTGCGCATGCGTTAGGGCCGCTGCGACGTTCCCGCTGTCGCGTTCGAACGCAATCAATCCCAAGAGAATGTTCCTGTCGGTCGGATGCTGCTTGTGAGTGAGCTCCAGGAGTGTTTTCGCTTCGGCGGCTGAACCGGTTGAGTTGAGTGCGACCGCGTAGACATAAGCATACCGTGCGTTGTCGGGGTCAAGCGCGGCGGCCTCGCGCAATAGTGGCAGTGCCTCGGCATAGTTACGTTGGCGCACAAGCAGCAGGCCGAGGGAATGCTTGATGGTAGCGTTGTTGGGTTCGATTGCGATCGCCATACGCAATAGCTCTGCTCCTTCCTTGTCCAAGCCACGTTGCCGATCGAGGTCGGCAAGGTTTACCAGGGCCGGGACAAACTTGGGATCGAGACGAAGCGCGGTGCGGTATTCGGCTTCCGCTTCGTTGAGTTGCTGGCGCCGCGTCTTAAGGAGGCCGAGATTGAGATGCGTCTCCGGTCGGTCGGCATCGATCATTTCCGCACTGATAAGTTCCTGGTAAGCGACCGCAAATGCGTTGCGTTGCTCCGGCGTCATCATCTGCGGGTCGATTCCAGCAATTACTCGCGCCGTTTCCACCCGAACCGCGCGCACTGAGTCGTCAAGAAGCGGCAAGATTGCCTGAACCATGGTGCGCGGTGCGGAAGGCGGCAGTGCTTGCGGCGCGGCCATGCGGACCAGTGGATCCGGATCGGCAATCGCTGCCTTGAAGGCAGGTTCGGAGGCCGCGGACGCATAACTACCCAGGAGCGACAGGCCGCTGGCCCGCACAATCGCGGGCTGGCTCTTGTCCAGGATTAGTTGATCGAGTTGATGTTCCGCATCCACGGCGCCGGTTCGACCGGCATGGAGTGCGGTGCCGTAATGCGGCCTCGTCTGGCGGCCGTTCGGATACCATTCTGCGACGGCCTTCGCTGCCCATTCTGCCGAGCGGTCGGCGTGACACTGGGTGCACGCGTTAGGCGTGCCGATCGATACTGACAGATCGGGCCGCGGAACGCGCATGCTGTGATCGCGCCGGTCGTGCACCACCATGTAATTCTTGGTTGGCATGTGGCAGTTGACGCATTGCGCCCCAGCGCTGCCGGACGAATGCTTATGATGCGCGGTGACGTCGAACTTTTCTGGCAGGTGGCACTGGGCGCACAGGGCGTTGCCCTCGGCACGTAGCTTTGCGGCGTGTGGTTCATGGCAGTTCGAACAGACGACGCCAGCCTTGTGCATGGCGCTCTGAAGGAAGGAGTCGTACTCGAACACCTCGCCGTCGATCTGCCCGTCTGCATGATATTGCCCCGGCACAAGGAGACCAGGCAGAGCCGCATCGAGGAACGAAGCGTCGGGCGGCATTCCCTTGGCGAGAAGATGCCGTCGTGAATGACAAGGGGCGCAGGCGTTGAGCTGCGTTGAAGCCAGCGGCTCGGTACGGCGGGCAGTTCCGGTCGCAGGGTTCATTTCCCACCGACCGCGATCGGTCGCCTTTAGCCAAACCTCCAGGCCCATCCGGGCTTTGTCGTAGAGGCCGGACTTGTCGGCAGGCGCCGGGCTCGGGCCGGTCTTCGCCCA
>DASWEZ010000137.1:0-7741 GCA_036394495.1 Burkholderiales bacterium
CATTGATTTTTTTGGCAGCGATTTAGGCATAATCGGCATCACTTCGAAAAAATTGCCGAGTGATCCATGCCCGCGGTCGGAAGATGCAGTCCGAAACCAGGTGCGAAACGAAGTTCCGAGCACAGCCTGACCGACCGGGCCTATTCGAAGCTGGAAGAACTGATCGTGACGCTGCAACTGGCGCCCGGGGAAATCGTATCGGAAGCGGCCCTCAGCCGGCAACTGCGCATAGGCCGCACCCCGATCCGAGAAGCCCTGCATCGGCTCGCGCGGGAGCGCCTCGTGAACATCCTGCCCCGGCGCGGCATCACCGTTTCCGAAATCAACGTTGGCGCGCAACTGCGGTTGCTGGAAGTACGGCGCGAGATCGAACGGCTGGTGGCACGCTCCGCCGCGCGGCGCGCCAGCGATACCGAGCGCAGGCAGTTCGCCGATCTGGGCAAGGCTTTTGAAGCCGCGGCCCGCACCGACGATGCAACCGCCTTCATGCGCACCGACCGCGCGTTCAACGAACTTTGCCTGGTGGCGGCGCACAACGAATACGCAGCCAGCACGATGGTACTGATGAATGCGCTTTCGAGGCGATTCTGGTTCATCCACTACCGGCAGGCGGCCGACATGCCGCTTGCCGCCAAACTGCATGCCGCGGTCGCCCGTGCGGTTGCAAAAGGCGAGGCAAAGGCCGCTGCGGCGGCGTCGGACAGGCTGCTCGACTACATAGAGGAATTCACCCGGTCGACGGTAGAGGCCGCCTAGAAGCTTCCTTGACGGCGCGCTGTACAAGCGTGTAAGGTCGCATATCACTGATATATCAGATGGCATCCCGGCGGCGCGGAAAACTACGATGAACACAGGAATCCTCACCCCGAAGCAGGCGGCATTCCGCGACGAATACCGCCGCAACATCGCCTCCTGGTACAACGGCTGGGGCCATCTGTTGTCGATCTTCGTGCCCGGCATCGCCGTCATCTGGTATTGCGCCGCGCACGTGCACGAGCCGACCATCTGGGAATTGTTGTTCGTGATCCCGGTTCTGGTGTTCTACAACTGGAACGAATGGTGGCTGCACAAGAACGCCATGCATCGTCCGATCAAGGGCATCCTGATGCCGGTCTACCACCGGCATACCCACCAGCACCACCAGTATTTCACCTCGCAGGTGATGACCTACGACACGAACCGCGAGTGGCGCATCGTGCTGTTCCCGCCTTATGCATTGATCGTGTTCATGGTCATGACGCTGCCGGCGGCGTTCGTGCTCGGCTACCTGTGGTCCGCGAATGCGGGCTACATCCTGATGATGCTCACGCCGATCTATTACCTGAACTACGAGACTTTCCATTTGTGCTGCCATGTGCAGGACAACTGGGTCGTGCGCAACATCCCGCTGGTGAACACCATCCGCCGCCACCATGCCGCGCACCACAGCCAGCCGATCATGATGGAACGCAACATGAACCTGACTTATCCGGTTGCCGACTGGTACATGGGGACCAGCGACCTGGAGCGCGGCCTGCTCGGCCATCTGTTCAACGGCTACAGCACGCGGCATGTGAAAAAGGAGTATGCGAGCGATCAGGGCGCCGAGCTCGACCGCCGCATGACGACTTCCTGAAGGTCAAGATTCCCTCACAACAAGAGCCTCAAGGGGAAGGGAGGATGGGCGCTTTCGGGCGCCCATCTGTTTTTTGGTCGTTCGACTCAACCAGTCAAGTATCTTCAACCGCAGAGGCGCAAAGGCGCAAAGGAAACGCGAAGGAAATCAGAAAAAGGGAATGAACTGAATGATCGCTCGTGGTTGTTAGGCTCGGCGAACTCTGCAGAATTGCGCGTACTTACCGTAATCAGGACCCACCTTCCCACAATCAACTTCCGGATAGTGTCGCCACGTTTCCATCGATAGATCCATCCTCGTTTTCCTTTGCGTTCCCTTTGCGCCTTTGCGTCTTTGCGGTTAGTGTCTATCCGGTCCGACGGACTGTTTTTATCAGACAAAAACGTGTAATCCATCGATAATGACGGCCTTGGAGCCATCATGGACCTGCAGGAATTCACGCTGACCACTTCCGGGGATTCGCCGCCCGCGGGATTGATTCCCGCGCTGCAAGCGCTGTGGTATCTGCGCAAAGGCGACTGGGATCGTGCCCACGTCATCGTGCAGGAGCATGAGGACGACAAGGGGTACGCGGTGATCCATGCGCACCTGCATCGCATCGAAGGCGACCTTGCCAATGCAGGCTACTGGTATCGCCGCGCCGGCAAAAAGGCGGCCGATGCCTCACTCGAAGAAGAATGGAAGTCGCTGGTCGCATACCTCCTGTCGGAGAACGTCTCGTGAGCAAGCTCGACATCCGCATCGAACCCGCAACGCACTCCGCGCCTGCGGTGTTGCCGAATCCGCTGGGTTTCGGGCGTCACTTCACGGGGCGCATGTTCACGCAGTACTACACGACCGGAAAAGGCTGGCACGACCCGCTCATCGGGCCTTATCGGCCGCTGGCCCTCGATCCGGCCGCCCAGGTTTTCCACTGCGGTCAGATGGTTTTCGACGGCACCAAGGCGTACCTGCGGCCGGATGGCAACCTCAACCTGTTTCGTGTCGAAAAGAACGCCGAACGATTCAATCTTTCCGCGGCGCGCCTGGCGATGCCAGAGGTCGATGTCGACGAACATGTCCAGGCCATTTCGGAACTGGTGAAGCTCGAACACGGCTGGGTGCCGAAGCAGGAAGGCGCCGCGCTGTACATCCGCCCGGTGATGCTCGCGGTGGAAAATACGCTGGAGGTTCGCGCCAGCCGGACGTTCCTGCACTACATCATCCTGAGCCCAGTCGCGCCGTATTTTGCGGGCGGATTCAAGCCGGTCTCGGTGTTCGTGTCCGACGGCTATGTGCGCACCGTCCGGGGCGGCACCGGGGAAGCGAAGACACCGGGCAACTATGCGGGCAGTCTGGCCGGCACCGAGGAAGCGATTGCCGCGGGCTATCAGCAAGTGCTGTGGCTCGATGCGGTCGAACGGCGTTACGTCGATGAAGTCGGCGCCATGAACATTGCGTTCGTATACGAAGGCAAACATATCCGCACGCCAATGTTGTCCGGCGCCATCCTGCGCGGCGTGACCCGCGATTCCCTGCTCAAGCTCGCCCCCGATCTGGGATACCCGGTCACCGAAGACCGCATCGACATCCATGAAGTGATGCGGGATGTCGAGTCGGGGAAGATCACGGAAGCGTTCGGCATGGGCACCGGCGCGGTCATCGCCCCGGTCGGCAGCCTCGGCTATCGCGGACGGAATTACACTTTTGCCGCCCGCGAACCCGGTCCGGTGGCGCGCAAGCTTTTCACGAGCCTGACCGACATCCAGTACGGACGTGTACCCGATCCTTACGGCTGGACGCGGATGGTGGAGGTCGCCCCGGCCAAAACAAGGCGCGCCGCGGCACGGGTTTGATCGGAAGATTCCGCCGATTCGCCTGCATGCCGGCGCGTTTATTCAGCCATTTCCAACTGCGTTTCTCGTATCGGCCCCTGCGATATTTTGTTTTCCTGAAGGTCGCTTCTACTTCTCCTTCTCCTGCAACAGGGGAAGCACCTTCTCCGCGTAGTAGTACGGCTGCTTCGCGCCGCGGGTCTGGCTGCGCAGGATGCCGTTGCGGTCGATGACAAAGGCGGTGGGTGTCGGATATTTTCGTTCGAATCCGCTGCGTTCGAGATCGTCGGCCATCACGCCCGGCAATCCATAAATGCCGAGCATGCGTTCGACGCGATGGCGATCCTCCAGGCTGTCGATGCCCACGACGATGACCTCGAGGCCCTGGTCGTGGTGCTGCTCGTAGAAGGTTTCCAGGTTGCCGATCTCGTACGCGCAGAAGCTGCAGTAGCTGGAGTAGAAATTGACCAGCACCACTTTGCCGCGCATCTGCGCCAGGTCGAAAGCCTGGCCGGAGAACAGGGTGCCCTTCAGGGCAGGCGAGGGCTCGCCGGGTTCGGCAATCGGCTGGGCCGATGCAGAGGCTGCAATCAAGAGCATGGCGATCAGAAATTTCCGTATTTTCATGCGCAGATTTAGCTCGGGTCGAAATGCTTCGCAGGAGGCCGATTCCCGCCAGTATACTTTGCCGATAGCCAGAATAGTCCAGGGGAGAAGTCATGGCCGAGGCAAACAAGGACATCACCGCCGATGCGCAGGTCGCGCGCATTTTCGAATGGCGGCGCGGATTCAATACCATCCATCTCATCGACCTGGGCGTGCACGTGGGCCTGTTCCGCGCGCTTGCGCAGACGCCTGGACTGACAGGTTTCGAACTGGCGGGCCAGCTCGGATTGCATGCGCCTTACGTAGAAGTCTGGTGCAAGACCGCTTACGGGCTGGAGATCCTGGATGCGGATGCAGTGGGCAAATACCGGCTCGCGCCGCATTTCGAAGCGATCCTCGCCAGCCCGACGCATCCGCGCTACCTCGGCGGCTACGTGCGTCTGGGCACGGAGGTGGCGGCGGACGATTTTCGCCGTTGCCGCGAAGCTTTCAAGTCCGGGAAGGCGAAGCCCTTCCAGGGCCGGGGTGATCACTTCAACCAGGCGATCGCCGAATCCACGCAGGGACTGCAAGTCGTCACCGCGAAGAAAATCCTGCCCGGATTGGCGGGCCTCGCGGAGCGCCTTGCCGTCGGCGGGGCGATTCTCGAAATCGGCTGCGGAACCGGCAACTTCTTGTTGCAGGCAGCGAAGGCCTTCCCCGGTGCGCAGCTCGCGGGCGTGGATATCGATGACGAGAGCCTGGCCAAGGCGCGCGACAAGGTGCAGCAGGCCGGCCTCGCCGGCCGCATTGCCGTGCACCGGGAAAAAGTGGATGACGCGGCCGGTGCATTCGATGCGGTGGTGATGATCGAAGTGTTGCATGAGATCGCGCCGGAGATTCGTCCCGCAGTCGTGAGTGCCGCCGCGCGCACGCTCAAGGCCGGCGGATGGATGGTGATCATCGACGAAACCTATCCGACCACGCTGGACGAAGCGCGCCGTCCCGAATTCCGTTTTCCGCTGCAGACCGGCTTCGAGGAACTGATCTGGGGCAACGTGATCCCGACGCGCGAGGAACAGGAAAAGCTGCTGCGCGATGCGGGATTGAAAGGCGCAATCAACCGCGATCTGATCGGCGAGGGATTTACCGTACTGACCGTGCAGCGCTAGGTCTTCCTCGTCGCCGCGGCGGTGATGATGTGGGGTGTGAAAAGGTGGTGAACGGTAAACAGTGAACAGTGAACGGTAAAATCGGGTAAGGCTCTCGACCTGCACTGTTCACTGATTACTGATCACCGTTCACTGTCGACATGTTGATGTCGACTCATTTTGCGAAGGCGCCGTCGGCGATGTCCGACCAGTACTGCCCGACGAACAGCGACATCAGAAACAACTCCGGGCGTCCTTCCACGGCCATGTACTGCAGGAATCTCTCGGGATTGAGGCCGCCGAAGTGCGCGCGCAAGACCGGCGCCGCCCCTTCCGATAGCGTGATGGAAAGCCGCGGTTTGTCGAGCCCGAACTCGCGCGGGTCGGTGCCGCGGTGCTCCGTCGCTTCCATGACGCGCACGGGTCCCGACGTGTTCATGATCTGCACCGCCAGCGACAGTTTTTCCGCGAGGGCTTTCGGCAGGGGACCTTTGTCCTCCCGGATCCATCCCGCGTCGCCGCTGCGCACGAATGTAACAGTCTTGTCGCCCCGAACCAGGTCGACGCGCGCAATGCGCTCGGGAGGCAGCGTCATCAAGCCCTTGGCCTCGAACTTGACCAGCTGGCGTTGCTCCGGCAACGCACCGGAAATCACCATCACCGCGAGATAGGCGAACGCCGCAAGCGTGGCCAGGTTCCACAGCAGCCGGTTCTTTCTCATCGCCGTTTCCACCACACGAAGATGCCGAGTGCGAATATGCCAAGCGGCAGCAAGCCTTCGACGAGCAGGAAAATCCATTTCATCTGCGTACCGGAAAGCAGGATCATCGGCGGCACCGGGATCCGGGTGGTGACCACCGCGGAGTGCTCTTCGCGTACCAGCCAGCGTATCGCGGCCACCGCGAAATCGCTGTTCGACAGGTAGGGCAGGAAGGAATTGCTGGCAAAGTCGCCGTCACCGACGATGATTGCGCGAAAGACCGGCCCGTTCGCCGCGGTGCCGGGCCAGTGGCCTTCGCTGGAGGTGGCGAGCATGCGCTGGCCTGGCTGCGACGGGCCTTTGCTCGTATGAGCGGCGGCCACCACCTCGCGCACGCCCACCGGTGAGACCGGGCGCGTGTAACTGTCGCGGCTGCTCGCAAACAATGCCGAGGTGCTCACCCCGGGCGCCGGTTGCACCGGCAGCAAGGGCCGCACGCCAGGATAAAAAGTCATCGACAGGCCGCCGGTGATCGGGCTCGGCTGATACGAGGTGACGGCGACCATTTCCGAATCGGTCGAGTAGTGGCTGAGCGGATCGACGACGGCTTCCTGAGGCAGTTGCACGCCGAGTTTGCCGACCAGCGCCGCGAGCCTCGGCTCGAGCACGAAGCCCAGGTCGAACATCGCGAACAGCGTGCCGCCGTTGGCGAGATAGGTTTCCAGCGCCGCGCTTTCGCCAGGCAGGAAAGTGGTGCGCGGATTGGCGACGATCAGTGCGTTGCAATCCTGCGGAACGGCGGGCAAGGTCGCCAGGATGATCTTGCGCGTCTCGTAGCCCTGGGTTTCGAGCGCGCGCCGCAGCCTGCCGATGCCGTGTCCCTGCATTTGCACATATTTCGAGGAGGCATCGCCATGGCTGTGGTTGGCCACGCCTTCCACGTGCGTATGGAATTCGAAGTTGTCCATCGGCAATTCGTTGTGGCCTTCCACGAAGCAGACCCGAACGACTTTTTCGCGTAGCGCGCGCTGGATGCCGATGGCGAGTTCGGCCTCGTCGGTGGACTGCACGAGGAGTTTGCGATCGTCGACTTCGAGGATGGCTGCGTTGTAAAGGCGCACACCGTAGGCTTGTGCCGCCGCCGGCTGGCGATCGGGGTCGATCGTGCGCACCTGCAACAACGAGTTGCGCCGCGCCATCACTTCCAGAACGTCCTTGATCCTGCGGCCCTCGGGATCCTGGCTGCGATAAAAATACGTGAGCCGCACCGGCTGCCTCAGGTCATCCACGACCTTCATGGCCTGCGCCGAGGGAGTGAACACCTTCTCGCGCGTAAGGTCGATGTGCGTGTCGTGCAGGATCAAACCGACGTTGGCGAATACCGTGACGGCCAGCGCGGCGGCGAGCACTGCGGCATTCAACAGCAGCGATTTGCGCGGCGTGAGGCGGGTCTGCAGCGGCAGGCGCAGACCTGCGAAAAACACGACGGCGACAGCGAGAAGCCAGCCGGCAAACCAGCCGATTGCGGCGAAATTGATCGGGCCGTGTTCCATCAGCGTCGGGCCAGTGCGCGCATCGCCAGGAACAGGGCGAGCAGGGTGGTGCTGAGGAAGAAGCCGAAGTCGGAGCTGTACATCGCCCCGGTGGCAAAGGGAGTGAACCGGGCCAGCAGCGAAAAACTGATCAGCACGCGCTCCACGGCGTCAGGCGCCATCGCAGCCAGCGTATCGATCATCCACATCGAGAATGAAATCCCGATCGTGACGATCGCGGCAATCACCTGGTTGGAAGTCAAGGCGGATATGACCAGTCCGATCGATACCAGCGTGCTCGCCAGCAGGATCAGGCCAAGATAACCACTGTAGATGGCTCCCCA
>DASWEZ010000138.1:0-35904 GCA_036394495.1 Burkholderiales bacterium
TGCGTCAACGGCCCGGTCTCCGGGAATGCCTCCCGAATGCTGATTCCCAGGATTTCCTCGTACTTGCGCAGAGTGCGCTTGTTGTGGATAAGTACTAACACCTTCCAACCCACGAGGCGTCCGATCAGGAGCATTCCCAGCGCGGATTCGAGCTCTTCAAACGGGCCGACGAAATCGGAAGTGACCTTGTCCGCCCGTTTCAGAAGCTCAGCGGACTGGGCAGGGGAGAGGGCAGGGACGGAGACAGAGTGCTTGGATTTCGGTCTGGCCATGGCGCTCGCCTATCTGGTTAGAGGGGTACAGGATACCCGCCAAAGGGGTAGCCATCAACCAGCACACAACTCCACAGGCACCTCCCGCCGCGTTTGGCGTGGCTCGCGCCACGCGGCGGGGCCCTCCTGTGGATTTGTTTGTCATTGTGTGTAAAACTGCGGCACCGATCTAGGTGGGGGAGGCAATGACTGCAGAAGTTGCTGTACTAAATTGCGAAGCAATTGCTATTGCCGCGGACAGTGCAGTGACGATGACTTCTCCAAACGGCCAGAAAATATTCTCCTCGGCCAACAAGATCTTCGCGCTCTCTAAATATCATCCCGTTGGAATAATGGTCTATGGCAACGCTGCATTTACGGGTATGCCTTGGGAAACCATTATCAAGTTATACAGAAACTACCTTGGCAAGCGGAAATTTAAAAAGCTAGAGAATTACGGGACTCATTTTCTTCAATTCGTTCGATCCAATAAGCGAATCTGTCCTGCTGCCCAGCAGCGAATTCATTTGGAAAATTGCGTGGTTGGTTATTTTCAAATGATCAGAGATCAGATTGAACGATCAGTTCAAAAAGAATTGGACAAGAAAAGTCCCGTTCCTGCGACGGCAATTCCAGCGATCGTCTCGGCGATAATAGTTAATCACTACACCCAATGGAAGGCGGCGAAATTTGCCCCTAAATGTGGGGTCAGGGACGACAGAATAGTCGGTAAAAAATATGGAGAACTGTTCTCGACAATAAAAAAAGCAATATTTGGATCACTTCCCCTAACGAGACAGAATAACGCGCAATTGTTAGTCATTGCTCGGTCTGTTCTGTTGAAAAATTCTCCTCATATTCCTCATCCAACCCGCTCTGGTGTAGTTGTCGCTGGATTTGGGGAGGAGGAACTTTTTCCGCAATGTAGTTACTACACTGTTAACGTGATTACCAATGGAAGACTGAATTATTCAGTAGATGGACATACGAGCACTTCTTATACGACTAGTGCGGTAATTGCGCCATTTGCACAGGACGATGTTGCTCGAATGTTTCTTCAAGGAGTGGCCCCGGCCCTTCAGAGTGCATTATTAGACGATTTTAGACGCATCTTAAGGGAATACCCTCCATTCATTGTAGATAACATTCCAATCCTGACTGTTCAACAGAAGACTGCAATGAAGGCCGTGTTAGCACAAATTAGTAATGACAAATTCAAAAGTGCCCTGGAGAAACTAACAAAGTATAAACAGGAGAAGCATATTTTCCCTGTCACAAGAGTGGTTGCTATGCTTCCAAAAGATTCGCTCGCCGACATGGCAGAATCATTGGTCAATCTTACGTCGTTCAAGCGAAAGGTCTCAATGGGAGCCGAGACCGTTGGCGGTCCCATTGACGTAGCAGTGATATCGAAGGGTGACGGCTTTATTTGGATAAAGAGAAAGCACTACTTTAAGCCTGAGTTGAATCAGCACTTCTTTGCAAACTACTATCGCTCCTTAGCGAATGGAGGTCGTATATGAAAGTGCCTAGCAAGAAAAATAACACATGTAATTTTTCGTCGGTTTCTGAGTTTCAGCGGCACTACTATCCGGATTCCATTCGTCCAGTCTTGGAGGACGATGAGCAAGTTCAGCCACACGAGGGGACAGGCTTAGCATCGTCGTTTCTAAAAGGTGTACGCGACGAATTAGCCAGAAGTTCGAAGCATCGACCATAAGGGCAACGAGGCCCTATCAGCGCGGATTGCGTGGAAGAGTAAAATAGAGCTTTTCGTCGCTAGATTCCAAGCAAAAGCGATACCTAGATTGTTGCCAAAGCTACAAATCTTTGTTATTTACTCAAGTATTTCAAACTCAGCTCGATAAAATAAGTTGGTTCGTTCTTAAGTAGAAACTCATAGTAGGACATGCAATGACCATAAAATTAGAGTCCAGAGGTTCTCGCAATGACGCGTCGGCAGCGAAGCGCAAGCCAGCGAAGAAAATGGTGGCGCGTGCAAAAAAACACGCAGCTCCGACGACTAGCAGCGTGTATGTACTAAGCGCGAGTCAATATACGCAATTCCAAGAATGCATAACGACAGAGCGGGAACCGTCGAGCGAAATCAAGGAAGCAGCTCTGCTTCACCGGAAGCTAGTGACAAGCAAATAGTAATAGAACGACTTGGCAATCATCATAGGATTGCCGAGTTTATTTGTTGCGAAAGTGCAAAGAGCACTAGAGTTCAGGACTTCCTTCACCGTCAAGCCCTTACGTATGAGCGCAAAAACTTCGCTCGTATATTCGTTCTATCTCCGCCCGAAGATCCAGGCCGCGTACTTGGATTTTATTCGCTCTCGGCCGCGATAATGAGCTGCAGAGAAATATCACGATCTCAGCAGAGAAACGGCCCCGGGAATATCGATTTTCCGATGGTCAAACTCGGGTACATGGGACGTTCAAATCAAGCGAAAGACTTTGGGAAGTTGGGTTCTATCATGATTTACGACGCAGCGACGCGAGTAAGTAAAATCGATGCGATAGGAGTTTGGGGAATAATTCTGGATGCCGAAATCGGAGATTCTCAGGACCCGCCTAACGATAAGCTGGTGACCTGGTATGCAAAACAGGGTTTTCTACCGCTTAACGTGCAGCAACCCAATTCCGGTACTTACACAATGTTCGCGTCGTTAAGTTCATTGTTACCTTCCGAAGAGCATACTGCGTGAACAACGTGGCGCAGATGTGTCACGATTAATTCAAGAATACTTTGTACCACCTTTGGGTATCAATGACTGAAAAATTGGCAAGCGAAGCAAGTGATTGAAATTAAATAGCCGACAATATGTTTCGCAAATTTGTAATCAAAAGGTCGCGGGTTCGATTCCTGCTGTCGGCACCAACGATTCTTCTGCCCTCCTTTCCAGGTACGGTGACGCAATGCTCAAGGCCGTTCTCTTAATCTTGCTGGTGACGATTGCCGGAGGAACTCTGGCGCAAACCGGCGACGCGCCGCTCTCCCTCGAGGTCGCCCAGCAGCGCGCCCGGTTTGCGCGGGACCAGATGACCGCCGCAGAAGAAAAAGTGAAGGCGACGGAAAAGAAGGACAAGGTGGCGCAAAAGCGTCTCGAGGAAGCCAAGGCTCAGGCAGAACAGACTGCAAAACAAGTCCAGGAAGCGCAGGCGGAGCTGGCCAAGGCGCGCGAACGGCACGACCAGGCGTACCAGGAACTCAAGCGCTCCCACGACGCCATGCGAGAGTCGAACAAGCCGCAGTAGCGGTCTCTCTACTAGGCCCGGCTCGGCCTTTTCCCCAGTTTTCGCTGCAGCGTGCGGCGATGCATGTTGAGCGCGCGAGCCGTCGCCGAGACATTGCCGGTGTTCTCCGACAGTATCTTCTGGATGTGCTCCCACTCCAGCCGCTCGATCGAAAGCGGTTGCGCGTTGAGTCGCGCTCCGCTGTCGCCCTGGTCGCGGCCGAAGGCGGCGACAATTTCGTCGACATCGGCCGGCTTCGGCAGGTAGTGGGTGGCGCCCAGTTTGATGGCCTCGACCGCGGTGGCTACGCTGGCGAATCCGGTGAGCACGACGATGCGTATGGACGGGTTGCGCTGCTTCAGTCGTTCGACCAGTGCGAGCCCGGATCCGCCGGGTATCTTCAGGTCCACCACCGCGAAGTCATGCAGCCGGCGCTCGATGACTGCGAGTGCATCCAGAAACTCCCGCGCTGTTTCCACTTCGAAACCCCGTTTCGCCAGCGCACGCGCCAGGATTTCGACAAACACCGCGTCGTCGTCCACCAGCAGCAGCGAGGCGTTTGCCGGTCCTGTCCTCATGCGGGGGCCACGCGGTCTGCCAGGGGAATGGTCACGCGGGTGCAGCCGCCGCCACCATCGCGGTTGAACAACGCGACGCTGCCTCCCAGGCGCTCGACCGTGGCATTGGCCAGGAATAGTCCGATGCCACGGCCGGGAGATTTTGTGCTGACCGGCGTGCGGCCGGCCTGCGCCGAGATTCCGTCGGTGATGCCGGGGCCGCGGTCGCGTACTTCGATGGTCAACACGCTCGCACTCCACGACGCTTCGATTTCCACCGCTTGAGGCGAGGCGTCCGCCGCGTTGTTGAGGATGTTGATCAACGTCTGACTGATGGTTTCCCCGCCGATGATGTCCGGCACCGCGCCGGTGCCCTGCCAGTTCACCGCAAGTTTCACCTGGGGGCGCAGCAACGCCCACTTGCCGAGCACCTGGTCGAGGAGAGTCCGCACGTTCTGCCGGCTGGTGTGCTCTGCGCGTGCCTGCCCGGCCGCCGTGGTCAGGCCCGTGATGATGTGTTTGCAATTGTCGACCTGTGCACGCAGAAGCTGCAGGTCCTTACCCAATCCCGGCACAGCGCGATGATCGTTCTCCATTTCCCGGCTGAGCACGGCAATGGTGGCCAGGGGTGTGCCGAGTTCGTGCGCGGCACCGGCGGCGAAAGTGCCCAGCGCCAATACCTGCTCGTCGCGCAGCGCCCGTTCCCTCGCCGCGGCGAGTTCGCGATCGCGCGCGCGGATCGACGCCGACATCGTGGTCACGAAACTTGCGATCAGGACGGCGCTGACCAGGAAGGTGATCCACATTCCCAGTATGTGCAGGTTGAATGCGCTGGAATGCATCGATTGGTCGTGCTGCGCCAGCGGCTGGAAGAAGAACAACAGCAGCGTGTAGCACAGTACCGTCAGGCCGGCCATCGACCAGGCATATCGCGCCGGCAATGCGGCGGCGGCGATCGTCAGCGGCAACAGATACAGCGAAACGAAGGGATTGGTCGAGCCGCCGCTCAGATACAACAGCGCGGTCAGGCAGGCGACATCGGCCAGCAACTCGAGAAAAAACTCCGCATCGCCAACCGGAACGCGCTGGCGCAATCGCACCCACGTTCTCACGTTGACCGCAATGAGTATCGCAATGACCGCACTCATCGGCGCGAGGGACAACGGCGTATGGACAAACCGGTCCGCGACGGCTATGGCGAGAATCTGGCCAGCGATCACGATGCTGCGCAACAGGAACAGGCGCCGCAGGTTGGGTACAGAGTTGACCGTATTCATGGTGGGCCGCGAATGGAGGGAAAAGGGCAATTTTATTCGATCGGGAGGTCCGCCCGGCCTGCGGCAAATGGTCGCGCGTCGATAGGCGATTCCAGCATCCGGCATACGCATCCGGTGACGCCGCACCACGGCAGCGGCGCGGGGCTTTGCGGTATACTTCCCGCGCTTCCCGCGGTCGGCAAGCTTCGCCGATCTTCTGCTGGCTATCCTCTTGGCTTGGCTGCAGCGTGCACTGCATGCGGGAGGGCGGCGTGCCGGTGGAAATGCGGGTCCGACAAGAAAAGCCAAAGGTCAGCGATGAAAATTCACGAATACCAGGCGAAGGAAATCCTCAGGAATTACGGCGTCATCACCCCGCGCGGCGTGGCCTGTTTCAGCGTCGACGAAGCGGTCGCCGCGACGAGCAAACTCGGCGGCAAGGTCTGGGTGGTGAAGGCCCAGATCCATGCCGGCGGACGCGGCAAGGGCGGCGGGGTCAAGGTCGCCAAGTCGATCGATGAGGTCCGCGAGTGGGCGTCAAAGATCCTCGGCATGCAACTCAAGACCCACCAGACCGGGCCCGAAGGCCAGAAGGTGAGGCGTCTGCTGATCGAAGAGGGCGCCGATATCCGCAAGGAGTTGTACATCGGCCTGGTGGTGGACCGCGGCACCCAGGAAGTGTGCGTGATGGCTTCCTCCGAAGGCGGCATGGACATCGAAGAGGTGGCCGCGCATACGCCGGAAAAAATCCACAAGGTCTTCGTCGATCCGCAGTCGGGATTGGCGGATGCACAGGCCGACGACCTGGCGCGCAAGATCGGCATTCCCGATGCAAGCCTGCCGCAGGCGCGCGCGATATTGAAAAGCCTGTACAAGGCGTTCTGGGATACCGACGCAGCGCTGGTGGAGATCAATCCGCTGATCCTGACCGGCAAGGGCGACGTGGTTGCGCTAGATGCCAAGATGACTTTCGACGACAACGCGCTCTACCGGCACGAAGACATCGTCGCCATGCGCGATCTCGACGAAGAGGACCCGGCCGAGATCGAGGCCTCGAAATACGGCCTGTCGTACATCTCGCTCGACGGCGACATCGGCTGCCTGGTCAATGGCGCGGGATTGGCGATGGCAACCATGGATACCATCAAGCTGTTCGGCGGCGAACCGGCCAATTTCCTCGACGTCGGCGGCGGCGCCAACGCGGAGAAGGTGACTGCGGCGTTCAAGATCATGCTCGCCAACAAGAAGGTGAAAGCGATCCTCGTCAATATCTTCGGCGGCATCATGAAATGCGACACCATCGCCAACGGCATCGTAACCGCTGCGCGCGAGGTCGAGCTCTCGGTGCCGCTGGTGGTGCGCATGAAGGGCACCAACGAGGACCTTGGGAAGCAAATTCTCAAGGATTCCGGCCTGCCGATCATCTCGGCCGACAATATGGCGGACGCAGCGAGGAAAGTCGTCGCGACGCTCGCGAAGAAACCCGCCGCGAAGGCGAAGTCCCGCAAGTCGAAGGCTGCCAAAAAGCCGAGGGCGGTAAAGAAAGCGAAAACCGCAAAGAAACCTGCGACCAGGAAAGCGGCGCCCAAGGCGAAGCCCAAAAAGACCACAGCGAAGCGCAATAAGTCCACGGCGAAACCCAAAAAGGCCGCACCGGCCGCAAAATCCAGGACCAAGCCGAAAGCCAAATCGAAACCGAAGGCGAAAACGAAGTCCGGAACCAAACCGGCACGCAAACCCGCAAAAAAGAAAACCAGCGCCAAGTCGGGGAAGGGCCGGAAATGAGCATCCTCATCAACAAGGACACTCGAGTCGTCACGCAGGGCATCACCGGCAAGACCGGCATGTTCCACACGCAGACCAGCCGAGCCTACGCCAACGGATCCAATTGCTACGTCGCCGGTGTAAACCCGAAAAAAGCCGGCGAGAGCTTCGAGGGCATCCCGATCTTCGGCAGCGTGCGCGAAGCGAAGGAAAAGACCGGCGTGAATGCGTCGGTGATCTACGTGCCGCCGCCCGGCGCGGCCGCCGCGATCTGGGAAGCCGTCGAAGCCGACCTGGACCTGGTGATTTGCATCACCGAAGGCATCCCGGTGCGCGACATGATCGAAGTGCGCGACCGCATGCGCAAGCAGAAGCGCAAGACGCTGCTGCTCGGTCCGAATTGCCCCGGTGCGATCACGCCCGATGAAATCAAGATCGGCATCATGCCCGGACACATCCATCGCAAAGGTCCGATCGGCGTCGTGTCGCGTTCCGGCACGCTGACCTACGAAGCGGTCGGCCAGTTGACCGAGATCGGCCTCGGGCAATCCTCCGCGGTTGGCATCGGCGGCGATCCGGTGAACGGACTCAAGCACATCGATATACTCAGGTTGTTCAACGACGATCCGGCGACTGAAGCCGTGGTCATGATCGGCGAGATCGGCGGCTCCGACGAGGAAGAGGCGGCGTTGTGGGCCAAGCAGAACATGAAGAAGCCGGTGGTCGGCTTCATCGCGGGCGTCACCGCGCCGCCGGGCAAGCGCATGGGCCACGCCGGCGCCATCATTTCCGGCGGCAAGGGCACTGCCGCGGAGAAGCTCGCGGTCATGGAGCAATGCGGCATCAAGGTGACCAGGAATCCCGCCGAGATGGGAAAGCTGTTGAAGTCGGTGTTGCGCTAGCGCATGTGACCGGCGCAATGGGTCCGACGCTGCAACGAAGGCATCGGCCAAGCCGGCACCGTTTCAGGCCGCCTGCCTAGCCATGGACAATCAGTTCTGGCTCGGCCTGCTCGAAATCATCGGCGTCAATATCGTCCTGAGCGGGGATAACGCCGTGGTCATCGCGCTTGCCGCGCGCTCGTTGCCGCAGCGCCAGCAACGTGCCGCCATCGTGATCGGCAGCGGCGCGGCCATCGTCCTGCGCGTGATCCTTACCACGGTGGCGGCAAGAGTACTTGCCCTGCCGTACCTGAAGCTCATCGGCGCCCTGCTGCTGCTCTGGATCGGCATTCAACTGCTGCTGCCGGGAGACGAAGACGACGGTTCCGGCGCGGAGGCTGCCGGCCACCTGATGGGGGCCGTGCGCACCATCCTGATCGCCGACCTGGTGATGAGCCTCGACAACGTGATCGCCGTTGCCGCCGCCGCGCATGGCAATCTCGTGTTGTTGATCCTCGGCCTGGGAATCAGCATTCCGCTGATCGTGTTCGGCAGCACCGCGATCCTCAAGCTGATGGACCGTTTTCCGGTCGTGATCAAACTCGGCGCCGGATTGCTCGGCTATGTCGCCGGCGACATGCTCCTGTCGGAACCGGTGCTGGACCCTTACGAACCACCGGCGATCGTGGAAGTGCTGATTCCCTGGGTGGGCGCGCTGCTGGTGATCGGAACCGGAACCTGGGCGGCGGCGAGGATCAATGCGAAGCGTCGCCGACAGGGTGTCATCGCGACTGGCAAGAAGGGGCGTTAGCACAGATGCGCCGGTATGATCTTTCCGAGACACCGAACGGTCAGGAAAGATCTTGGGGTCTTTCTTTCTGGCGACGTGTAATGCGTTTCGCCAGACATTGCGCGCAGTAACAGTCCGCGCCCGGTTCCGGAAGCGGCATGACCGGTGCAAATTCCCGGCTGCACCAGCACGGCGTGTCCTGCCCCATGCCGCATTCGAAAACAGCACCGCAATCGGAACAGCATTTCTGCGTCTGTTTGGCGAGGCTCATTTATCGAAGAATCGTTCAGCCGCGCGTGGACAGCCGGCTGTTGGCCGCGGTCAGCCGGTCGATGAGGATGCGCAGGAAAGCCTGGTTGAACTGCTTCTGGCAGGCATCGCTGGCCTTCTGCAGCGCAAGGGCCTTGATTTCGACGACCGTAATGGACGTTATCGACGTGATCGTCGTGCCACGCTTTGCCTTGGTATCCTCGAAATAGAGGATTTCTCCGAAACAGTTGCCCGCGTCCAGCGTATCGAGCGGGTTGCCGTCCTTGGTGACCTTTGCCTGTCCGGAGGCGATGACATAGAAATTTTCGCCGACATCGCCTTCGCGGATGATGATCTTGTCCGACTGGATGCGGCGGAAGTTGGCGATGCGCACGGTCTCCCATATCTCCACGTCGCGAAAGCCGCGGAAGAATCCCAGCGCCTTGATGGCGTTGAATTTCTCCGTGTCCGAAATCGAATCCGGCGGCAGTTCGAGGTGGCGGTAGGTCTGGGTCAGTTCGCGGCTGAACTCGCCCCAGGTCTGGTACCTGTCCTTCGGGTTCTTGCTCAGTGCGCGCATCACCACTTTGTCGAGTTGCTGCGGAATGTCGGTGCGGTGCGTCGACGGCGGCGACGGTTCGATGTTCATTATCTGGTAGAGCAGGCTGGCCTTGTTGGCGGCGATGAAGGGCAGCTTTCCCGTCAACAGCTGATACATCACCACGCCCAGCGAATAAATGTCGGTCTGGTGCGAAAGCTCCTTGTCCTGCACCTGCTCCGGAGACATGTAGGCCGGCGAGCCGACGCCCTGCAGGTGGGTGTGGTCGCCTCCCGCGTGCAACGCCACGCCGAAATCGCTGATCTTGATGTCGCCTTGCGCACCGATCAGGATGTTGGCCGGCTTGATGTCGCGATGGATGATGCCGTGGCGATGCGCAAACTCCAGCGCCAGGCTGCCCTTGAATGCAATTTCCACGACGCGATCCACCGGCAGAAGATTGGTCACATTGCAGAAATGCTCGAGCGTCGGGCCATCCACGTATTCCATGACGATGTAGCTGTAATCCTCGGCCGCATCGGCGTCGTAGATTGCCATGATGTGCGGGTGGATCAGCTTGCCGACCAGCGAGGCTTCGTTCACGAATACCTTGTGGAAACGGCGCCGCAGGTCCGAGTCGACGCCGTCCGCAGCGCTCACCAGCTTGATCGCTACATCGCGATTCGCGAATGGATCGCGCCCCAGGTAGACGCGGCTGGTGCCGCCGCGTCCGAGTTCGCGGGTCACCGGATACTTACCTATCTTCGTTGGCAGCGGTTCGTCCATGGTGCTGGCCTGCCCGCGTCAACGCGGGACGGGCACTTTCATTCCCCGCTGTACCGCCGGTCTTGCGCCGATCACGTCGTACCAGCGCTTGACGTTGGGGAAGTCCGCCAGATCGACCTTGTGCCATTCGTGACGCGCCACCCACGGGTAAGTAGCGATGTCCGCCACGCAATATTCCGCGGCGAGCCAATCGTGGCCGGCAAGATGTCGGTCCATCACGGCGTAGAGCCGGCGGGTTTCCTTGCTGTAACGTTCGATGGCGTAGGGAACCGGCTCGGGAGCCGCGCGCAGAAAGTGGTGCGTCTGGCCGAACATCGGGCCGACGCCACCCATCTGGAACATCAGCCATTGGATCGCCTCGAAGCGCTCGGCTTTCTTCTGCGGCAGGAATCGCCCGGTCTTGTCGGCGAGGTATAACAGGATCGCACCCGATTCGAACATGGAATAGGGTTTGCCCTCCGGGCCTTCGCTGTCCACGATTGCCGGAATCTTGCTGTTCGGGCTGATGGCGACGAAGCCGGCTTCGAATTGATCTCCTTTGCCGATATCGATCGGATGCACGTTATAGGGAAGTGCCAGTTCCTCGAGCATGATGGAAACCTTGCGGCCGTTCGGCGTGCTCCACGTATACAAGTCGATCAACGACATCTCCCGATGAATGTTTTGGCGGTTCAACCCTGAATTCTAATCGAACCCCGCGGGCGCGCCGGTATAATCGGTCACCCTGTCCGGCGGAGAATCTGCTGTGCTGAAATGGCTGTTGACGCTGGCAATCGCGCTGCTCGTGATGGGCGCGCTGACCCCCTGGCTGCGCCGGCTGGGATTCGGCCGCATGCCCGGCGACATCACCATCGAGCGCAATGGCAGGCAATACGATTTCCCGATCGGCTCGACCATCATGTTGTCGCTTCTGGCCAGCCTGATTTTCTGGATGCTCAGATGAGAAACGGACAGGCAAGCCTGTCCGTTTGAAGGTCCTGCGCAATCCCGAATTTATTTCTTCGGGTGCTGCGCTTTCATGTAGTCGTGGATCTCCTGCTCGCTGACCGTACCATCCCTGTCTGTGTCGATGGCATCGAATTTCTTCGCCACCCGCGGCATGGCCTTGGCTTCGTTCTTGTCGAGGGTGCCGTCATTGTCCTTGTCGGCGGCTTTGAATTTCTCGACCGCACGATCGTGCATTTCCTTTCCCGCCTGCTTTATCGATGCGCGGATTTCGTCCAGCGAGACGGTGCCATCCTTGTCGGCATCGATGGCATCGAAATTCTTCGCCACCCGCGGCATGGATCTGGCCTCATCCCTGGTCAGCGTGCCGTCATTGTCCGTATCGGCTTTCTTGAAGGCGGCTTCCAGCCTGGCGCCGGGCTGGTCGGCGCAGAAGGCATGCGGGGCCATCAGTGCGGCGCAGCCGATCAGGGCGCCGAGCGAGAGTTGCTTGAGCATCGGGAATCTCCTGGGAGTCTGCCACGCAGTTAATAACGACCCTGTTGCCTCAGCGTTGACGACTTTGCGCGAGAGCGCCGGACACGGCTTCCAGCCGTGCCGCCTCGATCGCAGCGGCAATCTGTTCCGGATCGCCGTCAAGGCTCTGCGCGATGATGCCTGCGTCCACCGCCCGGGCGGCTTGCGCCGCCGCCCGCAGCAAATCCGCCTGCGGATAGGCGCGGGTTTCGAGCCCGCTGCGGCCGTGATAGTCGCAACTGCAGGTTGCGAGCAACTCCTCGAAACGCTCGGGCCTGCGGTAGACATCTGCCGCGGCCAGCAGCTTGAGCACGGTTGCCGGACGCAGTTCCTCCGCGCGATGCACGTCGCCGTGATAGCGCGCGGCCAGCACCGCCAGGTCGCGGCAATCGCCGGGAACGCGCAAGCGTTCGCATAGCCGCTTCACCAGATCTACGCTCTTGTGTTCATGGCCGTGATGCTTCGGCCAATGCTCGCGCGGCGTGGCTGCTTTCCCCAGATCGTGGGTCAGCGCCGCAAAACGCACCGTCAGCGGATAGTTCTGCGCCGCGGCGTAGTCCACGACCAGCAGGATGTGCAGGCCCGTATCCACTTCCGGATGATGCTGCGCCGGCTGAGGTACGCCGAACAGGGAATCGACTTCCGGCAGGATGCGCTCCAGCGCCTTGCAGTCGCGCAGCGCCAGCAGCATCCGCGATGGTTTGTCTTCCATGAGCCCACGCGCCAATTCCTGCCAGACGCGCTCGGGTACGAGATGGTCGACCTCCCCGTTGCGTACCATTTCGCGCATGAGTTCCAGCGTCTCGGGTGCGATCGTGAAACCGAATCGCGCCGCGAACCGCGCGACGCGCAACACCCGCACCGGGTCTTCGATGAACGCCTGGCTGACGTGGCGCAGGACCCCGGCCTTCAGGTCGGCGATACCGTGATGCGGATCGATGATGTTGCCGTCGCCGTCGCGGGCGATGGCGTTGATGGTGAGGTCGCGCCGCGCCAGATCCTGCTCGAGGGTGACTTCGGGCGAGGCGTGGATCTCGAAGCCCTTGTAGCCGCGCGCCGTCTTCCTCTCGGTGCGCGCCAGCGTGTATTCCTCGTGCGTCTGCGGATGCAGGAAGACCGGGAAATCCTTGCCGACGGGACGATAGCCCAGTTGCTCCATTTGCTCCGGCGTGGAACCGACCACGACATAATCCTGGTCGGCGACCGGCCGGCCGAGCAGCCGGTCGCGCACCGCCCCCCCGACCGCGTAGATCTTCACGCTTCGTACTGCGGATTGACTTCGGCTTCGGCGTGGGCGGCGGCGATCCACTCCTGCATTGCCGGCAATGCGTGAATCGCGCCGGCGTATTGCGCCGCTGCGCCGCCGAGCGCCACGCGGTAAGTGCGCAACCGCGACACCACCGGCGCATACATGGCATCGGCAATGGAAAAGGCGCCGAACAGGAACGGTCCGCTCGAGCCATGGCGGCTGCGGCATTCGTTCCAGATCGCCTCGATGCGCACCACTTCGGCGCTGACTTCGGGTGTTCTGGCGCGGCCCGGAATTTCGCGGCGTACGTTCATCGGCATCTGGTTGCGCAGATTGGTGAATCCGGAATGCATTTCCGCGGCTACGGATCGCGCGTGGGCACGGTCCGCAGCCTGCGCAGGCCAGAGTTGTTTTTCCGGATACTTTTCGGCAAGGTATTCGCAGATGGCCAGTGAATCCCAGATCGTCAGGTCACCGTCCTTCAGCACCGGCACTTTGCCCGCGGCGGAGTATTGCAGGAGCTTCTGTTTGGCGCCGTCCTGGTACAGCGATAGCCGGATCTCGTCGAAGGCGATGCCGGCCTGCTTCATCAGCAGCCAGGGACGCAACGACCACGACGAGTACGCTTTGTTGCCGATCACGAGGACGAGGTTGGACATCGGGATTTCCTAATGACGGGCGCGAAAACGGAACCAGCGGTAACGTGCCCGCGGCGTGTTGTCCAGTAGATACTGGGGCACCACGGCCTCCAGCGGCGACGGAGAGAAGCCGAACATCTCGGGGAAGGGGCAAGCGCACACGCTGTCGACTTTCATCGAAAGGTAGTTGTCGCGCGACATCAGTTTCACCGGCAGCCACTCCAGCATCCAGGCCAGAAGATGGGACATTTCATCGTTCAGCGGCAGGATCGGCCGTTCCACCTGCAGCAGCCTGCATACGTATTCCACCAGTTCCTGCAGCGTATAGGTCGCCGGGCCGCAAAGTTCGAGGTTCTCGTCGTAAGTGCGCGACAGTTCCAGACTCTCGACGATGGCGCGCGCGACATCCTCCACATACACCGGCTGGAAGCGCGCTTTCGGGCTGGCCAGCATGATGACCGGCAGCGTGTGGGCGAGTTGCGCGAACAGGTTCAGGAAACGGTCTTCGCGGCCGAAGATCACCGACGGGCGGAAAATGGTGGTGCGTATGCCGCTTGCCTGAGCCACGCGGATCTGCTGTTCGCCGCCGGCCTTGGAGCGCAAATACTCGCTGGGTGCATCGTGCGCGGCCTTCAGCGCCGACACATGCAGCAACCGGCGCACGCCGCGTTCGCGGCAGGCATCGACGATCTTGCGCGGAAGTTCCGTATGAATGCGCGCAAAGTCGCCTGCGCGGTCCTGGTGCAGGATGCCGGCCAGACTGATCACCGCGTCGGTGCCGGCGACCATGCGTTCCAGCGTCGCCGGATCGTGGACATCGGCGTTCTCCACGTCCACGGTGGGCAGCACGATCAATGCCTTGGCGCGCTCGCGGCGCCGGGTGGGCACGCGCACGCTTATGCCGCGCGCTGCAAGCTGCTGGACGACATGGCTCCCGACAAAACCCGAGCCCCCTATCACGCAAACAGATCTGACTTTCATGGTTCCGATCCGACTCCAGGAATGCGGCGGGTCACCGCATGGACGGAATTATAAGGGGCAGGCCACTCAATTGTTCTGCGTCGATTTGGCCGGCACGACGCCGAGACGGTCGCGCAGGCTCAGGCTGGACTGATGGAACAGCCGGGCGTAGTAGAGCGTGTTGTTCATGACCTTCTTGACGTACTCGCGCGTCTCCGCAAACGGAATGGTCTCGATGTAGATCGCCCCTTCCAGAGGATGGCTGGCGGCCCAGTCGCGTGCGCGGCGCGGACCGGCGTTGTAGCCCGCCGATGCAAGCACCATGTGCTTGTCAACCGAGTCGAGCACCTGTCGCAGGTAGTAGGTGCCCAGGCCGATGTTGGTATCGACCGCGCCGGTCAGGGTCGTGTGGTGGCCGTTCATGCCCAGACGTTTCGCTACCCAGCGCGCCGTGGACGGCATCAGCTGCATCAGTCCGCTTGCGCCCGCTGACGAGCGCGCCGTATGCACGAAGCGGCTTTCCTGGCGCACCAGGCCGTACACCCAGGCTTCGTCGAGGTCGAGTTGTTGCGCGTAATCCTGCACCAGCTTGCGATAGGGGGCAGGGTAGCGCAGGCCGAAATCGTGCAGGATGACCGTGCGCTCGGCGGTATCGATCGCGCGTTCGTACCAGTCGTTGCGCACTGCCAGCACCGCCGCGGCAAGCAATTGCTTGTCGTCGTAGTCCTTGATCGACCACTGCCATTCGAGCGCGCCCTCATAGCGCAGGCCGGCCTTGTACAAGGCCAGTGCACGCCGGATGCCGCGGTCTTCCCCGATGGCATCCACTTCGTCGCTGGACGGGTGATAGGTCTGCGGCGCCGAACTGATCGAAGTGCCGAGGTCTTCCGCGGCAAGCTGGCCGTAGAAGTTGAATTCATTGGAAAGCGGCGCCAGCAACACATTGGCTTCCGCCGGCTGTCCGAGCGCCGTCAGCGCTCTCGCCCGCCAGTAGCGCCACTGCGGGCGCACCCGCTCTGCGCGCGACATCGCATTTACGGCCGCCAGCACCTCGCCCCAATTTCCTGCGCGCAGGGCCGAGCGGGCGTACCAGGCCAACTGGCGATCGTTCATGCCGTTGCCCGCATTCTTGAACCAGACGAGTGCCCCGGCGTGCAGGTTGCGGGCGGCGACCGAAGCGATCTGCGCCCACGCATACTCGCGCTCATCGTCGGGCAGCTTGGCGGCGATGTGGCGCAGCCGGTCGGCCGCGATTTCCGGCCAGGACTCCGCGGTCTTGTACAAGGCGAAGACCGCCAGCTCGCGCTGGCCGCGGGTTTTCAGCAGCAACGGCATCTTGTCCAGATAGCGTTGCGGGCGTTTCGAAATCGATTCCAGCATTTTCACATCGGGTCGCTCGCCCACGGGCAGGTACACCAGCAGCATTTTCGCGCCGGAAAGATTGCCGTTTTCGAGCGCCAAGCGCACGCGGCTCCAGCTGTCCTCCGCGGTCAGCATCTGCTTGTCGAACATCGCCTTGAAAATCGGCAGGCAACTTTCCGGCAGTACCTGCGCGGTGAACCACAGCGGACGGGCCTGGCTCAGAACGCCGGATTCCCCCCGCGCCATCCTGGCTTGCGAGGCGAAGCAGGCGATCTCGGTATCGGCTGTGCCCAACTTCGGATACTCGCGCAGAAAAGCTGTCCAGTCGCCGTTCCTGGCCAGTTGCCGCAGCCAGTCGGCACGCAGGCGGTCGGCGACCAGGCTCTTGTCGTGACGGGCGAGGAAGCTCTGTATCTCATCCGGCGCAGCGTCGGCGAGCCGCGATCTCAGTTGCCAGTAGCGCACGTATGGCGTCAGCGCATAGTCGTCGTCCAGCTTTGCCGCCCGCTCATTGAGCTTGGGGATGTCGCCGCGCTGGAATGCATCCCGGGCTTCGAGAAAGACATCGTCCTGCGACGCGGCGAATGCGGCGCAGGAAACGAGCAGCAGCAGGAGGGGAAAAGGGGTTTTCAACGGTCTTCAGTGAACGTGCGGCGAGGCAAAGAGCAGCAGGCGTGATTATAGGCGTGCGGCGTAGCCGCCGGTTGCGTAAAGCGCCGCTTACGACAGGAACAGTGCGTGAGCCGGATTGCGCGTCTCGTCCCAGCTCGGGTAGCCGAGTTGCGTCAGAAAGCGCCGGAATGCGGGCTTGTCGCGCGGCGGTACCTGCATGCCGACCAGCACGCGGCCGAAATCGGCGCCGTGGTTGCGGTAGTGGAACAGCGTGATGTTCCAGTCGTGGCCCATGTTCTTGAGGAAATTCATCAATGCGCCGGGCCGTTCCGGGAATTCGAAGCGGTAGAGCAATTCGTTCTTCACCGACGGGGCGCGGCCGCCCACCAGGTGGCGCACGTGCAGTTTGGCCATTTCGTTGTCGCTCAGGTCCTGCGTGGGCAGCCCGTGCTTGCGCAGGCGCGCGACCAGCGTGCGGATTTCGCCGCGATCGCGCACCTGCACGCCGACGAAGACATGCGCCTGGCGCGGATCCGCGTAGCGATAGTTGAACTCGGTGACGCTACGCGGTCCGAGCAGGGTGCAGAACTTCCTGAAGCTGCCGGGCTGCTCGGGAATGGTGACGGCGAGGATGGCCTCGCGCTGCTCGCCCAGTTCGGCGCGCTCGGCGACGAAGCGCAGACGATCGAAGTTCATGTTGGCGCCGCAGGCCACCGCGACCAGGGTGCGTCCCTTCGCCTTGTGGCGCGCGACCCAGGCCTTGGCGCCGGCAATTGCCAGGGCGCCGGCCGGTTCGAGGATCGAACGCGTATCCTCGAACACGTCCTTGATCGCAGCACAGATCGCGTCGTTGTCCACCAGGACCATCTCGTCCACCAGCTCGCGGCACAGCCTCAGGGTTTCCACGCCGACCTGCTTGACTGCCACGCCGTCGGCGAACAGACCGACCTGGTCGAGCTTCACGCGCCGGCCGGCGGCCAGCGAGCGCGTCATTGCATCGGCGTCGACCGGCTCCACGCCGATCAGCCTGATTTGCGGCCGCAGCCGTTTGACGTAGGCGCCGATGCCCGAGATCAGGCCGCCGCCGCCGACCGCGACGAAAATGGCGTCGATCGGTCCGCCGTGCTGGCGCAGGATCTCCATGCCGACCGTGCCCTGGCCGGCGATCACGTCCGGATCGTCGTAGGGGTGCACGAAGGTGAGCTTTTCGCGCCTGGCGATCTTCAGGGAGTGCGCGTAGGCGTCGTCGTAGGAATCCCCGGACAGCACCACGCGGGCGCCGCGCGCCGCGACCGCTGCAATCTTGATCTGCGGGGTGGTGGCTGGCATGACGATGGTGGCGCGGCAGCCCAGCCGCTGCGCCGCCAGCGCCACGCCCTGCGCGTGGTTTCCGGCCGAGGCCGCGATCACGCCGCGCCTGAGCTGGGCGGCACTCAAGTGCGCCATCTTGTTGTAGGCGCCGCGCAGCTTGAAGGAAAACACGGGTTGCATGTCCTCGCGCTTGAGCAGGATGGTGTTGCCGAGGCGCTTCGACAGCGCCGGTGCGACGTCCAGCGGCGATTCGATCGCCACGTCGTAGACGCGCGCGCTGAGGATTTTTTCGAGGTAATCGGTTTTCAATGCTTTCTCCGGTGCCGATCGAGCGTAGCAGTGGGCGGCCCGGCCGCGCAACTGCCGCGGCGGGTTTGTACCGTGTGGGCGTTGAGGCTATGCTTACGCGAAATGCCAGACGTGAACAGCATGGACCAGAACGAACTCAAGAAGGCGGTGGCCAGAGCCGCCATAGGCCATATTCCGGACGATTGCATCGTCGGTGTGGGCACCGGATCGACGGCCAACTACTTCATCGACGAACTGGCGGGGATCAAGGGCCGCATCGAAGGTGCGGTGGCGAGTTCGGAGGCGAGCGCGGCGCGGCTGAAGGCAGCCGGCATCCGCGTGTTCGACCTGAATGTGGTGTCCGAGGTGCCGGTGTATGTGGACGGTGCCGACGAGGTCAACCGCCAGCTGCACATGATCAAGGGCGGCGGCGGGGCACTGACCCGGGAGAAGATCGTTGCGGCGGTGGCGCAGAAATTCGTCTGCATCGCCGATGCAAGCAAGCTCAAGGAAGTGCTGGGCGGGTTTCCGCTGCCGGTCGAGGTGATTCCGATGGCGCGTTCCCATGTCGGCCGCGAGTTGTTGCGGCTGGGGGGAAGGCCGGAGCTGCGGCAGGGCTACACCACCGACAATGGCAACCTGATCCTGGATGTGCGTGGCTTGAGCATCGTCGACCCGGTCGGCCTGGAGGCGGCGATCAACCAGATCGTCGGTGTGGTGACTAACGGCCTGTTTGCCCGGCGCGGGGCCGATGTGCTGTTACTGGGCACGCCCACCGGCGTGCAGACCATGGTCAGATGAAACCTTTTTGTAATGTGGCGGACTTAAACTGTCGGTCCTCTTGGATCGTCCAGGGCTTCGGGGGTCAGCATTGATGATGAACAACGAACACACATCCAAACAGTTCGAAGCCGAGCTCGAGGCGGTGCGCGCGCGCGTGCTGCAGATGGGCGGACTGGTGGAAGAGCAGATCAAGCTGGCGCTGGATGCGCTGATATCGGGCGACCTGGAGTTGTGCACCAAGGTCGAAAACAACGATCACCTGGTGAACGCGCAGGAAGTCGGCATCGACGAGGACTGCAGCACCATCATCGCCCGCCGCCAGCCCGCCGCCGGCGACCTGCGCATGCTGATGACCGTGGTCAAGACCATCACCGACCTGGAACGCATCGGCGACGAGGCCGCCAAGATCGCGCGCATGGCCAAACTCATCTATTCGACCGATCGCCTGCAGCAGCCGCGCACGGTGGAGATCCGCCGCATGTCCGGCATCGCGCTGGAGATGCTGCGCAAGTCGCTGGACGCGTTCGCGCGGCTGGACCTGGCCACCTCGGCGGAAGTGGTGCGCCGCGACCAGCATGTCGACGAGGAATTTCGCGGCGTGCTGCGCCAGCTGATCACCTTCATGATGGAAGACCCGCGCACGATCTCGGTTTCCATCGAAATCCTGTTCATCGCCAAGGCGATCGAACGCATCGGCGACCACGCCAAGAACATCTCCGAGTACGTCATCTACATGGTCAAGGGCAAGGACGTACGCCACGTCACGCTCGAGGAGATCGAGCGCGAAGTCATGGGCTGATCTCCCACCTCAGGTTTCTACCAACGCTCTCACCGCAAAGGACGCAAAGGACGCAAAGGAAGTGCCGGGGCCAGAAATAGGCAAATTTCCCTCTGTGAACCAATGGTAGCGGACAGCAGAGTTCACTGCCGAATGTCGCCTTCCTTCGATTTTCCTTCGCGTCCTTTGCGTCCTTTGCGGTGCGCGATTCAAGTCCTTAGGTATTTTTGAGGCAAAATGACCGCAATGGAAACGTTTTCCACCATTGCTGCCGTTGACCTCGGATCCAATTCGTTCCGGCTCCAGGTCGGCCGCGTGGTCGACGACCAGATCTATCCCCTCGATTCGCTGCGCGAGCCGGTACGGCTTGCCGCCGGGCTGACGGCTGACAAGACTCTCGACGACGCGGCCCAGGCCCGCGCCATCGAATGCCTGAAGCGTTTCGGCGAACGTTTGCGCGGCTTGCCGGCCGGCGCGGTACGGGCGGTGGGCACCAATACTCTGCGGGTAGCCAAGAACGCGCGCGACTTCGTGCCGCAGTTCGAGGCGGCGCTCGGCTTTCCGATCGAAGTCGTCGCGGGGCGGGAGGAGGCGCGGCTGATCTATCTCGGTGTCGCCCACAGCCTGCCCGCGAGCCCGGAGACGCGGCTGGTGGTAGACATCGGCGGCGGATCCACGGAGTTCATCGTCGGTGCGGGCAACCAGCCGCACCGGCTGGAAAGCCTGTACATGGGCTGCGTCAGCTACAGCCTGAGGTTCTTTGGCGACGGCAAGCTCGGCAAATCCAGCATGAAGCACGCCGAGACCGCCGCGCGCATCGAGCTGGAAACCATCAAGAAACAGTTCTCGCGCAAGCACTGGCAGCAGGCGGTGGGCTCGTCCGGCACCGCGCGCGCAATAGCCGACATCATCGAGGCCAGCGGCTGGAGCGTATCGGGCATTACCCGTGACGGGCTGGAGCGCCTGCGGCAGGCCTTGCTGAAGGCGGGCGACACGGCAAAGCTGGATCTGCCGGGATTGAAAGACGACCGCATCCCCGTGCTGCCCGGCGGCTTCGCCATCATGAGCGCGATTTTCGCGGAGCTGGATGTCGAGCACATGGCGCTCGCCACTGGCGCCATGCGCCAGGGCATCCTGTGGGACATGATCGGCCGCGCCCACCGGCGCGACATGCGCGAACTGACGGTGCGCCAGTTCATGAAGCGTTACCACGTCGACGCCGGCCAGGCTCACCGCGTCGAGCGCCTCGCGCTGAAGCTGTACGAACAGCTGGCCGGCGGCGGCAAAGAGCAGAACGAATACCCGATGCACATGTTGTCGTGGGCCGCGCGGCTGCAGGAGATCGGCCTGACGGTGGCGCACAGCGGCTATCACAAGCATTCGTCCTATATCGTCGCCAATGCCGACATGCCGGGCTTTTCCAAGATGGAGCAGGCCCAGCTTTCCATGCTGGTGCTGGCGCATCGCGGTTCTCTCGGCAAGCTGCATGGGCTTGTCAGGGCGGACTACGACTGGTCGCTGCTGGTAGCACTCCGGCTGGCGGCGCTGTTGCATCGCAGCCGCTCGGAGGTCCGCCTGCCGGCGATCCGCGCATCCCGGAAAAAGTCCTCGTTCACCGTCGAGGTGGATGCGAAATGGCTGGCTGCCAATCCACTCACCGTCGCCGAGCTGCGCGATGAGATCAAGGACTGGAAGGGGCTGGGCGTCGAAATGTCGGTCCCGCAGCTGGCGGAGGTCGAATCGGCGGTGGAAACAGCGGCGACGGAGTGACCGCGCTAACGCTTGCCTAGCGCCGTTTCGATGCGATCACAGATCGTCCGCAACACCTTGGCGCGGGCGTAGAGTTTGTCGTTGGCTTCCACCAGCGTCCACGGAGCGATGTCGGTGGAAGTGCGATCGACCATGTCGCACACTGCTTTTTCGTAGGCATCCCATTTCTTGCGGTTGCGCCAGTCCTCGGGCGTGATCTTGAAGCGCTTGAACGCGGTCTTTTCGCGTTCCTTGAAGCGCCGGTATTGCTCTTCCTTGCTGATCGCCAGCCAGAACTTGATCACGATCGCGCCGTTGTCGGCGAGCTGCTCTTCGAAATCGTTGATTTCGGGATAGGCACGCGTCCAGTCGAACTCGGACGCAAATCCCTCCACGCGTTCGACCAGCACCCGGCCGTACCATGAACGGTCGAAGATGACGATGCGCCCGCGCCGCGGCACCTGCCGCCAGAAACGCCACAAATAAGGCTGCGCACGTTCATCCTCGGTCGGCGCCGCCACCGGCACGATCTGGAATTGGCGGGCATCGAGTGCGCGTGTCACCCGCCGGATGGCCCCGCCTTTGCCGGCGGCGTCGTTGCCTTCGAACGCGAGGACGACGCAGCGATTCCTGAACCGCGGATGGCGCGACAGCAAATTCAGCTTTGCCCGGTAGTCATCGAGCAGTTTTTCGTACTTGCCGCGATCCAGTTTCAGGGTCAGGTCCAGCGATCTCAGAATATTGCGGTTGTCTATCGCCGGCGTCAGCGGAGGAATCCGGTCTTCCTTGATCCCGGCCGGCTTCTGGTCAAGCCGCTCGCGCATGGCATCCAGCAACGTGCGGCCGACCGTGAGGTTGCGATAACACGCGTCGACTCCTTCGACCACGACCCAGGGTGCGGTTGCCTTGTCGGTCTGACGCAGCGTGAATTCCGACACCTTGCGGAACTTGTCATAGAGCTTGAAATCCGCCCACTCCGAATCGCTGACCCGCCAGCGCGTCTTCGGGTCCTTTTCCAGCGACTTCAGGCGTTTTTTCTGCGCAGCCTTCGACAGGTGAAACCAGAACTTCAGTACCAGAGCGCCTTCGTCGGCGAGCATTTGCTCGAAACGCACGATGTCTTCAACGCGCTGGACCAGTTGCGCGTGTTTGGTCTCCCGTCTGACACGCTCCAGGATCGGTTGCGTATACCAGTGGCCGAACAGGATGCCGATTTTCCCCTTGGGCGGCAGCGCCTGCCAGTAACGCCACATCGGCGGTCGTTCGCGCTCCTCCTCGGACGGATACCCGAAGGCCACGGTGCGAATATGGCGCGGGTCCATCCATTCGTTCAGCAGATTGACGGTCTCGCCCTTGCCCGCGCCGTCCATGCCGCCGATCAGGACGATGACCGGGAAACGCCCGTCCTTGAACAGGTCGTATTGCGCATCGAGCAGCGCTTCGCGCAGCTTTGGCACCTGGCGCGCGTAAGTCTGTTTGGTGATCGAGTGTCCCAGTTCCGCCGATTCAAACATCTACGCTCCTTCAATCGTTAGGGCGTCTTTCACCACAGAGGCGCAGAGAGCGCGGAGGAAATTCACCTCATCCCCCGGGCGCACGGACACGTTAGTGATGAAATCACCGCGTTTGCGGATAGTGCGCCAAGCTCCGTCTCCCGCCCCGGGCAGCTGCGACACGTTAGCGACTTGTCGCCCGCTTGCGGGAGCAGATGCATGAGCCACGGTTACTCTCAAACGCAGCTGCATGCGCCCCTACCCGCAAACGGGTCTGCGACTAACGAGTCCGGGGCGCTCCGCCAACGCCGTGTCGACGGAGTTCCTCCCCTGAGCGGAGAAGGAGCTGAAAACGCATGCGTGCGGCCATCAGTCGCACGTATTTCTTCTCCCTCTCCACCCGCGTGGGGGGAGAGGGATGGGGTGAGGGGGCGTCCTCTGTGCCTCTGTGGTGAATTTGTTCTTGCTTGATATTTCCCTAGAGCAGATCGGGTGACACGACGGCGCGCAGTACCACTTGCGGGTGTTCGCCGCGCACCCGGTGCGAGAGCCACCAGACACCGCCCTTCTTGATGCTCCAGGGCATCGGCTCGCCGGCAATCAGCATCGCGGCCACTATCCCGAGAACGGGTTGGTGTCCGACAACCAATACAGCACCTGGCTGGTCCGGCCATCGTGCGGCGGCGAGCAGCGCGGCCGGCGAAGCGCCGGGGGCGAGTTCGGGCGCGACCTCGAATTCTTCCGTCAGTGCTTTGACGGTTTGCAGCGTCCGCTGGGCCGGACTGACGATGATGCGGGTTTGCTTCGGCAGCTTCGGGCGCAACCAGTGCGCAACGTGTTCGGCCTGTTTTTGTCCCTTCGCGGTCAGTTTGCGCGTCAGGTCGGGCGCACCGTCGACGGCTTCCGCATGACGCCACAGGATCAGGTCCATTTCATCCTCCTCGTGGGGAAAATCCGGGCCCGGCATGGCCGCGAAGGAGCGCACGCACCCTGGATTCAGGCCGGTGCCGGGCCGGACGAAAGCTTGGCGAGCAAGGCCGCCTGCGCCGCTTCGCGCTTGCCATGCGCGGTCTTCTTGCGCTGGTAGCGGCCTTCGCCGTCCATCTCCCAGGCTTCGCCGACGTCGGCGAGATAGGTTTTCAGCGACTCGTCGACCACCCGCTTCTTCAGCTTGTCATCGAGCACGGGGAAGCACACTTCCACGCGGCGGAAGAAATTGCGATCCATCCAGTCCGCGCTGGACAGCAGCACGCTGTCTGCGCTCTTGAAATAAAACACGCGATGGTGTTCGAGGAAACGGCCGATGACCGAACGCACGCGGATGTTTTCCGACAGGCCGGCAATGCCGGGCCGCAGCGCGCACACGCCGCGTACGATGAGATCGACCTGCACGCCGGCCATCGATGCTTCGTACAGCGCGGAAATGATTTCGGGTTCGAGCAGCGCGTTCATCTTTGCGATGATGCCGGCCTCCTTCCCCGCGCGGGCGTGCTCCGCTTCCTGCCGGATCGCCGCCAGGATCTGCGCATGCAGCGTGAACGGGGACTGCCACAGGTACTTGAGCTTGCCCGCCTTTCCCAGACCCGTGAGTTGCATGAACACTTCGTTCACGTCGGCGCCGATTTCCTCATGGCAGCTGAACAGGCCGAAGTCCGTATACGACATGGCGGTGCGGGCGTGATAGTTGCCGGTGCCCAGGTGTACATAGCGGCGCAGCCCGTCTTCCTCGCGGCGCAACACCATCGACATCTTGGCGTGGGTCTTGTGCCCGACGACGCCGTAGATGACGTGGGCGCCGACCTCCTCCAGCTTCGCGGCCCAGTTGATGTTGGCTTCCTCGTCGAAGCGCGCCATGAGTTCGACCACGACGGTGACTTCCTTGCCGTTGCGGGCGGCCTCGAGCAGTGCCTGCATCAGTTCGGAGTTGGCGCCGGTGCGGTAGACAGTCTGTTTGATGGCGACGACGTCGGGATCGATGGCCGCCTGCTGGATGAAGCCGATGACCGGCCTGAAAGACTGGTAAGGATGATGCAGCAGGATGTCGCCCTTGCGGATGGCGGAAAAAACATCCGGAACTTTGGTGAGCGCGGCGGGAAAGCCGGGGGTGAAAGCCGGGAACTTGAGGTCGGGGCGATCCACCCAGTCGGGAACTTGCATGAGGCGGACCAGGTTGACCGGCCCGGTGACCTGATAGAGATCCTGGGCGGTCAGGTTGAACTGCTGCAGCAGGAAATCCGAAATCACCGGCGAACACAGGTCGGCGACCTCGAGCCGCACGGCATCGCCGAAATGCCTCTGCGGCAATTCGCCCTGCAATGCGATACGCAGGTTTTTCACTTCTTCCTCGTCAACGAACAGGTCGCTGTTGCGGGTGACGCGGAACTGGTAGCTGCCCTGCACTTCCATGCCGGAGAACAACTCGTCGACATGCGCATGAATGATCGACGACAGGAATACGAAGCCGTGGTCGGTGCCGGCAACTTCGCTCGGCAGCATGATTACCCGCGGCAGCACGCGCGGCGCTTGCACCAGCGCGAAACCGGAGTTGCGGCCGAATGCGTCCTTGCCGGACAACTGGACCGCGAAGTTCAGGCTCTTGTTGAGGATGCGCGGAAAAGGATGCGCCGGATCGAGGCCGATCGGCGTCATCACCGGCATGATCTCCTTCAGGAAGAACGCCTTGATCCACGCTTTTTGCGCGTCGTTCCAGTCGCGCCGGCGCAGGAAGCGGATGCCTTCGGCTGCCAGCTGCGGCAGCAGTTCCTCATTCCATAGTTGATACTGGCGCGCGACCAGTTCGTGCGCGCGCAGCGAAACTTCGCGGAATACCTGCGAGGGCGAAGCGCCGTCCGGGCCGGTGAAGTCGGCGCCGAGTTCGATCTGCGCCTTGAGTCCCGCGACGCGGATCTCGAAGAACTCGTCGAGGTTGTTGCTGACGATGCACAGGAAGCGCAGCCGTTCGAGCAACGGCACCTCTGCGTCCTCGGCCTGCGCCAGTACCCGGTGGTTGAATTCGAGCTGGGCGAGTTCCCGGTTCAGATAGAGCTGGGGATTGGAGCGCCTGATCTTGCCCGATTTGTCGGCGATGAGCGCAGCCCGCTTCCTGGCTGCCTTTTCCGGCGCAAGGGTGGCGGCGCGGTCGGCCGACTCCGCCTTGTTGGGTCCCGCTTTGGTAATTTTCTGCTCCCCGGTCTTCAGAGGCGAACGGAGAAGGGCGGCGCCGGACCTGCCTGTGCCTGGCGCGACTAGTGACTTAAGCTAGCCCTTCGGTGGCGGAACGTAACCCGCAGCCGCATCGGCCCCTTGACCGAAGAAATAGCTCTCGGTCTGTTCCATGAGGTATTTGCGTGCCTTTGGATCCGCGAGGCTCAGCCGGTTCTCGTTGACCAGCATCTTCTGGTGTTCGAGCCAGCCCTTCCAAGCCTCTTTGGAAACGTTCTCGAATACGCGCTTGCCCAGTTCTCCGGGGAAGGGGAGGAAATCCAGCCCCTCGGCGTCCCGGCCGAGCTTGACGCACTTCACCGTCCTTGCCATTTTTTATCTATCAACAGGTTAGATTGATTTCGCGGCGCTTTGGTTACATCTTTGTGACAGGTATCAGCCGCAAAAATTCTCGACCTGTTTATTATTATAGGCTGCGCCCGATGCCTCACGGCGCAGCGATGCCTAGATCGGCTTGATCAGGACCTTGGAGCGGCGCTGGTAGTTGTACAAGGCCTGCTTCTGCTTCGGCAGGCTGCTCACGTCGGCCTCGACGAAGCCATGCTCGATGAACCAGTGGGCGGCGCGCGTGGTCAGTACGAACAGCCGCTTGACGCGCTGCTTCTTCGCCCTTTCCTCGATCCATTTCAGCAACTGCTCCCCGGCGCCGAAGTCGCGATAGTCCGGATGCACGGCCACGCAGGCGAGTTCCGCCGATTTCTCGTTGGCGAAAGGATAGATCGCTGCGCAGCCGACGATGACTTTGTCGTGTTCCAGCACGCTGAACCGCGAAATCTCGATCTCGAGCAGTTCGCGCGAACGTTTGACCAAAGTGCCGTCGGCCTCGAGCGGTTCGATCAGGCGCAGGATGCCGCCGACGTCTTCGATGGTCGCGTCGCGCATCTGCTCCAGCGGATCGCGTGTAAGCATGCTGCCGATGCCGTCATGGGTGAACAATTCCAGCAGCAGCGCGCCGTCGGCATGACGGCTGATCATGTGCACGCGCGCGGCCCCGCCCTTGGAAGCCTTGATCGCATGTGGCAGATACAGCCTGGCATCGTCGGAGAGCGATTGTCCCTTGCGCAGCAGTTTCTCCGCGTCCGACACCGTGAGTTCGCGCAGCAGCCGGCCGCTTTTGCCCTTCAGTCCCGGCTCGTTCATCATGAACACAAGTTTTTCCGCACCCAGCGCGATGGCGGTTTCCGCGGCAATGTCTTCCAGCGTCACGTTGAAAATCTCGCCGGTGGGGGAGTAGCCGAGCGGGGACAGCAGCACCAGTTCGCCGTCGTCAAGGCGGGTGTTGATCGCATCCGCGTCGACTTTGCGCACTTCGCCGGTGTAGCACATGTCCACCCCGTCCACGACGCCGCGCGGCCGCGCGGTGACGAAGTTGCCCGATGCAACGCGGATGTCGGCATTGGCCATCGGCGAATTCGGCAGCCCCATCGACAGCAACGCCTCGATCTCCACGCGCACCTGGCCGCTCGCCTGTTTCACGCTGGCCAGCGCATGTTCATCGGTGACGCGGATTCCCCTCACGTATTGCGTTTTCAAGCCCGCCGCCTTGAGCTGCGCATCGATCTGCGGCCGTGCGCCGTGCACCAGCACCAGGCGCACGCCAAGGCTGGCGAGCAGGTTCAAGTCGTGCGTGAGCGAGACGAAGGAGCCGTCCGCCACGACTTCGCCACCGAAGGCGATGATGAAGGTGCGCCCGCCAAACGCATGGATATAGGGCGCGGCGGCGCGGAACCAGCGTACGAAATTGGCTTGCTGGGTGGCTTGCATGTCGGTTGGCGAAGGCCTTATTTCGGTTGCATGCGGATGGCGCCGTCGAGCCGGATCACTTCGCCGTTCAACATCTCGTTCTCTGCGATCTGCCTGACGAGTTGCGCGTATTCGGCCGGGCGGCCCAGGCGCGGCGGGAACGGCACCATCTTGCCTAGTGCATCCTGCACTTCCTGCGGCATGCCCATGAGCATCGGCGTTTCGAATATGCCCGGTGCGATGGTCATCACGCGGATGCCGCTGCGCGATAAATCACGCGCGATCGGCAGCGTCATGCCGACGATGCCGCCCTTGGATGCGGAGTACGCCGCCTGGCCGATCTGACCGTCGAACGCGGCCACCGAGGCCGTATTGACGATCACGCCGCGCTCGCCAGCCGCGTTGGGCTGCTGTTTCGACATCGCGTCTGCCGCCAGCCGGATCATGTTGAAAGTGCCGATCAGGTTGATGCCAATGACCTTGGCGAATTTTTCCAGCGAATGCGGGCCTTCCTTGCCGACGGTTTTTTCGCCGATGGCGATGCCGGCGCAGTTGACCAGTGCCTGCAGGCCGCCGAATTCCTTCAGCGCGGCGGCTACGGCCGCCTTGCCGTGGTCCTCGCGGGTCACGTCACACTCGACATAACGCACTTGCTTGCCAAGCTTGCCGGCCAGTGCCTCGCCCTGCGCCTTGTTGACGTCGGCGATGATCGCATTCCCGCCGGCGGCGACCACCATTTCGACGGTGGCCGCACCGAGTCCGGAACTGCCGCCGGTGACGATGAAGCTGCTGTTCTTGATTTCCATGTTTTTATGCGTTCGGTCTGGTCGGGAACGGGACGGCGAAGTATAGCAGCGACCTTTTAGAAATCCCCCCAGAGCGCCTGGATGGCGGACAGCGTGGCGAGCGCCGCGGTCTCCGTGCGCAGGATGCGCGGGCCGAGCCGTACCGGCATGAATCCACGCGATTGCGCGAGTTGCGTTTCCACCCGCGACAAGCCGCCTTCCGGGCCGACCAGCAGCGTCATGCGTGCAACCGGCGCCAGTTCCCTGAGCGACTGGGCGGCGCCGGGCGACAGCAGCAGGCGGACTTCATCGGCCGGCGCGGGCATTTCGATTTGCGCCAGCCATTCGGGCAGGCCCAGCACGGCGGCGACTTCCGGCACGCGATTGCGGCCGCATTGCTCGCATGCCGCGATTACCAGGTTCTGCCAGTGCTCGACGCGGCGTTGCGCGCGCTCGTCCTTGAGTTTGACGACGCTGCGCTCCGTGGCAACGGGCTGGATCGCGGCAACGCCCAGTTCGACGGCCTTCTGCACCGTGATGTCCATGCGATCGCCGCTCGACAGCCCCTGCACCAGCCGGACATGCAAGCGGGACTCGCGCTCGATGTCCAGATGCGCGCCGGTCTTGACCGATACGTCGCCGCGGTCAATGCGCGTTATGCGCGCCTCGAATTCGCCGCCCAGTCCGTCGAACAACACCACGGGCTCGCCCACGGCGAGCCGCAACACCCGTACCGCATGATGGGCCGCATCCGGGTGCAGGCGGACTTCCGAGCCATTGCCGAGCTTGCCGTGGAAATGGAACCGCGCGCCCGACTTGGGCGTGAGTTTTTTGTCTAAGTCTTTATCCATGCTAAGATTTTGCCATGCACAATCGGGTCTGTCTCAGAGTTTATAAAAGGGCTTCGAACGTTTCTGCGGGTGTTCCAACCGGGCCGGGGGCCTGAGAATGGCCGCCCAACCGTCTGTCTGCGATTTCGGCTGGAAGGCGCGTGATTTCGATCTGCCCGCCACCGATGGCAAGCGTTACAAGCGGGCGGACATGGGCGCAACGAACGGATTGCTGGTGATGTTCATCTGCAATCACTGCCCCTACGTCAAAGCGATACGCGAACGTCTGATCCGCGATTGCGTCGAACTCAAAACCCTCGGCATCGATGCAGTTGCGATCAGCGCCAACGATCCCGACGATTATCCGGAAGATTCGTTCGAGAACATGCAGCGCGTGGCCCGTGACCTGAAATTCCCGTTTCCCTATCTGTTCGATGAATCCCAGGAAGTCGCACGTGCCTATGGCGCGGTATGCACACCGGATTTCTTCGGCTTCAACCGCGATCTCGAGCTGCAGTATCGCGGCCGCCTGGACGCGTCGAAGACCGCGCCGGTGGGCAGTGCACGGCGCGATCTGTTCGAGGCCATGAAGACCGTCGCGCAAACCGGTCGTGGCCCGGTCGAGCAGATCCCCAGCATCGGATGCTCCATCAAATGGAAGCGCTAGCCAGGCCGGAGCGGGGCATGCTCGAGGAGGTGATCGCCTGCGTGCGGGAAGTCGCGGCGCAGGAAGTCATGCCGCGTTATCTGAAGGTCGCGCAGCAGCGCAAATCCGATGGCAGCCTGTTCACCGAGGCCGATCTGGCCTCGCAGGAGGCCTTGTCGCGCGTCCTGCCGAAGATCTATTCCGGCCCGATCGTGGCCGAGGAAATGACGCCCGAGCAGCAGGCCGAGTACTGGCTGGCCGGCACGGAAGGGCTGTGGTGCGTGGATCCGATCGATGGCACGTCGAATTTCGTCAACGGGCTGCCTTATTTCGCCGTATCGGTGGCGTTGATGATCAACGGGCGCAGCGTGCTCGGTGTGGTCTACGATCCGATCGCCGACGAAGTGTTTTACGCCGAGAAGGGCGCCGGGGCATTTCTCAACGGCGAGCGGCTGCCGATCAAGGAGCATGTCCCGCATCTGCGCAATTCCATGGCGCAGGTCGATTTCAAGCGTCTTCCGCCCGGGCTTGCGCGCGAACTGGTGGCCGAGCCGCCGTATTCGTCACAGCGCAACTTCGGCGCCAGTACCCTGGAATGGTGTTATGTCGCTGCCGGGCGCTTCGATGTCTACCTGCATGGAGGACAAAAGCTCTGGGACTACGCCGCCGGTTCGCTGATCCTGGAGGAGGCCGGCGGTTTCATGTGCACCCTGCATCAGGACGATTTCTGGACTGACACGCTGTGGAAGCGGTCCGCCATAGCGGCCCGCGAAGCCAGGCTGTTTGACGCCTGGAAACGCTGGATCCGCGCCCGCCAGTAGCGCCAAAAAGCTCACGGACGCCCCTGTGCGGCAGCGGTTGCGCCGTCCGCCCTTTCCTTGACCGGCATTGTCGATGCCGGTATCTTGCGAAGTTTTCCCCCGCACAATCTCAACTAGTTGTTTTTTTCGGGTGTTTCCATGGAACTGACTGCCGGCGTTACCACCGAATTGTCCGGTGCCGAAATCACGATGCGATGCCTTGCGGAAGAAGGCGTCGAATTCATGTTCGGTTATCCGGGCGGCGCGGTCCTGCCCCTGTACGACGAAATCTTCAAGCAGGAGAAGGTAAAACACATTCTGGTACGCCACGAGCAGGCAGCGGTACACGCGGCGGACGCCTATGCCCGCTCTACCGAGAAGGTCGGCGTGGTGCTGGTGACATCCGGCCCCGGCGTGACCAACGCGGTCACCGGCATTGCGACCGCGTACATGGATTCCATCCCGGTCGTCATCATCAGCGGACAGGTACCGACCCATGCCATCGGCCAGGATGCTTTCCAGGAAGTGGACGCCGTCGGCGTGACGCGTCCCTGCGTCAAACACAATTTCCTGGTCAAGGACATCAAGGACCTCGCGGTTACGATGAAGAAAGCGTTCTACCTTGCCGCCACCGGACGGCCCGGCCCGGTATTGGTGGATATCCCTAAGGACGTGCAGACCGCGAAGACGAACTTCTTCTATCCGCAATCGGTGTCGATGCGCTCGTATAACCCGGTGGTCAAGGGGCACAGCGGCCAGATCAGGAAGGCGCTCAATCTGCTGCTGGAAGCCAAGCGACCGATGATTTACACCGGCGGTGGGGTCGTGCTCGGCAACGCGGCACCGGAACTCCTGCAACTGGTCCATACGCTGGGCTTTCCCTGCACCAACACGTTGATGGGACTGGGCGGCTATCCGGCCACCGATCCGCAGTTCGTCGGCATGCTCGGCATGCATGGCACCTATGAAGCCAACATGGCGATGCAGAATTGCGACGTGCTGCTGGCCATCGGCGCGCGCTTCGACGACCGCGTGATCGGCAACCCGAAGCATTTCTTCCAGGAAGAACGCAGGATCATCCACGTCGACATCGACCCCTCCTCGATATCCAAGCGCGTACGCGTGGACGTGCCCATTGTCGGCGACGTCAGGGAAGTCCTGCAGGAAATGAACCGCCAATTGGCAGCGGGCAAGGAGCGCCCGGACCCGGTCGCGGTCAAGACCTGGTGGGACCAGATCGGCGAATGGAGAGGCCGCGATTGCCTGAAGTACGACCGCAACTCGAAAATCATCAAGCCGCAGTCCGTGGTCGAGAAGCTCTATGAGCTGACCAAGGACATGGACATGTACGTGACCTCGGATGTCGGCCAGCACCAGATGTGGGCCGCGCAGTTCTACAAGTTCAACAAGCCGCGGCGCTGGATCAACTCCGGCGGCCTGGGCACGATGGGTGTGGGCCTGCCTTACGCACTGGGCGTCCAGCTCGCGCATCCGGAAGCGACTGTCGCCTGTGTCACTGGTGAGGCCAGCATCCAGATGTGCATCCAGGAACTGTCCACGGCGAAGCAGTATCGCCTGCCGGTCAAGATCGTGAACCTGAACAATCGCTACATGGGCATGGTCAGGCAGTGGCAGGAGTTCTTCCACGGCAACCGCTACGCCGAGTCCTATATGGATGCGTTGCCCGATTTCGTCAAGCTGACCGAGTCCTACGGCCACGTCGGCATGCGCATCGACAAGCCGGAGGATGTCGAGCCGGCGCTCAGAGAGGCGTTCAGCCGCAAGAACGACCTCGTGTTCATGGACTTCATCACCGATCAGACCGAAAACGTTTTTCCGATGGTGCCCGGGGGCAAAGGCCTGTCGGAAATGATCCTAGTTTAATTCAAGTATGCGGCACATCATCTCCCTACTCATGGAGAACGAGCCGGGCGCGCTGTCGCGCGTGGCCGGCCTGTTCTCCGCGCGCGGCTACAACATCGAGTCGCTGACCGTCGCGCCCACCGAAGATCCGTCGTTGTCGCGCATGACGGTCGTGACCTCCGGTTCCGACGACGTGATCGAACAGATAACCAAGCAGCTGAACAAGCTGATCGATATCGTGAAGGTCGTGGATCTGTCCGACGGCGACCACATCGAGCGCGAACTGATGCTGGTCAAGGTGCGCGCCTCGGGCAAGGACCGCGAAGAGATGAAGCGCATGGCGGACATCTTTCGCGGCCGCATCCTCGACGTAACGGACAAGGCATACACCATCGAGCTCACCGGCACCGGAGCGAAGCTCGACGCATTTCTGGGAGCGCTCGAACAAGGCGCCATCCTGGAAACAGTGCGCACGGGCGCCTCGGGTATCGGCCGGGGCGAGCGCATTCTAAAAGTCTAGTGAGGAGCGAGGCGGAAAGCCAGAGCGTTGCCCATCACCCCTCACTCCTTACCCCTCACCCATCACCGCATTTAACACACGAGGCAGACATGAAAGTTTTTTACGACAAGGACGCAGACCTGCGTCTGATCAAGAGCAAGAAAGTCACGATTCTCGGTTACGGTTCGCAAGGCCATGCCCATTCGCTCAACCTCAAGGATTCCGGCGTCAAGGTGACGGTCGGCCTGCGCAAGGGCGGTGCTTCCTGGGACAAGGCCAAGAAGGCCGGCTTCGATGTGAAGGAGCCGTCCGACGCCGTGAAGAACGCCGATTTCGTCATGATCCTGCTGCCTGATGAGAATATCGGCGCCGTCTACAAGGAGGTCGAGTCCAGCCTCAAGAAAGGCACGGCACTGGCCTTTGCGCACGGATTCAACATCCACTTCGGACAGGTCGTGCCGCGCGCCGACCTCGACGTGGTGATGGTTGCGCCCAAGGCGCCGGGCCACACCGTGCGCTCGACGTTCGCGCAAGGCGGCGGCGTGCCGATGCTGATCGCAATCCACCAGAATCCGTCGAAGAAGGCGCGCGACCTGGCGCTGTCCTACGCCGCGGCGATCGGCGGTGGCAAGGCCGGCATCATCGAGACCAATTTCCGCGAAGAGACCGAGACCGACCTGTTCGGCGAACAAGTCGTGCTGTGCGGCGGCACTACCGCACTGATCCAGGCCGGCTTCGAGACACTGGTCGAAGCGGGGTACGCGCCCGAAATGGCGTACTTCGAATGCCTGCATGAACTCAAGCTGATCGTCGACCTGATTTACGAGGGCGGCATCGCCAACATGCGTTATTCGATTTCGAACAATGCGGAATACGGCGACTTCACCCGCGGCTCGCGCATCATCACCGAGGAAACGCGCAATGAAATGCGCAAGATCCTCAAGGAGATCCAGACCGGGCAATACGCCCAGGAATTCCTGCTCGAGAACAAGACCGGCGCCACCAAGCTGGGCGCCATGCGCCGCATAGGCCGCGAGCACCAGATCGAAGTCGTCGGCGGCAAGCTGCGCGAGATGATGCCCTGGATCAAGGCCAACCGCCTGGTCGACAAGACGAAAAACTAGTGACATGCGCCCCTCAAGGGATGCGGCCTTCGGCCATAACGGGTGACAAACGACAAGTGACAGGTGACGCGTGACAAGTGAAACCTCAAGCCTGAACAGGTTTTCGGTGCGACGCGTTTACGCGGCGGAAGGGGCAAAGTTGTTTCTCGTCACCCGTCACCCGTCACACGTCGCCGGGCGAACGCAGTGACGTCCTACCCCCACCCCATCATTGCCAAGGAGGGCTGGCCGTTTCTGGCGGCTGCAGGCGTCCTGTCGATCGTGGCCACCAGCGGCTGGGGCTGGTGGTCGATTCCGTTCTGGCTGGCAACGCTGTTCATCCTGCAATTCTTCCGCGATCCGCCGCGTTCCGTTCCCGCCGATGCGGATGCGGTGGTTTCCCCCGCCGATGGACGCATCGTCGTCGTGGAAAGGACCAGGGACCCCTACCTGGATCGGGATGCGCTGAAGATCAGCGTGTTCATGAACGTGTTCAACGTGCACTCGAATCGCAGCCCGGTCGATGGCGAGGTCAGGAAGGGCTGGTATTTCGGCGGCCGCTTCCTGAACGCCGCGCTCGACAAGGCGTCGCTCGAGAACGAGCGCAATGCATTGTGGATTCATACCGACAGCGGAGCGGAAGTAACCTGTGTGCAGGTGGCGGGGCTGATCGCGCGCCGCATCCTGTGTTACGTGCAGACCAGGGACCGCTTGAAGAAGGGACAGCGCTTCGGTTTCATCCGCTTCGGTTCCCGCGTGGACGTGTATCTTCCCCTCGAGGCCAAGCCGCAGGCCGCGGTGGGCGACAAGGTCTTTGCCGGGGAAACCATCCTGGCGCGGCTGCCTGCCAGGGTGTGAGCCGGCCATGAACCATCCCGTCCCGAAGACCCGATGGCTCAGCCGTACCGGCATTCGCCGCACCGGCATCTACTGGCTTCCCAATGCCATCACCACTTGTGCGCTGTTCGCGGGCTTTTACGCCATCGTGCAGGCAATGAACCTGCAGTTCGAACTCGCGGCGCAAGGCATATTCGCGGCAATGGTGCTGGACGGTCTCGACGGCAGGGTGGCGCGGCTGACCCGCACGCAGAGCGAATTCGGCGCCGAATACGACAGCCTGTCCGACATGGTTTCCTTCGGGGCCGCGCCGGCGCTGGTGATCTACGAATGGTCGCTGAAAGGCATGGGCAAGCTGGGATGGTTCGCCGCGTTCGTCTATTGCGCCTGCGCGGCATTGCGCCTGGCACGCTTCAACACCAACATCGACGTGGTCGATAAGCGCTACTTTCAGGGCATGCCAAGCCCCGCCGCGGCTGGCCTGATCGCAGGGCTGGTATGGGCCATGGAGTCCTATGATGTCGCGCGCGCCGACATTCCCCTGCTGGCCTGGGCGCTGACCCTGTTTGCGGGCATCACC
>DASWEZ010000139.1:0-9447 GCA_036394495.1 Burkholderiales bacterium
TCGCCGCAATCACGATGCCCCCGCGTGCATGCTTGTATGCACGACGATGCATCAGCTCCCACAGGTATTCGATGTTGCGCGGATCCTGTCCGATCAGATAGTTGCGCAATTCATGCTCTATGACTTGCGCAGTCGATGCCATCGGTCCGCCGAAATGCGCAGCCTCGCCCAAACCGACAAGGCCCTGATCTGTTTCGACTTCGACGAGTAGCGCGGGCTTCGTCGCCATCGTATAGTTGGCGTCGTAAACCGCCTTGGGAAGTTTGACTTCGACGGGAATGGTATGGATGTCGGTGATACGCATGAGCTGGAAATCCCTTTTTGAATTTTTTTCTTCGACAATTTTATCTCAGCAACGCGGTTGCTGAAAAATTAAGCAGCACTAAGGAGGAGACAAGCTGCAATACGGATTTGCGGAGAATGCGGCGGGCCATCCACAAGGTTATCCACAGATTTTGTGGATATCACAAAGCAAAAATAAATTCGCGAAGTACTTGCGTTGTTGCGACGGATGCTTGCGCTATTTGTCGTTGCTGACTGAAGGGTTAGTTTTTGCGGCAGAAGTGCACCGATTGAAAGCCGAGCCAGCTCCAGGTCGTCGCCCGTTGCGGATCCTCGTCTTCGATGCGCCAGCACTGCGGACCGAAAAAAGGTCCAAGGATCAAGTGTTCACCGGCGCCGCAGTCCTTGCCGCCGTCATGCTCGTGCTTCTGCGCGGCCTCGAGCGCTTTCTCGCGGCGCGACTCCCAGGCTTTGCGATAAGCTTCGGTCGCGTCCTCGACGGCGTGTTCGCCGATGCCGTTGCCGACGACGAGTTCATGGAAGAATTCTGCCGTGGGCGGACACGCGAGCGCGTCCTCGATCGGAGAGGTGGTTGATTTCTTTTTCTTCCCGCGCTTCCTGGCTTTGCCGTCCGCGCCCGATTTCTTGATGCCCTTTTTTCCCACGACCATTCTCCGATTGGAGTAACGAAGGAGTGGATGCTAACTTTCGATTCGTGAGCCGAGTGTATACATGGATTGCATTGCAATCGCTAGCACGTACTTACACGTCGGCGCAACTTTATCCGGCTTGAATATGACAGGGAGATTCCGACCACATGCCTCAATTTGCCGCTAATCTGCATTACCTGTTCAGTGAACTGCCTTTTCTCGATCGCTTCGAAGCGGCGGCCGCGGCCGGCTTCAAGGCGGTCGAGTTCCAGGTGCCTTACGACTATCCGACTGCGGAGTTGTCCGCGCACTTGCGCGCCAATGCGCTGCAAATGGTGTTGTTCGATGCGCCGATGGGCGATTGGGGGCGCGGAGACCGCGGGCTCGCGGCCGTGCCCGGGCGGGAAAAAGAATTTCGCGACGGCCTGGCCAAAATAATCGAGTACGGCAAGGCGCTGGATTGCGATACCGTGCATCTGATGGCCGGCGTGGTTGGGCCGGGTGAAGACTACAAGGCGGCCGAGCGCACCTATGTATCGAACCTGCGCCACGCGGCTTCGATGCTCGAGGGTCACGGCATCGTTGGCGTCATCGAGCCGATCAACAAAAAAATGGGCATCGTGCAGAACGGGCCGAGCTATACGACCCAGGGCATGCATGGCTATTTCCTGAACCACACCGATCAGGCGCGGCGCATCCTCGAGGAGGTCGGCAGCCGCAATCTGCTGCTGCACCTGGATTTCTATCACATGCAAATGCTCGAAGGAAATCTCGCGGAGACCGTCCGCGAGAACATCGGCCTGCTGCGGCATGTGCAGATAGCGGGGGTTCCCGGCCGCCATGAACCGACGGTCGGCGAAATCAACTACCCCTACCTGTTCGACCTGCTGGACGAACTTGGCTATGGCGGGTGGGTCGGTTGCGAATATCGGCCCAAGGCAGAAACCTGGGCGGGCCTTTCCTGGGCAGCGAAGTACGGCATTCAGGCCACACGGCCCGCGTCGCCGAAGTAAGCACTAGCAGGCTGGATTTCCCGAGACAAAAAAAAGAGGGGCGCTTGCGCGCCCCTCGTAAACCACGTAATTCAAGAGGAGGAGAGAAGTTACGTGGGGGAGGACCGTTTTGCCTGCCGCCCAAGACTTCCCGGGACAATGAGCGGCTCCTAAATCCCTGATCCGATTAGGTTAGGGGAGGTAGGGGAAGGTGCTGTCGTCCTTCGTCGGCAAATCCAGCAAACGCTTTTCGACACTTTCCTGCGCCTTGGATTTGGATGCCGCAGGCGCGGGACCATCGAATTCATACAGGCGGAGCAGTGATTCGAATAGCGATTTCATGTTTATCTCCATTAATTGCATAAGTGACGGTATGCACTTTAGGCTTATGCTCGGAAAACCACTAGAGATCAAAATCGAATAGGATTTATGCAAAAAAAGTGATAACTTAGCGCCTGTATGGATAGGTTATATCAAATGCGCCTTTATGTCCGGGTCGTTGAAACCGGAAGCTTTTCGGCCGTGGCCCGGGAACTGGGGACGATTCAGCCCACCATAAGCAAGCAACTCACTGCTTTGGAAGAACATTTGGGCGTACGCCTGCTGAACCGCACGACCCGCCAGCTAAGCACTACCGAGGCCGGCCGCAAGTATTACGACCGCTGCCGCCACATCCTGGATGAGATAACCGACCTGGAAGGCAGCCTGACCGAGCTGCAAAACAGCCCCACCGGCTTGTTGCGCGTGAATGCGCCGGTGGCATTCGGGCAGCTATATATGCTGCCGCTGGTTTTCCGCTTCCGCCGGCTCTATCCCGGACTCTCGATCGACCTGACGCTGAATGACCGCTACGTGGACCTGGTCCAGGAGGGTATCGATGTCGCCATCCGTTTCGGTGAGTTGTCCGATTCCCAGGTCGTCGCCAGGAGTGTCGGCAGGGTCATGCGGGTTTGCGTCGCCAGCCCGGCCTACCTGCGCGCGCGAGGGGTGCCGCAGTCGCCGGAAGACCTGATGTCCCACAACTGCATCACCTATAACTACCTTTTCACCAACGAATGGCAGTTCGGCGGGCCGAAAGGCCAGACGACGCTGCGCGTGGCCGGCGATTTCCGCGCCAACAGCGCGCTGACCATCCGCTCGGCGGCGCTCGAAGGGATCGGCATCGCCAACATGCCCAGCGTGTTCGTGCAGCATGACCTCGACAACGGCAGCCTGGTGCGGGTCCTGGCGGACTATGCGCCGGCGCCGGTGGAAATCCATGCGCTCTATCCCTCCGCACGTTTTGTCGCAGGCAAGGTCCGATCGTTTTTGGACTTCTTGCGCGACGAATTCCTTGCCATTCCGGCGCTGCAGGTTCCGGCCGACAAACCGAAGCGAGTGCCGCGCATACGCGCGAAAGTAGCGGGTTGATCGGCGGGCGGCTTAGAATACGCGCCGTGCCGCGCGCCGCTTCCGCATTTCGTTTCGGCAAGTTCCGCGTTCGCGTGCGTTGATAAAAAACAGTTTTCCGGTCCGGCCCTGCTGCTGCACGGCGTGACCTGAAGGAACTCATGGCAAAGAAACCCAGCGCCTACACTGCAGAAGATATCGAGATCCTCGAGGATCTGTCCCCGATCCTGCATCGCCCGGGGATGTACACCGATCCGGTGAACCCGAATCACGCGCTGGTCGAAATCATCGACAATTCCGCGGATGAAGGCCTCGCCGGGTTCGCGAAAAAAGTCGAAGTCGCGCTCTACGAGGATGGCTCGGCGGAGGTCAGCGACGATGGACGCGGCATCCCGGTCGACATCCATCCGAAAAAGAAAGTGCCGGCCGTGCAGGTCATCTTCACCACGCTGCATTCCGGCGGTAAATTCCGCAAGACCGACAAGGACGCCGCGTATCGCATTGCCGGTGGCTTGCACGGTGTGGGCGTGTGCGTGCCCAATGCATTGTCGACGCGCCTCGAAGTCGAAGTCAAACGCGACGGCGAAAAAAACCGCATCGTGTTCGCCGACAACGGCAAGGTCAAGGAACCACTGAAAAAAATCGGAACGACCGGCCCGCGCGATACCGGCACGCGCGTGCGCTTCTGGCCCGATCCGAAATATTTCGACTCGCCGAAGATCGTTGCCGCGGACATCGCGGCGCTGTTGCGCGCCAAGGCGATGCTGCTGCCCGGCGTGAAGTTCTCGCTGGGCATCGAGAAGAACAAGAAATTCGAAATCACGACCTGGCATTTTCCCGAAGGCATCAAGGGCTACTTCGCCGCCGCGATGGAAGGACAGGACCCCGTCGCCGACACGTTTCTCGGCGAGCGCTACGTCGCCGCGCAATCCGAATCGGACAACTTCGCGGAAGGCGAAGGCGCGATGTGGGCCATCGCCTGGACGCCGGACGGCGAACCCGTCACCGAATCCTACGTCAACATGATTCCCACGCGCGTCGGCGGCACACACGTCGCCGGCCTGCGCGAAGGCGTCTACAACGCCATCAGGAATTTCATCGATCTGCATGCGATGGGCCAGCGCGGACTGAAGATCGTGCCGGAGGATGTATGGTCGCGCACGTCTTATGTGCTTTCGGTCAAAATGCTCGATCCGCAGTTCAAGGGCCAGGTGAAGAACGAGTTGATTTCGCGCGATGCAGTCAAGCTCACCGCGCTGATGGTGCGCGATCCTTTCGAGCTCTGGCTGAACCAGCATGTGGACGAAGGCAAGCGCATCGCCGAGCTGGTCATAGCCCAAGCCAATGCGCGCACGCGCGCCGCGCAGAAAGTGGAGCGGCGCAAGCAGTCCGGTGTCGCCGTGCTGCCGGGCAAGCTGACCGACTGCGCGTCCGAAGATCCGGACCGCAACGAATTATTCATCGTCGAAGGCGATTCCGCGGGCGGCTCCGCGAAGCAGGCGCGCGACAAGGAGTTCCAGGCCGTGCTGCCGCTCAAGGGCAAGCCGAAGAACACCTGGCAGGACAGCGCCGATACGCTGTATGCCAACAAGGAAATCGAAGCCATCGCGCTGGCGATCGGCGTCGACCATCACAAGGCGGCAGACAACCCGGACCTCTCCGGCCTGCGCTACCGCAAGATCATCATCCTCGCCGATGCAGACGTCGACGGCGCGCACATACAGGTTCTGCTGCTGACGCTGTTCTTCAAACATTTTCCGAAGCTCATCGACCGCGGCAATGTCTACGTCGCGCAGCCGCCGCTGTTCCGCATCGACGTGAATTCGCAGGGCAAGGGCAAGCCCGCGCGCAAACTCTACGCGCTCGACAAGCAGGAACTCGACGGCATCGAGGAAAAGCTCGGGGACGAGGGCTTCAAGCCGAATTCGTGGACCGTCAGCCGCTTCAAGGGGCTCGGCGAAATGAATCCCGAGCATTTGTGGGAGACCACTCTCAATCCCGATACCCGGCGCCTGCTGCCGGTCGCACTCGACGTCGGCGCCAATATCTCGGTGGACATCTTCAACATGATGATGTCGCGCGAGAACGCATCGCAACGCCGCGAATGGATGGAGACTTATGGGAACCTCGTCGAGGCGGATATCTCGTGAATCGAGATATCGGTGCTGAGTGCTGCGTACTGGGTGCTGAAAGAAAAGAAATGAATACGAAGATTTTTACGGGCGTTCCAAGTCTTCCTTATGTCAGAGGTTTTAAGCCCTTTCGCAGCACGCAGTACCCGACACACGGCACCGACTTAGAGTTTTTTCCCAGCAAGCAGCACGCAGCACTCAGTACCTTCGCTTATGTCTGACCAAAAAGATTTGTTCGGCAACGGCGATTCCGCCGCGGCCGAGAAGAAAGTAAAACCGAAAGAAGCACCGCCTGCCGCAAGCGGCGGGGGCAACGGCGGGCTGCCGCCGCATTTCGCGCCGATTTCGGGCGAGTTCGGCGATTCCCTGCCGCTGGGCAAGTACGCTTCCACGCAATATCTGCAATACGCGGTTGCTACTGTGAAAGACCGTGCGCTTCCGCGCCTCGGCGACGGACAGAAGCCGGTGCAGGGCCGCATCCTCTATTCGATGTGGACCACCAATACCCTGGCCGGGACCAAGCGCACGAAATCCGCCGCCGTCGTAGGTGAAGTCCTCAAGACCTTCCATCCTCACGGAGACCAGTCTGTCTACCAGGCCCTGGTCCGGATGGCGCAGGAATTCACCTTGCGCTATCCGCTGATCGACGGTGAAGGCAACTTCGGTTCCCGAGACGGCGACGAGGCGGCCGCTTATCGGTATACGGAGGCGCGCCTTACCAGGCTCGCGGAAGTGCTGCTGTCCGAAGTCGATCAGGGAACCGTCGATTTCATCCCGAACTATGACGGCACCAAGAAGGAGCCGGAGATTCTGCCGGCGCGCCTTCCCATGATCCTGCTCAACGGCGCATCGGGCATCGCGGTAGGCATGGCGACCGAAATCCCCAGCCATAATTTGAACGAAGTCGCTGCCGCGGCGATCGCGATGATCCGCGATCCCGAGACGAACGTAACCGGCCTGATGAAGCACATCAAGGGGCCGGATTTTCCGGGCGGCGCGCAGATCATCACGCCGCGCGCGGAACTCAAGGAGGCTTACACGACCGGCCGCGGTTCCGTGCGGGTGCGTGCGCGCTGGAACATCGAGCGCCTCGCGCGCGGCCAGTGGCAGGTGGTGGTATACGAATTGCCGCCCGGCACCTCGACGAAGAAGGTGCGCGAGGAAATCGACGCGATCACCAATCCGCAGAGCAAGCCGGGCAAGAAATCGCTCACGCCGGAACAGACGCGCGAGAAGCAGTTGATGCTGTCGATGCTCGACAAGGAGCGCGACGAATCCGATCGCACGCACCCGGTGCGCCTCGTGTTCGAACCGAAGACGTCGAAAGTCGACGAGACCGAGTTCATCAACCTGTTGCTGGCGAAGACGAGCCTCGAAACCAACGTCCCGATCAACCTGGTGATGGTCGGTCTCGACGGCCGGCCGACCAGCAAGAATCTGCGCGACATCATTTCGGAGTGGGTCCGCTTTCGCTTTACCACGGTGACACGGCGCACCCGGCACCGCCTCGCTCAGGTGCTCGACCGCATCCACGTGCTCGAAGGCCGCATGATCGTGCTGCTGAACGTGGACAAGGTCATCAAGATCATCCGCAACGCGGACGATCCGAAGGCCGAACTGATCAAGGTGTTCAAACTCTCCGAGCGGCAGGCCGACGACATCCTCGACATCCGCCTGCGGCAACTGGCCAAGCTCGAGCACATCAGGATCGAGCAGGAGCTGAAGGACCTGCAGAAAGAACAGAAGGGCCTCGAGAAAATCCTCAAGGACCCGAAGGCCCTGGCCGAGCTGGTGATCGCGGAGATCGAGCTAGACGTCAAGACCTTCGGCGACAAGCGCCGCACGCGCATCGAGGAATCGGAGAAGGCCGTGATCGAGACGCCGGTCATCGACGAGCCGGTCACGGTGATCTTCTCGAAGAAGGGCTGGGTGCGGGCACGACAGGGCTGGGAAGTCGATCCCGCGTCGCTGTCGTTCAAGGAAGGCGACAGCCTGATGTCGCTGATCAAATGCCGCACCGTCGATTCGATGATCTTCCTCGATTCGAAGGGCCGGGCTTACACCGTCGCCGCCGCCGAGCTGCCGCCCGCGCGCGGCGACGGCGTCCCCGCGTCGTCGCTGGTGGAAATCCAGGACGGCGCGCACATCATGTACGCATTGAGCGGCAAGTCCGAGCAGAAAGTCCTCGTCGCCACCACGGGGGGATATGGCTTCCTTTCGAAGATCGGCGACATGGTCTCCAATCGCAGGGCGGGCCGCGAGTTCATGACCGTCGACGAAGGCCATGTGCCGCTCGAGCCGTTCAAGTATGACGACGCGAAAGGCAACTATGTGGCGGCGATGTCCGCGGGCGGGCGTTTGCTCCTGTTCGTCATCGACGAGCTCAAGTACCAGCCGCGCGGCCGCGGCGTCAATATCATGGGCCTCGACGAAGAGGACAAGCTGTTCGCCGTGGTCATACACAATCAGCCCGACCTGATCGTCAAGGGAAAGCTGCGCGGCGACAAGGAAAAGGAAACCCGGCTCAAGGGCGACAAGCTCGCGCACTATTTCCTGAAGCGGGCGCGCATGGGCCGGGTCGTGCCCGGCGTGATCATCTCCACCGCCCTCGTCGTGCCTACTGACTAGCGCCTATTACCAATGCGAATAAAGAAGTTTATTTCTCACCACGCGCCGCTTGCGGCGCGTGGTGAGATTGATGGATTAGTCAGTATCCTCTGCGGTGAGAGTTAATTCTTAGGTTGTATAACAGCGTCGCGCCCGGCGCCGCAGTCGGGGCAGCGGTAGTTTTCCGGCAGATCCCGCGGCGCCGTCCATGCCGCGTTCAGCTTGCGCGGATCGAACAGGTAATAGCAGGCCGTGCAGATCAGCTGATTCGGATCGCCCGGCGTTGATTTTCCCGGCGCCGCGCCGCCGGCTTTCCGGTTTTCACTCATCACCGGTTCGATCACCACCGGATCGCCTGCGCTCAAAAGGCCGGACTGGGTAATCTTCAGATAAACGCCGAGGTCCTTGTGGCCGAAGTCCGCGCGCAGCTTGCCGGGTACGTCGCGGTCGCGCACGCCGGTCTGCGGGTTCACGTTGGTCGCGGCGCAACGCCCGTTGCGCTGCATGACTTCGGCAAATACATTGCCGAATCCGATTTCGCGTCCGACCCAATCCATTTCCGCAAACGGTGCGGCGCCGTCGATGTAGATATTGGCGCGGAAGCGCAGCGGGTCGAGGCTCTCGCCCCAGCGTTTCTCCAGCTCGCGCACGCTGGCGAGGTTGATCAGCGAAACATATTTTTCCGCCTTGTCCGTGAATTGGTGGCCGTCCGCCTCGACCAGCCGCGGCTCCGCGGCCAACCGTCTCGGCATGAATTCGAGGAAGAAACGGCCGAGTGCGGCCCGGCCCGCCGGCGTGCCCAGCGGGAATGCGCGCTCATGCCCATCCGCAGTGCGGATGCTGAGCTGTTCGCCCTGCGCCGCATAACGGGTGCGCAGGCCGGCGACCTGTTCGTGCAGCATCAGCATCACGAAGTTCGCCTTCGGCAGCCAGGCCGGCGCCGCCGGATCGAAAGCGGCTTCCGTGCGCAGCAGGGCGTATTTGCGGTCCAGCGGAAATCCGCTGCCGGCGGCAAGCGGCACGGACGTCAGGTGCTCGGGGCTAAGACCCTTGACCGGATAACGATAGAGACTGGCGACTTTCATGGATCGGCTCTGTTCGGGTTGTCGTGACGGGATACGCAGTCTGCGGAATGCAGGTATCGTGCCGGCCCTGTCATTAGCCGCCAAGATTCATTTCAATACCCCTTGAGGGGTACGCCAAGGGCGCCAAGGAAAAAAGGGATTGGCGCCTTGGCGGCAAGCCGGAAACACAACACGGCTTGCCTGCCAAATTGGAGATGGCGCATGCTTCGCCTTTCGTTCGCAACGCCACAACCTTGAACCGGAGACACCATGAAAGCCGACAACATTCTTGCCACCATCGGAAACACCCCGCACATCCGCATCAACCGGC
>DASWEZ010000140.1:0-8611 GCA_036394495.1 Burkholderiales bacterium
CCTGGAAACGGAGCGATTCACGCTTTATCTCGATACCTCCGGCGAGCCCCTTTTCAAGCGGGGCGCCAGGCAGATGACCGCGGAAGCGCCGTTGCGCGAGAACCTTGCCGCCGGCATCCTGAAACTCTCCGGCTGGACCCCTGACCTGCCTTTGCTCGACCCGATGTGCGGCGGCGGGACGTTCCTGATCGAGGCGCTGCAGATCGCACACGGCGTTGCGCCGGGAGCAAAGCGCGAATTCGCTTTCGCGAAACTGCGCGGTTTCGATGAAGCGGGATGGAACGCCATCAAGGCGGAGGCAGAAGCCCGTCCGGCCCCGAATCCTTCGCCTGCGATATTCGGCAGCGATCTGTACGGCGAAGCGCTGAAACTGGCTCGCGTGAATCTCGCGGCGGCCGGATTCGCCGACGCAGTCAGCCTCAAGCAGGCCAACATCCTGGAGATTTCCGCACCGGCCGCGGAAGGCGTCCTCGTGGCCAATCCGCCTTACGGCGTGCGTATCGGCGAGCAGGACGAACTGGCGTCGTTCTATCCGCAGGTGGGGGATGTGCTGAAGAAGAAATTCGCCGGCTGGCGCGCTTACCTGTTCACAGCGGACACGCGCCTGCCGAAACTGATCGGCCTGTCACCGTCGAAACGCACCCCGCTCTACAACGGCGCGCTCGAATGCCGGCTCTATGAATTCAAGATTGTTTCCGGCGCGATGCGGCGGAAGAAACAGGGGCTAGGGGAAGTGCAGGGACTAGGGGCTAGGGGGAAAAACAGGGACTAGGGGAAATGCAGGGACAAGGGGCTAGAAAAGCCCAGAACAAAAAGGTTGGAAGCTTTACGGGTTTCCCCCAGCCCCTAGCCCCTGAATATCGTCTGACGATTCGTCAGACGATATTCAAGTGGTCCACCCCCGAAGTCAGGTCGCGATCCTTGGTTTCCTTGCCGTGCAGCTTGATCTGCAGGCGCAGTTCGTTCATGGAGTCGGCGTTGCGCATCGCGTCTTCGTAGCCGATCTTGCCGCCCTCGTACAAGTCGAACAAAGCCTGGTCGAAGGTCTGCATGCCCATCTCGCGCGACTTCTTCATTATTTCCTTGATCTCGTGCACTTCACCCTTGAAGATCAGGTCGGAGATCAGCGGCGAGTTCAGCAGGATTTCGATTGCCGCCGCGCGGCCCTTGGTGTCCTTGAGCGGTATCAGGCGCTGGGAGACCAAGCCCTTCAGATTCAGTGACAAGTCCATCAGCAGCTGCGCACGGCGCTCTTCCGGGAAGAAGTTGATGATCCGGTCCAGCGCCTGGTTGGCGCTGTTGGCGTGCAGCGTGCACATGCATAGGTGGCCGGTTTCGGCGAACGCGATCGCGTGTTCCATGGTTTCGCGCTCACGGACTTCGCCGATCAGAATGACGTCCGGTGCCTGGCGCAGCGTGTTCTTCAGCGCTGCCTCCCAGGAATCGGTATCGACGCCGACTTCGCGCTGGGTGATCATGCAATTCTTGTGGTTATGCACGTATTCGATCGGGTCTTCGATCGTGATGATGTGGCCGTGGCTGTTCTCGTTGGGGTAACCGATCATCGCGGCCAGCGTCGTCGATTTGCCCGATCCGGTACCGCCGACCATGATCACCAGTCCGCGCTTGGTCATCGCCACGTCTTTCAGCACCGGCGGCAGACCGAGATCGTCCATTTTGGGAATGGTGGTGGTGATGGTCCGCAGCACGATGCCCACACGCGCCTGTTGCACGAAGGCGTTGACACGGAAGCGTCCGATGCCGGGCGGGTTAATGGCGAAATTGCATTCCTTGGTTGCTTCGAATTCCTGCGCCTGCTTGTCGTTCATCAGCGAGCGCGCCAGTTCCTGCGTGTGCTGTGGCGTCAGGCTCTGGTTCGACACGGGCGTCATCTTGCCGTCGAGCTTGAACGCCGGTGGAAAGCCGGCGGTGATGAACAAGTCGGACGCCTTCTTCGCCACCATGGCGCGCAACAGTTCATGTATGAATTTGACGGCCTGATCTCGTTCCATCTGCTACTCCTGGCGAATATTCGGTGTTGCCTGCCGTCTAAGGCTGGTCAGTTGAAAGCGTCCTTGTTGGCCGCTTTTCCACGCGCTTCTTCCTTCGTGATGATGTTGCGCTTGACCATGTCGGTCAGATTCTGGTCCAGCGTCTGCATGCCCAGTTGCTGGCCGGTCTGGATGGACGAATACATCTGCGCGATCTTGGCCTCGCGGATCAGGTTGCGGATGGCCGGCGTGCCGATCATGATTTCGTGCGCCGCTGCGCGCCCGGTGCCGTCCTTGGTCTTGCACAGGGTCTGCGAAATCACGGCACGCAGGGATTCCGACAACATCGCGCGCACCATTTCCTTTTCCGCGGCAGGGAATACGTCGATGATCCGGTCGACCGTCTTTGCGGCGGAGCTGGTGTGCAGCGTCCCGAACACCAGGTGGCCGGTTTCGGCCGCGGTCAGCGCCAGGCGGATCGTTTCCAGGTCGCGCAATTCGCCCACCAGGATGATGTCTGGATCTTCGCGCAGGGCGCTGCGCAGTGCGTTGTTGAACGACAGCGTATGCGGGCCGACTTCGCGCTGGTTGATCAGGCATTTCTTGCTCTCGTGCACGAATTCGATCGGATCTTCCACCGTGAGAATGTGGCCCATCTCATTCTCGTTGATGTCGTTGACCATGGCCGCGAGCGTGGTCGACTTACCCGAGCCGGTCGGGCCGGTCACCAGCACCACGCCGCGCGGGTACTTGGCGATTTCCTTGAAAATGTTCGGGGCCTTCAGTTCCTCCAGGCTCAGTACCTTGGACGGAATGGTCCGCATGACGGCGCCGGCGCCCCGGTTCTGGACGAAGGCATTGACGCGGAACCGGGCGAGATTCGGAATCGCGAACGAGAAGTCGCATTCGAGGTTTTCCTCGTAGAACTTGCGCTGACCGTCGTTCATGATGTCGTAGATCATGGCATGCACGTCCTTGTGCTCCATCGGCGGGAGGTTGATGCGCCTGACGTCGCCATGCACGCGGATCATGGGGGGCAGGCCGGCCGAAAGATGCAGGTCGGATGCCTTGTTCTTGACCACAAAAGCGAGGAGTTCAGCGATGTCCATTTATAATTCTCCGACGACGGCTAGATGGGAAACGAGACATGCCGGCGGCCTCGGCTCAGATCGAAAATGCTCGCTGCATTCGATGGTTACAATCAAGAATGCAAGGGAATTATGACAACAATAGCTGCCCGCTTGCAAGCCGTACTCAGCCGTATCGATGCCGCGGCGCGAACTACCGGTAGGTCGCCGCAGGACATCAGGCTGATTGCGGTCAGCAAGATCTTCGCGCCGGCCGCAATCGCGCAAGCCCGCGCTGCCGGCCAGTTCGCTTTCGGGGAAAGCTATCTGCAGGAGGCGGTCGGCAAGATTACGGCGTTATCCGAGCTGAACCTCGAATGGCACGTCGCGCACGGACAGCAGGATGGCGAGCAGAGAGAGGGCGGCCTGCGCCCCTCCGCCGGGGTCGCATCCCCGGAGGGGCCCCTGCTCCTCCCTCTGGAGCGGCAAGCCGCGCACGGACAGCAGGATGGCGAGCAGAGAGAGGGCGGCCTGTGCCCCTCCGCCGGGGTCGCATCCCCGGAGGGGCCCCTGCTCCTGCCTCTGGAGTGGCAAGCCGCGCACGGACAGCAGGATGGCGAGCAGAGAGAAGGCGGCTTGCGCCCCTCCGCCGGGGTCGCATCCCCGCAAGCGGGGCCCCTGCTCCTCCCTCTGGAGTGGCACTTCATCGGCCCGATCCAGAGCAACAAGACGCGGCAGATCGCCGAGCTATTTCACTGGGCGCACGCGGTAGACCGCCTCAAGATCGCCGAACGTCTGTCATCTTCCCGGCCCGTTGGTCTGCCGCCGTTGCAGATCTGCATCCAGGTGAATGTCAGCGGCGAAGCATCCAAGAGCGGCGTCCGGCCGGAAGAGACGCTCGCGTTGGCGCAAGCGATAAGCCCCCTGACGGGGATCCGGCTGCGCGGATTGATGGCTATCCCTGAGCCGACCCCGGAAATCGGCATGCAGCGCGCCCGTTTCCGCCAGGTAAGGGAGTTGAAGGACGAAATCGTCAGCCGCGGCATTGCGCTGGACACCCTGTCGATGGGCATGTCCGACGACCTGGAGGCCGCCGTGGCCGAAGGTGCGACCCTGGTTCGCGTCGGCCGCGCCATTTTCGGCGAACGCCCACCCTATCCCGCCTAGGCGGCGATTTGCCCGCAATGGTGGCACCCACCTATACTGGCCGGCCCGATGCCGCGAAGGCGGCCGGCACGAGCAGGCTTACTACTGCGAACATGGAGGAACATAAAATGAACAGAAGGAACTGGATCTTAGCCGCCGGTCTGTTGCTGGCGTTGCCCGGAATGGCGCTGGCGGCCAAGCCGGGTTATATGAATGTGAACGAAAGTATCGATATCAATGCTTCGCCAGCCAAGGTATGGAGCCTGGTCAAGGATTGGAACGGCCTGCACAAGTGGCATCCGGCTTTCTCGAATGCCGAAATCAAATCCGGCGCGAACAACAAGGTCGGCGCCGTGCGTACCCTGACCATGGCCGGAGACGGATCCAAGTTCGACGAGGAACTGGACGGATTCAGCGACAAGAAGAAAAAGTACAGCTACCGGATCATCAGCGATTCCCCCCTGCCCGTGGTGGATTATTCCTCGACCATCCTGGTCAAGTCCGGCAAGGCAAAAGGGACTTCCGTGCTGGTCTGGAAGGGTAAATTCAAGCGCAAGGTGGCCGACAATCCGCCGGCAGGCCAGGATGACGCCAGCGTCAAGAAGGCGATCATCGGCGCGTATCAGGCCGGCTTGCAGAACGCAAAGAAACTGGCAGAAACCAAGTAACAGGGTTCGATCGCGGCGCGGGCACTGTCCGCGCCGCCCGCATTCTCCCCAGGCGGATAGTCCGCTTCGATTCGAAATCATGCGCATACTTTTCATGGGCGGCGGCAACATGGCCACCGCATTGATCGGTGGCTTGTTGCAGCAGGGCTTCAAGTCCGGCGACCTGCGCGTCGTAGAGGTAGTGGAGGATTCGCGTCGGCGCCTGCACCAACAATTCGGCGTCAGCGCCATCGCGGCGTTGGACGGCGAAATTACCGAAGACGCCGTGCTTCTGGCGGTGAAACCGCAGCAGATGCGCTCGATGGCAAAGGATTTGAGCGCGCGTCTGCGCGGACAACTGGTCATCAGCATCGCCGCCGGCATCCGTACCGCCGATCTGGCGCGCTGGCTGGGGGGCCATGACCGCATCGTGCGCGCAATGCCCAACACTCCCGCCCTGATCCGGTCCGGTGTATCCGGCCTGTTTGCGACCGCGGCCGTCAAACAGGCCGACCGCGACAGCGCGCAAAGCATCGTCGCCGCCGTCGGAGGCGTGGTCTGGGTGAGCAAAGAGCCGGATATCGATGTGGTCACGGCCATTTCCGGCAGCGGGCCGGCCTATGTCTTTTACTTCATCGAAGCGCTGGAACAGGCGGGCATCGAACTGGGTCTGAATGAAGGGCAGGCGCACCAGCTTGCCGTTCAGACTTTTGCCGGCGCTGCCAGACTCGCAGCCGCCAGCGAAGAGCCTGCCGCGATACTGCGTGCACGCGTGACATCGAAGGCGGGAACGACGGAAGCGGCACTGAAAGCCATGGAAGCGGACGATATCAAGCGCCGGATCGTCGAAGCGGTGGGCGCCGCAGCCAGGCGTTCGAAGGAACTCGGCGACGAATTCGGCAGGGATTAGGCGGCGAAAAACAAATGAACCAGGCATTGATCTTCCTGCTCGAAACTTTCCTCGGCTTGTTTTCGCTGGCGTTGCTGATGCGCTTCTATCTGCAGGCGGTGCGCGCACCGGCGCGCAATCCGCTGTCGCAGTTTCTGGCTGCGCTGACCGATTTCATCGTGCGCCCGACGCGGCGCGTGGTTCCCGGTCTGTGGGGTTACGATCTGTCGACGCTATTGCTGGCGTGGCTGACGGAATTGCTTCTGGTCGGCGGCGTGCTCGCGTTGAAGGGTTATCAGTTCGGGCCCGGCGTGGGCATGGCGGTGGTCGCGGTGATGCTGCTGGCGGCGCTGAGCCTGCTGAAACTGTTCCTCTACATCCTGATGGTTGCGGTGTTCGCGCAGGCCATCCTTTCCTTCGTTGCTCCCCGCGGCCCGGCTACCGCCGTCCTCGCGAGCCTGACGCGGCCCTTCCTCGGACTGTTCCAGCGCCGCATCCCGCCGGTAGGCGGAGTCGATCTTTCCCCGCTGTTCGTGCTGGTCATTTGCCAGATACTGCTGATGTGGCCGGTGGCTTCCCTGGAACAGGCGGTCAACCGCTTGCTGTGATCGAACCGGCATGCCCGAATCCTGGTATCGCTACGATCCGGATCGCCGCGTGCTGACCCTGGTTCTGCATGTTCAGCCCAATGCGAAGCGCACCGAGATCGCGGGTCTGCATGGCGGACATCTGAAGGTGCGTGTTGCCGCGCCGGCCGTCGACGACAAGGCCAACGAATTGCTGGTCGGCTTCCTGGCGGACAGGTTTGATCTGCCGGGTGGGCGGGTTATGATTCGTCGTGGCAGTCACGGGCGCACCAAGACCGTCGAAATCTACGGCCAGGCCGCTAGCCTCCTGGCGCGGGTGAAAAACCTTCTGCACTCATGACCAGCAATCTCGAGAACCAGGTAACCGCATACCAGCAGTGGCGCGACGAATTGCGCGACTGCATCCAGGCCTATCAGAACTGGCTGGAAAACAACGGCCACGCGGACATCCAGCGCAGCCTGCGCATTTACGACCTCGTCGAAAGCCTGCGCAACGATCGCATGATCCTCGCTTTCCTCGCGGAATTTTCCCGCGGCAAGACCGAGCTGATCAACGCGATGTTCTTCTCGGATTTCAAGCAACGTCTGCTGCCCTCCGATGTCGGCCGCACGACCATGTGCCCGACCGAAATATTTTTCGACGGGGCCGAAGAGCCCTACATCAAGCTGCTGCCGATCGAATCCCGCAAGGGCGACGACAGCATTGCCGCGCTCAAGCACAAGCCGGTCGAATGGGTGAAGATCAAGCTGAACCTGGCCTCGCAGGAGGAAATGGCCACGGCGATGTCCAGCCTCGCCCAGGTCAAGTCGGTCACGGTGGAGGAGGCAGGCCTGCTCGGGCTGCTCGATGAAGCCGATTTCATGACGACGACCGTGGTGGTGAAACAGGGCGGCAAAGTCGAGATTCCGTGCTGGCGCCACGCGTTGATCAACTATCCGCATCCGCTGCTGAAGAAGGGCCTGGTGATCCTGGATACGCCGGGCCTGAACGCGCTCGGCACCGAACCGGAACTGACGCTTTCCATGATCCCGAACGCGCACGCCGTGCTGTTCCTGCTGGCAATGGACACCGGGGTCACCAAGTCCGATCTCGAGGTCTGGCAAAAATACGTGCAGAGCTACGTCACGCGCCGCATCGCCGTGCTGAACAAGATCGACCTGATGTGGGACGACCTGAAGTCCGACGAACAGATCGATACGGCCGTGGAGCGCCAGCTCGTCGATACGGCGAGAATCCTCGGGTTGCCGCGCGATCACGTCATTGCGCTTTCCGCGCAGAAGGCCCTGATCGCACGCATCCGCGGCGACGAAACCCTGCTCGCGAAAAGCCGGATCGAAGCGCTGGAGAGCCTGCTCGCGGAGCAGATCATTCCGTCGAAACAGCAGATCCTGCGCGCCGCCGTGACCAGGGAGATCGGCAATATGCTCGAGACTTCGCTGCAGAGCACGACCGCGCAGCTGGCAAGCACGCGTGGCGAGCTGCAGGAAATGTCCAGGTTATCCGGAAAGAACCGGGAGCTCGCGAAACTGCTGCTGGCCAGGCTCGAGCTGGACAAGAGCAACTACGCGCGGCGCATGGAAAGCTTCAAGCGCTCCTATGCGACGGTGCTCAAGCAGGGCAACGTGCTGATCGGCACGCTCGCGGACGATCGCCTCGACGAGATGATGAGCCGCAGCCTGGCGTCGATCGAAGGCAGCTGGACCACGGCCGGCTTGATGCGCAGCATGCAGGCGCTGTTCGATACGTTTTCGCGCCAGGCCGAAAAGATCCTCGTGTTCGCCGGGGAGACGCGCAACTACGTCGACAGCGTCTACAACGAATTCCACAAGAGCTACGGCTTTCCCAAGATGACGCCGCCGGCGCTGAACCTGGAACGCCACATCCTGCGCATGCACTCGCTGCACCAGAACACGGAGCGCTTCTGCAAGGACCCGGTCAATGTAATGACCGAAAAGCATTTCCTGGTACGCCGCTTTCACAACGGCCTGGTCTCGCATGCGCGCGAACTGTTCAGCCAGCTGCGCCTCGAACTCGATGCATGGGTCAATTCCGCGTTGATGCCGCTGTCCCTGCAGCTCAAGGAGCACCAGAAACTGCTGGAGCGCAAGGTCGACAACCTGCGCAAGGTCGCGGGCGACATCAACACCCTGCAGGAACGCGTCCGGCAACTCGAACAGCAGCACCTGCAGCTGGGCAAGCAAGTCGAGGAACTCACCCAGATCCGCGACGTCCTGCGGCGAGAACCCGCCGAAATGAAAGTCGCCAGGGTCGCCTAGCGGCGGG
>DASWEZ010000141.1:0-10945 GCA_036394495.1 Burkholderiales bacterium
GACGATTCCCGCCGCAGATCGGCGGCGCGCCGGTTGTACACATAGCCAAGCGCGGCGACGCTTTTGCGCACCCGCTCCGCTGTTTCGGGCGCAATGAGGGGACTACTCTGAAGGACCAGAGAGACGGTGGATTTTGAGACTCCGGCGGCGCTTGCCACGTCGGTTATCGTGACGGACCGGCGCTTCGGGGTCTTGTTTGGCGTCGTCATAGATTCGCGCCGCATTTATTGACAGTATTTATCGATAGTGCCATATTTACGTCCGTATTGGAACGTTCCAATACCTTTGTTAGGACGTTTTTGGCCGTCAAAAGACGGTAACTCGCCATTAGTGCGAGATTTTCGGCAACTTGGGAGGTGTCGTGGGAAAGCGCATTGGCTGGGGCTTGATCGGTGCCAGCACCATTGCCCGGGAATGGATGATCGACGCGATCCGCGGCCAATCCAGCAACGAAATCGTCGCGGTGATGAGTACCGATTCGGGCCGCGGCAAGGCTTTTGCGGAGGCGAACCACATTGCCGCCAGTTACGAGTCCGTCGACGCATTGCTGGCCGACCCGGACGTCGATGCCGTGTACATCAGCACGACCAACGAACTGCACAAAGCACAGGCCTTGGCTGCCGCTGCGGCTGGCAAACATGTGTTGTGCGAGAAGCCGCTGGCGCTGACGTTGGCCGATGCGCGGGAAATGGTGGCCGCCTGCGACAAGGCCGGGGTGGTAATGGGGACTAATCACCATCTGCGCAATGCCGCCAGCCATCGCAAGATCCGCGAACTGGTTCAGTCCGGCGCGATTGGCACGCCCCTGTACGCGCGGGTATTTCATGCTGTTTACTTGCCGCCTCACCTGCAGGGCTGGCGGCTCAACAAACCCTCCGCCGGGGCGGGTGTGATTCTCGACATTACGGTGCATGACGCCGATACCCTGCGCTTCATCTTTGGTTCCGAACCTGTTGAGGCGGTTGCGCTATCGCAGCAGGCGGGAATGGCCGAAGGCGGGCTCGAGGACGGGGTGATGGCCGCGGTGCGGTTCGACAACAATGCATTGGCACAACTCCACGACGCATTTACCGTGAAATTCGCCGGCACCGGACTGGAAATCCATGGTTCTGAGGGATCCATCCTCGGCCGGGACGTGATGACACAGCGGCCCGTCGGCCGTGTCACGCTGCGAAACGCCCAAGGCGAGACCGATGTCCCGCTCGATCATGAGAACCTTTACGCACGCGCACTGCGTGCATTCGTCGGTGCCATACGTGGCGAAGGCGCTCCCTCGGCCACCGGCGAAGACGGAGTGCGCTCACTCGCCACGGCGCTGGCGGTGCTGGAGGCGAGCCAAACGGGACGCCGCACCGCAGTCCGATTCCAATAGCGCTCTATCGCGAATCGAACATGAACAAGTTGATCTCAGCCGAACAGGCCGCACAGCTCGTCCGGGACGGAGACGTCGTCACCGTCAGTTCCTCCAGTGGGCTCGGCTGTCCGGACAAGGTGCTCGCCGCACTCGGCAATCGCTTTGCCAAGGAAGGCCATCCGCGCGATCTCACTACGCTGCATCCGATCGCCGCTGGCGACATGTACGGCATCCGCGGCATCGACCATCTCGCGCGTCCGGGAATGTTGAAGAAAATTCTGGCCGGCTCTTATCCGAGCGGCCCATCATCATTGCCGATGCCGGAGATCTGGCGCCTGATCGTCGAAGAAGAAATCGCAGCGTATAACCTGCCGAGCGGTATTTTGTTCGACATGCATCGCGACGCCGCGGCAAAACGCCCCGGGGTGCTTACCAAGGTCGGACTCGATACGTTCGTCGATCCTTCGCGCCAGGGCGGCGCGATGAACAAGCGCGCGGCGGCGGAACCGTTCGTCATGAAAGTGGACTTTGCCAACGACGAATGGCTGTTTTTTCCGGCGATCGCGCCGCGCGTGGCCATCTTGCGGGCAACCACTGCGGACGAGCGCGGCAATCTTTCCTTCGAACATGAAGGTGCGTTCCTCGGCGCAATGGACCAGGCTCTGGCCGCCCGCAATAACGGCGGCGTGATCATCGCGCAAGTCAAACGCGTGGTCCGTGCCGGCTCGCTCAAGCCGCAACAGGTGCACGTGCCGGCAACACTGGTGGACTACATCGTGGTCGACCCGGAACAGATGCAGACCACGCAGACGGTTTACGACCCGGCTATCAGCGGCGAAATTGCCCGGCCGGAGAGCAGCTTCGAGCTGCAGGAGTGGGGAGCCGAGAAAGTGATCGCCCGGCGCGCAGCGGTGGAGCTCGCCACCGGTTCCGCGGTCAACCTGGGCTTCGGCATTTCCGCCAACGTGCCGCGCATCTTGCTCGAGGAGGGATTGCACGGTGAAGTGACCTGGGTCATCGAACAGGGCGCGGTCGGCGGCGTTCCGCTGCTCGGGTTTGCATTCGGCTGCGCGGCGAACGCCGACGCCATCGTCTCTGCGCCAGACCAGTTCACCTACTTCCAGGGTGGCGGCTTCGATGTGGCGCTGTTATCTTTCTTGCAGATCGACCGCGACGGCAGCGTCAACGTTTCCAAGCTTGGCGCCAAACCGTACCTGACCGCCGGCTGCGGTGGCTTCGTTGACATTACAGCGCACGCTAAGCGCATTGTCTTTTCCGGCTTCTTCACCGCCGGTGCCAAGCTGGAAGTCGGAGAAGGCAGGCTGAAGATCGTGCAGGAAGGCAGGAGCAGAAAATTGGTTGACGAAGTCGAGCATGTCACCTTCAGCGGGACCATGGCGCGCCGGCGCGGACAAAGGATCAGCTACGTCACCGAACGCTGTGTGATCGACCTGCTCGCAGACGGTTTGACCGTGCGGGAAATCGCACCGGGCGTGGACCTGAAGCGCGACGTGCTGGATCAGGCGGCATTCGCGTTGAAGGTCGATCCACAGCTCAAGGTCATGGATGCCGCGCTGTTTCGCAATGCACCGCTGAAATTGAAACTCAAGGCGCCGGCTCATGCCTGAATCGTCTCCGAATCGCATAAAAGTTCACGTCGACGGAGCGGTCGCAACCGTCATTCTCGACCGCGCGGAGAAGCTTCATGCGCTTACGCCGGAAATGATCGAGACGCTCGCCGACATTGCCACGCGCATGGACGCCGACGCCAGGATTCGTTGCGTAATTCTGACCGCGGCCGGCGACAAGGCGTTCTGCGTTGGCGCCGACATCAATGCCTGGGCGGGGCTGGAGCCCCTCGACATGTGGCGCCGCTGGGTCAGGCGCGGCCATCAGGTTTTCGAGCAATGGGCGCGTTTGCGCGTGCCGGTAATTGCGGCGATCAATGGTCACGCGCTCGGAGGCGGGCTGGAACTTGCAACAGTAGCCGATATCCGCATTGGCGTTGCATCGGCGACATTCGGGTTGCCCGAAGCGACCATCGCAACCTGTCCGGGTTGGTCCGGAACACAGCGACTCGTCGGGCTGATCGGTGCCGGCCAGGTGAAGTATCTCGCCCTGACAGGTACGCGTATCGACGCGCTTGAAGCGCGGCGCATCGGCATCCTGCACGAACTGGTGAAGGATAACGACGTGCTGGTGCGTGCCGGCGAACTTGCCGCCGCTATCTGCAAGCTTGCCCCGGTATCGGTGCAACTCACCAAGCAAATCATCGACGCCGGCCGGGGTGATGGCCTGGCAGCGGCCCTCGAAACGATGGCAGGCGCGCTGGCTGCAACCACCGCGGACGCCCGCGAGGGCATCGCCAGCTTCCGCGAGAAGCGGCAACCCGAATATCGGGGAGAATAACCAGTGGGCGTCCATTCGACTGATGATTTTGCAGACTCCATCCATTTGCAGGTTGCAGAACGGCAATTGTCCGGCCGGAATCGGGCATTCTCAGTACAAATAACTGGAGGAAAACATGCGTAGAAAACTAATTGCCACAATGATGGCAAGTGCATTCGGATTCGCCGGCACTTCGTTCGCTGCAGATAATTCCGTCGAAGTCCTGCACTGGTGGACCTCCGGCGGTGAAGCCGCAGCGTTGAACGTTCTCAAAGGCAACCTGGAAAAGCAGGGAATAAAGTGGAACGACATGCCGGTGGCCGGCGGTGGTGGTGAAGCCGCAATGACTGCGGTACGCGCCCGTGTGACGGCCGGCAATCCGCCAACCGCCGTGCAGATGCTCGGTTTCGACATCCTCGATTGGGGCAAACAGGGCGTGGTAGCCGATCTGAACGCAGTGGCCACCAAGGAAGGCTGGGACAAAGTGGTGCCGACCGCGCTGCAGAAATTCTCCAAGTACAACGGCAAGTGGATCGCGGCGCCGGTCAATATCCACTCCACCAACTGGATCTGGGCCAATAAGGAAGTTCTGGCGAAAGCCGGCGTCACCAGCGAGCCCAAGACCTGGGACGAATTCATCGCCGATGCCGAAAAGGTGCAGAAGGCTGGCTTCATCGCCATCGCGCACGGCGGGCAGCCGTGGCAGGAGGCAACGATATTCGACGGCGTGGTGATGTCTACCGGCGGTATCGACTACTACCGCAAGGCCTTTATCGACCTGGACCCGAAGGCGATCAACTCGCCCACCACCGAGAAGGTATTCCAGCGCATGTCGCAGATCCGCAAACTGGTCGACAAGGATTTCTCCGGTCGTGACTGGAACGTCGCCTCTGGCATGGTGATCAGCGGCAAGGCGGGTTTCCAGATGATGGGAGACTGGGCCAAGGGTGAATTCCTGAACGCGAAGAAGGTGCCGGGCAAGGATTTTCTGTGCTTTCGCACCCCGGGGACACAAGGCACCGTATCGTTCAATACCGACCAGTTCGTGATGTTCAAGGTCGGCGCCGACAAGGAAGCCGCGCAGGCGAAACTGGCATCGGCGATCCTGGAGCCCGGTTTCCAGTCGGCATTCAACGTCGTCAAGGGTTCGGTACCGGCGCGCATCGATGTGTCCGACGCGGCCTTCGATGCCTGCGGCAAGAAGGCGATCAAGGACCTGGCCGAAGCCAACAAGAAGGACACGCTGGTCGGCTCGATCGCGCATGGCCACGCAGTCCCGGCCTCGCTGAAGAACGCCATTTATGACGTGGTCACCCGCCACTTCAACGGCCAGCTCGACGACAAGAAGGCAGTGGCTGCGTTGGCCTCGGCACTCAAGCAGTAAGCTCGCAACGACGAGATAATTATCGTGTAGATCCCCGGGCGGACCTTGTGCGCCGCCCGGCCAAACGGAACTCCATCCATGCGAGCCGGCGTCCTGCCCAAGCTGTTGTTCAGTCCCAGCGTTTTCCTCGTGCTGGTCTGTGTCTACGGCTACATCATGTTCACGATCTATCTCTCGTTCACGTCGTCGATGATGATGCCGTCGTACGAATGGGCAGGCACGGCCAGCTACCATCGTCTGTTCGCCCAGGAGAACTGGCACGTCGCGCTGAGTAACCTCTGGGTGTTCGCGAGTCTGTATATCGGCGTAGCCGTCGTACTCGGTCTGGGATTCGCGATCCTCATCGACCAGCATATCCGGGCAGAGGGCGCGTTCCGCTCCATCTTCCTCTACCCGATGGCGTTGTCATTCATCGTCACCGGCACGGCATGGAAATGGCTGCTCGATCCTGGTGTCGGGCTTGAGCATACGATGCACAACATCGGCTGGGAAAGTTTTGCTTTCGGCTGGATCAAGGACAGTGACATGGCGATTTACTGCGTCGTCATCGCCGCGGTCTGGCAGACGACCGGCTTCGTGATGGCATTGTTCCTCGCCGGGTTGCGCGGCGTGGATGCCGAACAGATCAGCGCGGCGCGAGTCGATGGCGCGCGCAGCTGGCAGATCTACTTGCATATCATCATTCCGCAGCTCGGTCCGGTATTTGTTTCTGCGTTCGTGATTCTCGCTCACATGGCGATCAAGTCGTATGACCTGGTCATCGCGCTGACCAACGGCGGCCCCGGCCGCTCGACCTGGCTGCCCTCCGTCTTCATGTACCAATACAGCTTCACGCGCAACGAAATGTCGGTTGGCGCAGCGAGCGCGGTCATGATGCTGGCGGCAATCGGGTTGGTCGTGCTGCCCTATCTGTTCAGCGAGATGCGCAAGGTAAAAAATGGCTGAGCGTCTATCAACAGGCTTCCGAGCCGACCGCATCTTTCTTTACGCGGTGCTGCTTTGCCTTGCGTTCCTGTTTTTGATGCCGGTCTACGTGATGGTGGTCAACTCGGTCAAGCCATTGGACGAAATCCGCAGCGGCAATCTCATGGCGCTGCCGATCGCATGGACCATCGAGCCCTGGCTCACCGCCTGGAGCACGGCGCAGATCGGCGTGCAGCCCACGGGGCTGAAACCCTACTTCGTCAACTCGTTCCTGTTGGTCGTGCCGGCGGTAGTGATTTCGACGCTGATCGGTGCGCTCAACGGCTACATACTGACCCAGTTCAAGTTCCGCGGGTCTCACTTGATGTTCGCGGCCATGCTGTTTTCCGTGTTCATTCCGTTCCAGATCGTTCTGATTCCGATGGCCAAGACGCTCGGCGTGCTCGGTCTGGCCGGCACCGTCAAAGGCCTGGTGTTCGTCAACGTGGTCTACGGCATCGGCTTCACGACGCTGTTTTTCCGCAACTACTACGCTGCCTTCCCGCTTGAACTTGTCAGGTCGGCGCGAATGGACGGGGCGGATTTCTTTGGCGTGCTGCTCCGCATTCTGCTTCCGAGCAGCGGACCGATCATCGTGGTTACGGTGATCTGGCAGTTCACCAACATCTGGAACGAGTTCCTGTTCGGCGCTTCGTTCAGCGACTACAGCTCGTTCCCGATCACCGTGGCATTGAACAATCTGGTCAACAGTTCCACCGGGGTCAAGGAATATAACGTTCATTTCGCCGGCGCTTTCATTGCGGCCGTCCCGACGCTGATTGTCTACCTGGTTTCCGGAAAATACTTCGTCCGCGGCTTGATGGCCGGCTCCGTCAAAGGGTGATTTCATGGCAACGCTGGATCTGATCAACGTGCAGAAGAGTTTTGGCCAGACAAAGATCCTGCACGACATTTCCATCAGCCTCGCCGACGGCGAATTCCTGGTGCTCGTCGGCCCGTCGGGCTGTGGCAAGAGCACGCTGATGAACATCATTGCCGGCCTGGAGGAACCCTCTGGCGGCGAATTGAAGTTGGACGGCCGTGACATCACGCCGCTCGCGCCGGCCGACCGCAACATCTCGATGGTGTTCCAGTCCTATGCGCTCTATCCGAATATGACGGTGGCCAAAAACATCGAATTCCCGCTGGCCATGCGCAAGGTCGAAAAGAGCAAGCGCGCGGAACGCGTGCAAAGCGTGGCCAAGTTGCTGCAGATAGAGCACCTGCTCGAGCGCAAGCCGCGCCAGCTGTCGGGCGGCCAGCGGCAGCGTGTCGCGATCGGCCGGGCCCTGGCACGCGAGCCCCGGCTTTATCTGTTCGACGAGCCGCTTTCCAATCTCGATGCGCAGTTGCGCCTGGATATGCGCACCGAAATCAAGAAATTGCACCAACGCCTGGGTGCGACCATCGTCTACGTCACGCATGACCAGATCGAAGCCATGACGCTGGCCACACGCATTGCGGTGATGAAGGGCGGGGTGCTGCAACAACTCGGCACTCCCTACGAGGTCTACAACCGTCCGGCAAATACGTTTGTCGCGGGTTTCATGGGGTCCCCGCGCATGAATTTGATCAAAGCGCGTCTCGTGCAGGAGGGCAGCGGATTGGCGCTGGAAATCCAGAACGCGACCCGGCCGCCGCTGCGAATCGGTTTGCCCGACATGCCGTCTGCGATGAACGCCCACATCGGCGCCGAAGTGATCGCCGGCATCCGTGCCGAGGCGGTCAATCTTGCCGGCCCGGGCATGACGCCAGCCAAGACCGAGCGTGCTTTCGATGCCCGCGTCGAAGTGATCGAGCCGACCGGAGCGGATACGCTGGCAGTGCTCGATCTCAGCGGAAATGAATTCACGGTCCGGCTGGAACCCGATGTCACGCTGAAGCCAGGACAGGATGCGCGCTTCTTTGTCGACCTCGCCAAGCTGGTGTGTTTCGACGTCAAAACCGAGAAACTGATCGCGTGAGCGTTGCGGCAGAGGGATCTTACGACGTGGTCATCATCGGTTCCGGCGTCGGTGGCGGAGCGATCGCGTTTACGCTTGGCGGGACCGGCGCACGCATCCTGATCCTGGAACGCGGAGAACGCCTGCCCAGGGAAGCCGAGAACTGGAGTCCGGAGGCGGTGTTCGTCGAACAGCGCTATCGCACGCGCGAGACCTGGTACGACGGCAACGGCAAACCATTCCGTCCGGGACAGTTCTATTTCGTCGGCGGCCACACCAAGGTTTACGGCACGGCAATGTTCCGCTTCCGCGAACGCGATTTCGAAGGCATCGAGCATGCCGAGGGAAGGACCACGCCATGGCCTCTGCGCTACGCGGATCTCGAACCCTGGTACGGTGAGGCCGAAAGGTTGTTCGGGGTACACGGCAAGGCGGGCGACGATCCGACCGAGCCTCCGCGTTCGACGCCCTATCCGCATCCGCCGATTCCTCACGAACCGATCATCGCCAAAGCCTTCGAACGCATGCGCGCTCTCGGCCTGCACCCCTTTCACATGCCCTCTGCGGTCGATCTCCATCCCGGCGGCACATGCGTTCGTTGCGGCACTTGCGATGCCTTTCCTTGTCAAGTCGGCGCCAAGGGCGACGCCGAGACCCGGCTCATCGACCCGGCATTGCAGCATCCGAATGTGGCGTTGCAGACCGGCAGCGAGGTTGTCCGGCTCATCGCGGACGAACGCGGAAAACGCATCGTCGCGGCGGAGTACCGGCGCGGCGGGAAATTGCATGAAGTTCGCGCACGTCTGTTCGTGCTTTCTGCAGGTGCCATCAACAGCGCCGCACTGCTGCTGCGCTCAGTCGATGCGCGCAACCCGCAGGGGTTGGCCAACTCTTCGGGCGTGGTTGGTCGCTACTACATGAACCACAACTGCACCGGCATCATGGCCTTGACACCGCTGCAGGTGAATGCGACGCGCTTCCCTAAAACGCTGTCGGTTAACGATTTCTACTTCGCCAGCGCCGCAAGCGAAAAGCCGTTGGGCAATTTGCAACTGCTGGGAAAAATCCAGGAACCGATGCTGCGCGGCGCCTTGCCGCGCACGCCGAAATGGGCGCGCACCTGGCTCGCTCGTCACAGCGTGGATTGGTACGTTATGTCCGAAGACCTGGCGCAGCGCGACAGCGAAGTCAGGGTGCGCAACGACGGTGCTATCGAGTTGCGCTGGAAGCGCAGTAACCTGCGCGCGCACCGCCGCTTCGTCGAAGTAGCGAAGAAGCTGCTCAAGGAAATCGGCTTCCCGGTCGTGCTGTCGAAGCCGTTCGGGACCGATACGCCCTCGCACCAGTGCGGAACCGCGCGTTTCGGCACCGACCCGGCGGATTCCGCGTTGGATCCGTATTGCCGCGCCTGGGATCATGAAAACCTGTACGTGGTGGACGCGAGCTTTTTTCCTTCGTCCGCGGCGCTCAATCCGGCGTTGACCATCGCGGCGCAGGCGCTGCGCGTGGGCGCGCATCTGCAGTCGCGCCTGCACGAATTCTGATATGGCGCGCGCCCGTCCCGTAGCTTTGGTAACAGGCGCGCGCCGCGGCATCGGCAGTGCCATTGCCCTGGCGCTGGCAGGTGCGAATTTCGATATCGCGATCACCGACATCGTCGAAGACGACGACGCGCGCGCCACTCTCGTCGCCTTGCGTGCGGCCGGCGCCGACGCGCGCTTCATACGCAGCGACCTGGCCGACACGGCCGATCATGCGCGTGTCGTGTCGGAGGTGGTCTCGCAACGCGGCGCCATCGATTGCCTGGTCAACAATGCCGGCGTGCCCGCCCCGACGCGAGGCGATCTGCTGGACCTGGGGTCCGAGGCCTTCGATCAGGTACTGGACGTAAACCTGCGCGGCACGTTCTTTCTTACCCAGGCTGTCGCAAGGCACATGACCGCTACGACTTCGCAGAATGCACGTTCGATCATCACTGTCTCCTCAGTGAGCGCGGAACTCGCGTCGCCTGAACGCGGTGAGTACTGCATGTCGAAAGCGGGCTTGGCCATGCTGACGAAACTGTTCGCACTGCGGCTTGCACGGGATGGCATCGCGGTGTTCGAAGTGCGCCCGGGCGTAATCCGCACGCCGATGACATCCGGGGTTGTGGACAAGTACGACCGGCGCATTGCCGATGGGCTGGTGCCGATGGGCCGGTGGGGAGAACCGGAAGAAATTGGCGCCGCGGTCGCAGCGCTGGCGAGCGGACAGTTCCAATTCGCCACCGGTTCGGTCGTCAATCTGGACGGCGGATTGTCGCTGCCCAGACTTTGACGTGCCCATGTTTTACGGGCGGCAGAAATCTGCATAGGCACTGATCGATCCATGCGAGACAAGGTTTTCGACTACATCATTACCGGCGCCGGCTCGGCAGGCTGCGTCCTGGCCAACCGTTTGAGCGCCGACCCTTCCGTCGAGGTGCTGTTGCTGGAAGCCGGGGGCTCCGACGCTCATCCTTTCTTTCACATGCCGGCCGGGTTCGCCAAGATGACCAAGGGCATCGGTTCCTGGGGGTGGTCCACGGTGCCGCAAAAGCACCTGAAGAACCGCGTGCTGCGTTACACGCAGGCCAAAGTCATCGGCGGCGGTTCGTCGATTAACGCGCAGATCTATACCCGCGGCGTACCGGCTGATTACGACGCCTGGGCGCGCGACGCGGGCGCACAAGGCTGGTCCTTCCGCGAAGTGCTGCCTTATTTCAAGCGTGCCGAGAACAACGAGCGTTACGCCAATGAGTTCCACGGATACGGCGGGCCGCTGGGTGTTTCGAACCCGATCAGTCCGCTGCCGATCTGCGAGGCCTTCTTTCAGGCCGGCCAGGAACTGGGGATTCCCTTCAACCCGGACTTCAACGGCGCGCATCAGGAAGGG
>DASWEZ010000142.1:0-3150 GCA_036394495.1 Burkholderiales bacterium
GTACTCGACCGCGCAAAACGGTCCGGACAAGAACACCAAGGGCGTATGTCCGGCTGCACTCGGTTCGAAGGACGAGCAGCCAGCGTCATTCAATCCGAACACCGGCCTGTTCTACGTGCCGACCAACCATGTCTGCATGGACTACGAGCCGTTCGCAGTCGAGTACGTCGCCGGCCAGCCCTACGTGGGAGCAACGCTGGCGATGTATCCGGCGCCGGGCGGAAAAAACATGGGTAACTTCATCACCTGGGATGCGGGACAGGGCAAGATCGTGCAGAGCCATGGCGAGAAATTCTCGGTCTGGAGCGGGGCGCTCACGACCGCCGGCGGGCTCGCCTGCTACGGCACCCTGGAAGGCTACCTCAAGTGCGTGGATGCGAAGGATATCAACAAGGAACTGTACAAGTTCAAGACGCCTTCGGGCATCATCGGCAACGTCTTCACCTACCAGCACAAAGGCAAGCAGTTCATCGGCGTATTTTCGGGCATTGGCGGCTGGGCCGGAATCGGTCTGGCGGCGGGCCTGGAGAAGGACGCCGACGGCCTGGGTGCAGTGGGCGGATACAAGGAACTTTCCAATTACACCGAACTGGGCGGTTCGCTGACAGTGTTTGCGCTGCCGCCGAAATAAACCGATCGGTGCTCTGTGCGTTATGGAAAGCGTCCCGGCCACCGGCCGGGACGCTTTTTTCTGAACGAACCCACACCTGGAGCGTCTTATGAGGGTGTTGCGCCGCATCGTTATTTTTTTTATGTGCGGGTTTTTCTGTGCCGCGTTCGCCGAAGAACCGCTTTACACGGTGGTGGATGGCAACAAAGTTGATCCGGAAACCCTGAAGGGTTTCAAGGCGTGGCGCGCCGCGGCGTGCGACCGCTGCCATGGCGCCAATCAGCAGGGACTGGTCGGACCATCTCTGATCGAGCGTCTGAAAACTCTCACCAAGGACGAATTCGTGAAGACCGTGACCGAAGGCAGGCTGGAGAAGGGCATGCCCAGTTTCAAGACCAGCAAGATGGTGATGTCCAACATCGATCACCTTTATGCTTACCTCAAGGGACGCTCCGATGGTGCGATTACCAAATCCAAAGTCGAGCCGATGCAGTAGCGTAACGGTCATCGCGCGAATATTTGCCGCCTGGACACTGGCGGCGTCGGCTTGCGGCATGGTGGCGGCCCAGGACGAACCGTTCGTCAAGCCGCGTGCGCTCAAGGTTTGCGACGACCCCAACAATCTCCCGTTCTCCAACGACAAGGGCGAAGGTTTCGAAAACAAGATTTCCGAAATGCTCGCTCGCAACCTCGACTTGTCGTTGGAGGTTTTTCATTACCCGCAGCGGATCAACGTCGTGCGCAATACGATCCGCTACAAACTGCCGAACCAATCGGAATACCGCTGCGACCTGCTGGCCGGCGTGCCATCCGACTTCACCGCGGTCGCCACGACGCGGCCTTATTTCCGCTCGACCTATGTCCTGGTGTATGCAAAAGGCCGCAAGATCGATGCGGGCAGCGTCGCGCAGTTCCTGGCACTCGACAAATCCGTGCTCTCGGGTTTGAAGATCGGCGTCTACGAACGCACGCCCGCAGTCGATTGGATGAAGAAGCACAACCTGCTGGACCAGGCTGTCCACTACCGGCTGCTGAACGCCGATCCGAATCACTATCCTGGCAAGATCATCGATGACGATCTGGTCAAGGGAAGGATCGACGCCGCAGTGGTGTGGGGTCCGATCGGCGGTTATTTCGCCAGGCGCGTCACCTCGCCCGAACTGGTCGTTCTGCCGCTCAAGTCGGAACCCGGCGTGCGCATGGATTTCGGCGTGGCGATGGGCGTGCGCCAGGGCGAGAAGGCATGGCGCTCGCTCATCCAGCAAGCGCTCGATCAAAGCCGCGACGATATTTCGCAGTTACTTCGGGAATACGGCATCCCGCTGGTGGACGACAAGGGTGAACCGATACGCTAAGGCGCCATCGCATGCTGAAGATGTCCGGCCTCGTCGTTGCATACGGCTTCTGTTGCACGGCCGCGCAAGGCGCGCCTTTCGATCAGGCCTATTGGATCGCAGTGTCTTCCGGTGTCGTCAAAGTCGAAGTCTCTCGTCCCAACGGCGGTTATTCCCTCGGCACCGGCGTAGTGGTCGACCGCGGCAAGGTGGTGACGGCCTGTCATGTGTTGCGCGGCGGAGCGCGCGTTGCCGTTCTGTATGCCGGCGTCCGGCACAGCGCCGTGGCGCGCAGTACGTTCGCAGAACACGATATCTGCCTCTTGCAGGTGCCGCTGCTCGAGGCCCGGCCGGCGGTGTTGCGGCCGACGTCACAACTTGCGATCGGCGAGGATGTCGGTGCGATCGGTTTTACCGCCGGCGCGGGCGTTCATTACGCGCACGGAGCGGTGACTCATCTATATCGTTACGACAATGGAGTTGTTGTCCAGGGCAGCGCTGCCTTCACCTCGGGAGCGAGCGGAGGCGGCCTGTTCGATGCCGACGGGCGCCTGGTCGGCATTCTCATGTTCCGCATGCGCGCCGCCGGAGCGCAGTATTTTTCCGCACCGGTCGAATGGATTGCGGGTGGGTTCGGCGACAATGCCGGCGAAGCCGTGGACGCGGAGATTTCCGGCGAGCCATTCTGGAATCGGGCGCCCGATCGGTTGCCTTACTTCATGCGCGCCAACATCCTGATGAGCGAGGAACGCTGGGACGAGTTGCAGGACCTGCTGTCGCATTGGAAACTCGACGAGCCGTCAAGCGCGGAGCCGGTTTTCCTGTCGGGTGAGCTCGATAGCCGCCGCGGCCGGACGGCACAGGCGTTGACCGAATATCGCGAGGCGGTCGCGCGCGACCCGGGGCATGCACTTGCATGGAGTGGGCTGGTGCGCGCATCGATGCGCGCTCGCGAGGTGGACCTCGCACGGCAGGCATATGCCAGATTAGTATCGCTTAGCGCTGTGCTGTCGAGTTGGATTGCGGATGAGTTTCCGGAGGTGCTGCAATGAAGGCAATGCAATCGATCTTCGTCCTGGCGACGGTCGTTTTCGCGCCGCTGTGCCGGGCGAACGACTTTCCGACCGCCGGTCGCGTCGAGTTCGTCCTGGAATGCATGCGCGACCACACCGGCGGGCAGTTCGAGTTGTTGAACAAATGCTCGTG
>DASWEZ010000143.1:0-1991 GCA_036394495.1 Burkholderiales bacterium
AAGACGACGATCAGGAGTACCAGGGCCACCGCTCCTACCAGCCGCCGGCGTGCACGTTTCTTGAGCTGAAGCTCGTCGTCGCTAATTGTCGCTTTCGCCATGAATTATGCGGACCGATGAATTTCGCGGGCCGGCAGCAGGCTCATCCGCGAGCCTGCACTACCGCTCCCACCGTGAAGAAGGAACCGAACACCAAAATTTTATCATTTTGTCCGGCCGACCTGATCGCGCGTTGATAGGCATCGGCGGGAGAATCGAAACGACTGATCGGCGCATTGACTCCGATCGACGCCAGCGCCTGCTCGATGCGCGCCGCGTCCGCGCCGCGCAGCCCCGGCAAGGCGGCGACCAGCCACTCGTCGACCTGGTCTTTCAGGGGTTGTGCTACACCGGCGATATCCTTGTCTTTGAGCATCGCAAACACGGCGATGAGGCGACCGCCCGCGGGCAATGCGCGCAAGCTTTCCGACAGGCCGCGCGCGGCATGGGGATTGTGGCCGACGTCGAGGATCACCATCGGCCTGCCCGGCATGACCTGGAAACGCCCGGGCAGATCGACCTCGACGAGCCCGCGCCGAATGGCGCCCATATCCACCGGCAGACTGTCCTTGAGTTGTTCCAGTGCAGCCAGCGCGGTGGCGGCATTTGCGAGTTGATAGGCTCCACGCAGTGCCGGATAGGGCAAGGCGGAACGTTTTCCCTGCGGGCTCCAGTATTGCCAGTCGCCGCGGCCGGCGTTGTAGCCGTAGTCGCGTCCCCGCAGAACCAGCGGTGCGCCGATGCCGGCGGCGTGGCCGGTCAACGCGGCCGGCGGTTCCTCGTCGCCGCAAACGGCCGGCACGCCGGCGCGGAAAATGCCGGCCTTTTCGCGGCCGATGCTCTCCCGGTCCGGCCCAAGATAATCCATGTGGTCGAAATCCACAGTGGTCACGACCGTGCAGTTCGCGTCGAATACGTTCACCGCATCGAGCCGCCCTCCGAGTCCGACTTCCAGCACGGCGACCTCCACCTTTTCGCGGATGAAGATATCCATCGCCGCCAGCGTGCCGAATTCGAAATAGGTCAGCGTATCCGGTGCGCGCGCCTGCTCGACGCGCTCGAATGCCCGCGTCAGCGCACTATCGTCGACTTCGCGCCGTGCAACGCGTACGCGCTCGTTATAGCGCAACAAGTGCGGCGAGGAATACAGCCCGACGCGGTATCCGGCGCCGGAGAGAATCGCCGCGAGCATGGCGCACACCGAGCCTTTGCCGTTGGTTCCACCTACGGTGATGATCGGGAAATCGGGCTTGAGCCCGAGACGATCCCGCACGCCGGACACGCGTTCCAGGCCCATGTCGATGGCAAAGGGATGGATGCGTTCGAGGTAGGCCAGCCAGTCTGCAAGCGACTGCGGCGCGATGACACGGTCAACGGACAAGGGATTCAGTCAAATCCAACCACAGAGACGCAGAGAACACGGAGGAAAAACTGATTCGAAGTGTCGCTACGCAAACAGCCCAGAAAAATTTTCGCCGAATTCGCCGATCGACTCAGGTTGAGACCGTAATTTCGCATTCGGTCTTCCTCTGTGTCCTCTGTGCCTCTGTGGTGAAAAATTCTTCAAGCCTTAAGCAGCGGGGGACGGGGCGCGCATCAGCAGCGTGATCACGCTGACGAGCTTGTCGCGCATCTGCCTGCGGTCGAGGATCATGTCGATGGCACCGTGCTCGAGCAGGAATTCGGCCCTCTGGAAACCTTCCGGCAGCGTCTGGCGCACCGTCTGTTCGATCACGCGCGGCCCGGCAAACCCGATCAGCGCCCCCGGCTCCGCGACATTCAAATCTCCCAGCATCGCAAAAGACGCGGTCACGCCCCCCGTCGTGGGATCGGTCAGAACTGAAATGTAGGGAACACGTGCCGTATCCAGGCGAGCCAGGGCGGCGGAAATTTTGGCCAGCTGCATCAGGCTGATCGCGCCTTCCATCATGCGCGCCCCGCCCGAAGCCGAA
>DASWEZ010000144.1:0-22586 GCA_036394495.1 Burkholderiales bacterium
AAGGTCGCCGAACTGCCGAAGCCGATGAGCAGGCCGTGGGCGACGGAATATTGCCAGAGCGTCGACGCCGAGCCGGCCGCGGCGTAACCGAAGATCAGACAGAAAATGCCGATGAGGACGGGCGGCAGGACACCGAAGCGATCCGACATCCGCCCCAGCACCAGGGTGCCGACACCGAATCCGAGCATGGTCAGCATATAGGGCAACGAAGCATCCGCACGTGCGACGCCGAACTCGGCCTGCACCGCGGGCAGCGCCACGACCACCGACCACATGCCCACGCCGCCGATCGTCGAAAGGATCAGCGCCAGCACCAGCCGTGTCCATGCGTAAGTGGAATCCACCCCGCCATGCGTCGCGGCATTATTGTTTTTTTGTTCGTTCCTCACCGGGGAGGATTGTGCCTGAAATGCCGTGACGGCGTGACGATCGTGACGGTCGTGACGGGGTAAAACCAGATCACCAGAATTTGACCTTCAGCGCCTGAGCCGACTTTGCGTGTACCGATATTCGCCTGAATTTCCGATGGATTACGTCGTCACGACCGTCACGCCGTCACGATCGTCACGATCGTCACGGCCCTTCCGACATTACGTTACAAAACTCCATCAACCAGCGGCGCTCTAACGCGTTAGAGCAGGCAGCACCGTTTGTCTGAACCTAATGTGAGGAGGGGTAAGGTCATGAAGAAGCTATCGATCGCCGTTGCGTCCGTGTTGGCGGTTGCCCAGGTAAACGCTCATGCATTCGAAGCGCTGGCCAATGTGGTCGGCGTATCGCCGATTACCGAACAGGTGAACCGCCCGACGCAACAGTGCTGGACTGAAACGCAGCAGGTCACCCAGGCCGTACCGCAGGAACGCAATTATCTCGGCGCCATCATCGGCGGTGTCGCAGGCGGTTTATTGGGCTCCCAGGTCGGCCGCGGCAATGGCCGGATAGCGGGCGCCGCGGTGGGTGCCGGCGTCGGCGCTGTCGCCGGCGACGCCGTTGCCAACCAGAACAACGGCAATACCACGGTCACCACCGCGGCACCGGTCCAGCGCTGCCGCCAGGTGGACAACTTCCAGGCCGTTACCACCGGCTACATGGTGACCTACGAATACGACGGCCAGCGCTTCTCCACCCGGCTGCCCTACAACCCGGGCAACCAGTTGAAGGTGAACGTCGCGGTGACGCCGCGTTAATCCATGTCAAGGGAAACAGCCATGTCATCCGCTCGAATCATGTCGTCCGCCAGAATCTTGTCATCGAACAGTTTTGCCGTAAAGGCTGCGATTGCAGCCTTGCTTGCCCTGTTGTGCGTGGCGGGAACCCCTCGTCCCGTCCACGCCGACCAGGGTGGCTATCGCCAACGTGAATTCCGCGAACATGAATTCCGCGAACACGAATTCCACCGCGATGAATTTCGCGATTCGCGCTACCACCACGATCACTACTATCCGCCGCGCGGCTTCCGCTTCAGCGTGCTGCCGCCGCATCCGCGCCTGATAGTGCACGGCGGACAGCAGTTCTATTTCTCCGGCGGAGTCTGGTATCGGCCGGTGAACAACGCTTACGTCGTCGTGCGTCCACCCTTCGGTATCATCGTTCCGGTTCTGCCGCCGTTCTATACGCGGGTATGGGTCGGACCTTATCCGTATTACTACGCCAACGATGTTTATTACGTGCGCAGTCCGCAGGGTTACGCCGTAGTGGACCAACCTCCGGGCACGATCGCGATGGCACCGCCACCGGGAATAGCCGTTCCGCCCGACGACGCCGTCACCGAACTGGGCCCGGTCAACAACGGCGTTCAACAGAACGCGCCGATGCCGTCGGTCAGCGCCGCACCTCCGCTGCCTCCCCAACCTGTGGCGCCTCCGGTAACTGTGGCCCAGGGCGGCGGGAATCAGTTGTTCATCTATCCCCGCCAGGGACAGAACGCCGATCAGCAAAACCGTGATCGCGGCGAATGCAACAAATGGGCTGCCAGTCAGACCGGACAGGATCCTGCGAACACAAGCGGACAAATGGTTCCGGATTATCAGCGGGCGCTCGGCGCTTGCCTGGACGGGCGCGGATATACGGTGAAGTGAGAGAAACCGTGAATGCCGTGACTACGTGGATGCCGTGACATCTCTAACGCAATAAAAAAAAGCCCGGGACCCCCGGGCTTTTTGTTGCGGCTAGGCCTTCGAATCCGGCTTGGCGTCGGGGTCGTGCGTCAGCACCACCTTGCCGTCTTTCACCGGCAGGCGCGGGCCGGGATCGTGGTCCATGCGCACTTTCGAAGTCTTGCCGTGCAACCGGTAGCGCACGTCGTAGGCAACCACCTTCTCGGAAACCCGATTCGCCGTTTTGCAATGCTTCTCGGTGGCGACATAGATATCCTTTTCCTGCATTTTTTTCTGCACCTGATTGCCTGCATAACCGCCGGCCGCTGCGCCGGCCACGGTCGCGACGGTCTTCCCTGTCCCGTTTCCGATCTGATGTCCGACCACCCCGCCGGCCATGCCGCCGATGACGGTGCCAATGATGCGGTGCTCGTCATTGACCGGTTTGCGGCGGGTGACCTGTTCATCGCGACAGACCCTTTCCGGTGTGGTAACGGCCTGCCTGACGGGATCGACGCTTACGACTTCGGCGTAGGCCGGATTCTTCCAGGTCAAATAGCCCGCCATTGCCCCCGCGGATAAAACCGCAGCGGTTCCGATCACCGCGCCCATCAATATCGACTTCCTCATCCCGGCCGTCCTTTTTTTGCTTGGCGCAAACGCCCCCTGCGAACCGCCCATGGACGATCCGGATTACTGAGCTTTCTGAGATCGCAAATTCCGTCATGAGTTCTCGAAGGCCGCGATGTCGCGCCCAAACGACAGTCAATATTGATAGCATCGCCCTTCCCATTCGCCCACCAGAAGAGGTAACACGATGAAACTCGAGGCAGCGGTCTGCATCGTCACCGGCTCGGCTACCGGAACCGGTGCGGCATGCGCAATCCAGCTGGCCAGGAAAGGCTGTCGCGTCGTGGTCAATTACACAAAGAGCGAAAAGGAGGCGCAGCAGACCGTCGATGCCTGCAGGGCGGCGGGCACGGAAGCGATCATGGTCAGGGGAGACGTGGGGCGGGATGCCGATTGCCGCGCGCTCGCGAAGGCGGCGCTGGACAAATGGGGACGCATAGACGCGTTGATCAACAACGCCGGAATTACCAAGTTCGCCGCGGCGGCCGATCTCGACGGCCTCGACGCGGAAGATTTCCAGCGCATCTATGCGGTCAACGTCATCGGCCCTTACCAGATGATCCGCGCGTGCGCACCGGCGATGAAGAAACAGGGCAAGGGCGCGATCGTGAACATCTCTTCCATTTCGGGCGTCATGGGCATCGGTTCGTCCACCGCCTACGTTGCGTCCAAGGGCGCGCTGAACGCGATGACGCTCGCGCTCGCGCGTTCGCTGGCACCGGAAATTCGCGTCAACGCGGTCTGTCCGGGACTCATCGAAACGCGCTGGCATCTTGAGCGCTACAGCAAGGAGGAATACGCCAAATTCAAGGCCAACTACGAAAAGACCGTGCCGCTCGCCAAGGCGGCGAGCGCCGATGATGTGGCCGAAGTGGCGATCTGGCTGATCGAGGGCGCCGATCTGGTGACCGGCGAATCCATCCTGGTGGATGCCGGGTTGCACCTGGGCAAGTTCTGATGCGAGTCCAGCCGTGAAGTCTCGCCGCCGGCAAATACCGCCTTCCACCTATCACCAAAGTAACAGGTCCTAGCCCGAATGCGGAATGGCGGACCTCATTGCCAATTGAGAACATGGCGGCCGGAAGAATGCCTTCTTCCTGGCCTCGCAACCAAATCGACTGTGACGGCCGCGTTCCGTATCTGCCGGCAGGCAACGGCAGACCAATGACAAGGAGATTTGCATGCGTATACTGATTCCCGCGCTGGCAGCTGCCAGCATCCTCATGCTCTCGCTGCCGAGCTACTCGGCCGACGACGTGAAAGCAGGTGGCACCTCGACCAAGCCGGCTCGTGCTCTTGACGACGGCGCAGTGAAGGCAGGCGGCACCACGAAGCCTGGCCGCGCAATCGACGACCCCGTGAAGTCGGCGGGAACATCCGACAAGCCGGGCCGTGCGATCGACGACCCCGTCAAGTCCGGTGGCAGCTCGAACAAGCCGGCCCGTGCCGTCGACGACGGTTCCGTGAAATCAGCAGGAAGCTCCGACAAGCCGGGCCGCACCGCGGACGCCGACAAGAAGAAGAAGAAAAAGGCGAAAAAGCCGGCACCTGCGCAATAACTGAATCCGCATCAATCCGGTTCAGGCAGTCAAACGAGAGAAGGCAGGGCAACCTGCCTTCTCTTTAGTTTTTGGATTTTCCGCCGGCGAACCTGCCGCGTCTTCGGCCTCGCGCATCCGCGCACAGCCTTCGTTTACTGTCGCAGCAACCCCATTCGGCGCGCGACCTTGACCGCCTGAGTGCGATTGCGTGCACCGAGGCGTTTGAACAATTCCTTCAAGTGCTGCTTGACCGTCCCCTCCGTGACTCCCAGCGAGTCGGCGATCTGCTTGTTGGGCATGCCTTCGGCCAGCAACGGAAGAATCTCCTGCTGCCGGGACGTCAGGGGTGAGGCCTTGTCGTCGTCCGCCGGGGAACGGGAAGCGGGAATGAACAAGGCGTCGGGCAAGTAGATCTCGCCCTGCAGGATGCGCCGCAGGGCATCCATCAGTTGCTCGCTCCTTGCGAGTTTGGGAATATAACCGCGGGCCCCGCCGTCGAGCAGCGCGCGGATGATGCGCGCATCGTTGACGCCGGAAACGATCGCTATCGGCAGATCCGGATAGCGCCGGCGGATCGTGTAGAAGCCTTCGAGCCCGTTCATGCCCGGCATCTCCAGGTCGAGCAGCAGCAGTTCGACCGGGGACTCCAGCGCAAGCTTGTCCAGTGTCGACTGCAGGTTGCTGGCCTCCAGCGGCACGACCTGCGCATCCAGCAGCCTGAGAAAAAAACCCAGCGCCTCGCGGAACATGGAATGGTCGTCGGCGTGCAGGATTTTCATGGCGATGACAAAAGACACGCTCCGTCTGGTGGCAAGTCGGCCGCAGCGTCCGGGCCGCAGATGGGTGACATGAACGGACCCGCGAATCGTCGGGAAAAAACATTGCACATCACTATCGCCCGGCTTTCGATGCCGCCGGCAGCGCAAAGAAAAACTCGTTGCCGCCCTGGGATGCGGCACTGACGCCAACATTGCCTCCCAGCTTCGAGACGATGCGCTGAACGGTGGCAAGTCCGAGACCATGTCCTGCGGCCCGCTCCTGATGCAGGCGAGTGAACGCAATGAAGATGAGCTTGCGTTCCTGCTCCGACAGCGTCTGCCCATTATCCCGCACCCAGAAGCGGACATGCGAGCCTTCCGGCGTGCCACCCAGCTCGATGCTGGGCGGTGAACCACCGTATTTGAGCGCGTTGCTGAGCAAGTTCAGCCACACTTCCCCCACCCACGGTGCATAGCCTAGCGCAAGCGGCCAGGCCTTCGGCAATTTGAGGCTGGCGCGCGTGCGTGCCCGCAGGTCGGCGAGCTGGTTCAAGACCTGCTCGACCAGGGCCCCCATTTCCAGCGGCTGCAGTTCCACGCTCTGCTGCGCCACTGTCGACAGCAAAAGCAGCGCATCGACCGCATCGCCTGTCATGGCCAGCGCGCTGAACGCCTGCTGCACCAGATGCCGCTGCTCGGCGGTCAGGTCTTCGGATTTGAATTTGTGCAGGATTTCGAGGAAGCGGCTGGCGGCGGCCAGAGGCGTCTTCAGGCTGTGGGCTATGGTGTGGGCGTAGGCCTCCAGCTCCGCATTTTTCTGCGCCAGGTCCTCGCTCTTGGAAAGCAGTTCCTTTTGCAGATTGTGGAACTGCAGATGGTGCTGGATTCGCGCCAGCAGCTCTTCGCGCTGAATCGGCTTGGTGATGTAATCCACGGCGCCAAGCTTGAAACCCTCGACTTTGTGGGCGGTGTCATCCAGAGCAGTCATGAAGATCACGGGAAGGGCCGCCGTGCGCACGTTATTCTTGAGCCGGCGGCAGACTTCGAAACCGTCCATCTCCGGCATCGTCACGTCGAGCAGGACAAGGTCCGGCATCGCCAGTTCGATTTTATCGAGTGCCTGCGCACCGCTGCGCGTGAGCATCAGCTCGAAACCCTGTTCGGCGAGAAAGTCGGAAATCAGCCGCAGGTTCTGCGGCTTGTCGTCGACAATCAACAAGGTCGCGCCGCGACGATCAGCCGGCGACGTCATCGCGACTCGCTCCAACGCAATCTTCCAGCATTGCGACCAGACGCTCCTCCTCGAAGCCGCGAGCCAGCGCGTACAGACGCCGGCCAAACGCGCCGTAGCGTACGTCCCGTTGCTCCAGTTCGAGCGCAATCTGCTCCACGCGCACCAGCTTGCCAACGCGCACCAGGTCGAGAAGCTCCTCGAGCGCGGCGCGGGGAGGCGCAATGGCATCGCCTTGCGCGTCCCCGGTGTCTTCGCCGGCAGCCGTGTTCGCATCAGCGTAGCGCCAGCCAAGCGCAAGAGGGCGCTGGATTGCATCGAGCAGGTCCCTGGTCTGAAACGGCTTGTGCAGGCATGTCACGAAAGTGCCCCGGTCCGCTTCGGCGCGCTCGAGGTCCGCGCTGCTGGCGGAGGCGGCGACAATGAAAATATTCTCCAGTCCGGGGGTACTGTGGATGACGCGGGCCGCCTTCACGCCATCCATTCCCGGCATGCGCAGGTCCATCACGATCAGGTCCGGGCGATTTGTCCGGGCACTCGCCACTGCTTCCTTTCCGCCCTCGGCGAGCATGACGCCGAATCCCAACGGCTCCAGCAACTGTTGGAGCAGGCGGCGATTCTCTTCCTGGTCGTCCACGACCAGTATGGACCGGCGCTCCCCGCGATAGCCGACGACGGCGTCGCTCGCCGGAACGGCATACTGCAGTGCCTGAACGACGGGCAGTTTCACGGTGAAACGGAATTGGCTGCCGCGCCCCGGCTGACTGTCGACCTCGACATCGCCTCCCATGAGGCGCGCGAGCTCACGCGTGATGGCAAGCCCCAGCCCGACGCCCGACTCCTGCTTGTGCCCCTCTTCGGCCTGCTCGAATGGCGAGAAGATGCGCGACGTGTCTTTTGCCGCGATGCCCACACCGGTGTCCTGCACCGAAACGCGCAGTTCGACTTTCCCGTCTTGCGCCGGCAGGCACTGCACGGCCAGAGTCACCCCTCCCGAGTCGGTGAACTTGATCGCGTTGCCGAGCAGGTTGAGCAGAATCTGGCGCAGGCGCTTGCCATCCGCCTCGACCATGTCCGGCAGGCCGGCGGGTGCGACCAGGAAAAAATCCAGTCCCTTCCTGTGCGCCTCGACCCGGACCATCGCCGCTATTTCCTCGAGCAATGCGGCGATCTGGACCGGTGCGGGATTCAGTTCCAGGTGACCGGAGCGGATGCGCGACAGATCGAGCAGATCGTTGATCAGCGAGAGCAGGTACCGGCCACTGCTGGCGATTGTGGCAAGCGCCTCTTGTCGCGACGGTTCCGGCAGGACGCCGCCGCGCACCAGGTCGGCGTAGCCGAGGATGGCATGCAACGGCGTGCGCAACTCATGGCTCATGTTGGCGAGGAACTGATCCTTCGAACGGTTCGCGGCTTCCGCTTCGGCCCGTGCGGCAAGAAGGGCTTTGCGCTGTGCGCCGAGCTGGCGGATGTAGAACACGCCCGCCAGCAGAATTACGGAGAACACCGCCAGGGAAGTCCAGATGGCGCGGTAGTCGACCTTGTCTTCATAGCGAACAGACAGCCATTTCTGTGAAATCTCGCGCTGCTCCTCGTGGCTGATGGTAAGCAGTACCTTGTCCAGAATGCTCACCAGTTCCGGCCAGTCCTTGCGTACGCCTACGGAGAACCCCTGCGGCTGCAGCGCCTTCTCGACCGCGGTGGCAATTTTCAGGTTGCTGATCTGCCGATATCTGATCATGTAGACGATCGGAAAAATGTCGTCCACCAGCCCGTCGGTTTTTCCGGTCGATACCGCCATCAGGCCGTCCAGCAGGTTGGGATAGGCGGTTACGTTGAAATTCGGATACACCCTGGCCGTGAGCTGCTTCGAGGAGTGCCCCTCCACGACCGCGACCCGGTTTTCCTGGAAATCCTTCAGGCCGGATACGAAACTGTAGTCATCGCGGGTGACGATGACGTTGACGTAGTGCAGGTAGGGTTTGGTGAAACTGAGGAACTCCTCCCGATCCACCGAGCTTGCCACCGCGAGGACGACGTCCAGTTCTTTTTTTCGAAGCTTGTTTTCGACCGTTCCGAAGTCCGGGAGCTGGGTCACCTGGAAACGCGTTCCGAGCTTGTAGCGGATGATGTCGAGATAGTCGGCGACGACGCCGACGAAGTGTCCGCGACTGTCCTGGAATTCGTAGGGTGCATAGTTGGTTTCGGCGCCGATTCGAATGACCGGATGCGCCACCAGCCATTTTTTTTCGGCTGCGGTGAGATCGACAATTGTCGGTGCACTGGTCGGTTCCGCTTGCGCACAGGCGCAGAGGGCGATTGCGCCCGCCGCAATGCAGGCCGCAGCAACCCGGGCAATCAACCGGCGCTTGCGCGGCCGCAACGCTCTCACTCGCACCTCTTCCTTGAAAACGCAGTGACTGTGCGCACAGGGCGTCGGGCAACGCCTGGCAACGGCAGCATCCGGCTTCCCGTCATCAGCAAGTCATGGCAGCGATTCACGGAGCTTTTTCGCCTGCCCATGTCCTCTGCTCTTTACGCACCATGCGCGATTGTCTGCCAGATTCATCGCCTCCGGAAGTCCGGCGATCCAGTCAAGCCCTTCAGGAAGCCCTAAAATGCAACACCTTCCCGCCCGCGTCCCGCTTGACGAAATGAAAATCCGGCTACTCTCGGACCTGCACCTCGAGCATTCGCACCGCCACCCGCCATTCTCGCTGCCGGCCGCCGATGCCGACGTCGTGGTGCTGGCGGGGGACATCGACAACGGCACACGGGCCATCGACTGGGCCGAGACAACCTTTCCCGGCCAGACCGTGCTTTACGTGCCCGGCAACCACGAATACTACGATGCCGACTTGCATACAGCCGCGGCGGCGCTGAGAGCGCGCGCACGGAGAAGCGCGAACGTGCAATTGCTGGATAACGACGAACGGGTCATCGACGGCGTTCGTTTCCTCGGCAGTACGCTATGGACGGATTTCGCCCTGGTCGGCCGCCAGAACGCGGATCATGCCATGGCGGAATCCCTGAAGTACGTGGTGGATTTCCGCAAAATTCGCGTCGGAGAAGATTTCCTGACGCCGCTGCAGACAATCGACCTGCATCTCGACGCGGTTGGTTTTCTGCAGGAGAGGCTGGAGCGGCCGTTCGCTGGAAAGACCGTGGTCATCACGCACCATGCGCCGCACCCGAACAGCGTGCATCCGCGATGGACCGGCAACGTCGTCAACGCGGCATTCGTGTCCGACCTGACCCGGCTGATGGGTAAACCGGTCCTGTGGTTTCATGGGCATACCCACGACAGCTTCGATTTCACCGTCCAGGGCACCCGCGTGCTCGCCAACCCGATGGGTTACCGGACGTCGAACTGGCGGGAAGCGCGAACCGCGGCGAGCACGGCGCAGGTAACAACCGAGAATGAGCGGTTCAATCCCGCGCTGGTCGTGGAAATCTGAGTAGAATACGTTCCCTCCTCGCCCCAGCCCCCCTCCTACCCGACCATGCGCCGCCTTTGCTCTTCACCGGCCCTTGCCGCGGCCTTCATCGCCGTCAGCCCCGCGGCGCAGGCGCTGAGCGCATCCGAAGTCTTCGCGAAGACGCATCACGCGATCTACCTGGTGATCGTCACCGGCGATGAGCCGGGCGTGGTGGACGTCGTAGCCCAGGGATCGGCCGTGTTGATCGCGCCGGGCCGTTTCGTGACGAATTGCCATGTTCTCGAACGCGGCAAGAATTTCGTCATTTCCCGGCGCGAGGACAAAATCATCGAACGCGTGCTGCTGGTCAATTACGAGAAGGGCAGGGATCTCTGCGAACTCGACCTGGCGCAGCTCAAGCCCGGTTTCGACAAACCGGTGGAGGTCGCTCCCGCGGATTCGCTGCACATCGGGGAACCGGTGTTCGCCATCGGCTCACCGCGTGGAATGGAATTGACCATCAGCAATGGCATCGTTTCCGGATTCCGTGAAGCGAACAACGGCATGAAGCTGATACAGACCACCGCGCCCTTCTCACCCGGATCGAGCGGCGGCGGCCTGTTCGACGAACAGGGCCGGCTCGCGGGCATTACCACGCTTATTGCAAAAGATTCACAAAACCTGAATTTCGCGGTGTCCGCGCAATACATACCGAGCGCGGGCATATCAGCGGCGGAACTCCTGAAACAACGCACCGGGGCAACGGCAAAGGCGGGCAACGTCGCCGCCCAGGAAATCGCCTTCGAACGCCAGGAACGCCTGCGCCGCCAGGAACAGGACACGATCGCCACTCGCAAAAAACAACTCGACGCGCCGATTGCTTCAGCACAGGACAGGCCGGCAACACCGGGCTCGGCGCCTGATGCCCGATCGGCGGCCGCGCGCAAGCCGATCACCGCCCGCCTCGCGCCCTACCAGAGCCTGGCCGACAGCAGCAGGCCGGCACGCCTCTACGAACAGATGGCAAAGAAAGGCCTGCTGGCCGGACTCGACGACACTGCGGCGATCGGCAAGGTTTACGAGACACTGATCCGGCAGCATGTCGCCGAACAGCTCAGATGGAACGAAGGCGGCAACTACGTCTCCGAATTCCAGATCCAGTTGCGCCGCTCCGGCGAAGTGATGTTCGTGATTCCCGCCGCGGCCTCCGGCGTCGAGCGCTTCGACCAGGAAGCGCAGCGCGCCATCGGCGCCGCCTCTCCCCTGCCCGTTCCCCAGGACAACGAGGCCTTCTCCCGGATAAGCGAGATCACGATCGTCGTGCAGGCGCCCGAGCGGCAGGCGCCGGTGACACCCGGCACAGCGGTGCCGAAGAAAAAACCGAAGTAAAGAAAAAACGGTGCTGGGTACTGGCTGCTGCGTGTTAAGTAAGAACAAAAAGCAGCAGTGCCCAGGATCTTTCTTTCAGCCCTTTCGCAGCACGCAGTACCCAGTACTCGCCTCCACGACGGGCGCGCCCTTCTACTTCCCTATCAGTACCTTGATCAGCTCCGGATCGCTGACCGACGCGGTGAGCAATTCCTTCGTCAGGATGGACTGGAAGTTCTGCGTCTTGTCGATCATGCTGCGCGCCTCGTCTGCCTGCAGGAAACGGGCTAGGTGTTCCAGTTCGGCAGTGGAGAAGGTCTGCGCCATGCTGCGCGAAATGACGCCGCGCAGCGATGCCATGACGGCCGGATCGGACAAGGCGGCCAGCGCGCGCTTGTGTTGCTCGGCAGGCAGGGAATTCAGCGATTCATAAAGCTGGCGCGTCGCGATCAGACGATAGGCCGGAAGTTCGAACAGGTGGTTGGCTGCATCCAGCCGGTTGGCGGGCGTATCCGGCACAGGCGCGGCGTAACTTGCCCCCGATACCACGAGAACGAGCACGAAGAACAATCTGCGGATCATGGAACTTCCCTCCGGAGAAATCGAAAGACACCGGTTGGGCAGCGCGGCGGGGGCGAAGTTCGAGTGTCTCCCGCCGCGCATGACCGCTGGACTTCAGATCATGACTTTCTTGAGCGTATGTCGCCGCGCGCGGACGTGGGGGCGAATTTCCTTCGGCCAGCGGCCCTGGTCGACGGCCTTCGCCCAGGCGTCGCCCAGCAGGACGTCGGCGCTTTCCAGTTCGTAGATGGCGCTGTATTTCGGCTCGCCTTCGGCCACCAGCGCCTTCTTCTGGCCGTCTATCCTCATCGCCGCGCCCGGCTCGGACGTCAGGCGGGTCACCGCCAGCACGCCCGGCACCTTGAGCAGGAACGGCACATGTTCGGTGTCGTAAATCTCGTTGAACAGATCCTCCTTGGCGGGGTCCACATCAAGGCTGGCGGTGAAAACGTATCTGGTTTTGGGGTGCATGGAATATCCTCCGGGACGGGGTGTGGTGCAATGTTAACAGCCGCCCGCCGTTTGATGAAAATCGATCGATGGCGCGACGGGGGTTAGGCATAAACCTGAAATCTCACCACGCGCCGCAAGCGGCACAAGTGTTCCCTTGAGGCACGAAGGACACGAAGGGGTCACGAAGAAGGGCAAGATCAAAGATCCTTTATGTTTGTGATTGCGATGAAGTATTGTGCGTATTCGCGGTGAGATTCTCGATAGTTGAGAACTGCCGCAACAATTAAAAGAAGAAGCAGCGCCACGTGACGGACGACACCAAATAATTTCCGACGAGGTTTTCTTCGTGTTCCTTCGTGATCTTCGTGCCTCAAGGGAACACTTGTGCCGCTTGCGGCGCGTGGTGAGATTGAATCGTTCGAGAATGCAGATGCTATTGGAGGTAGTGATGAAATATTCTTATCTAGTGCTCGGTGCATTTATCGCAGCGCTTGCTGGCGGTAATGCAGTAGCGGCCGACCGCTACAAGATCGACCCCGACCACACCTTTGCGCATTTCGCCGTCGTGCATACCGGCGTGTCTTCCGTGCGCGGCCGCATGGGCATAGCCAAGGGAAGCGCGACGCTGGATGCCGACAAACAGACTGCGGAATTCACCGTGGACCTCGATCCGCGCTCGATCGATACCGGCGTGAAGAAGCTCGATGCCGTGCTCAGCGACGAAATGTTCTTCAATGTAGCCAGGTACAAGACCGCCCGCTTCGCCGGCAAGGCCGTGAAATTCACGGAAGGCGTGCCGTCGGAGTTCGAAGGGGAACTGACGCTGCACGGCGTGACGAAGCCGGTGCGGCTGACCGCCGATCACTTCGTCTGCAAACAGGTCAAGATCATGGTGCTCGATCGCTTCGTCTGCGGCGGTGACCTGCACACGACATTGAAACGGTCGGACTTCGGACTCGACAAATATTCGTCGATGGTCAGCGACGAAGTGCGGCTGGTGATTTCGGTGGAGGCAATACGGGAAGACAAATAATCTGGGGCTACTTCCTCGTTAAAACAATTTCACCACAGAGGCGCAGACAGCGCGGAGGTACAAGCAATATCGGCATCGAATAAAAAAGGGTGTTTCACCACCCGTAGCATTGGCGCCCACACTGACTGTCGAGATCGGCAAGAACGTTGATTCATGCTTTCGTCCGCGTCCTAAAAGGGTACTCCGACGTGCTACGCACGTAGGGTATCTGCGCCTCTGTGGTGAAAACAGTTTGGGCGTCCGGATATGGGCCGCGCCAGGTTATCGTAGCTTGGCGATTTCGCGAAGTTGCTGGTCGTAGTGATCGGACAAGGCCTTCATGCTTTGCTTCAGCGATGCCTTGGCCTGATCGAATTTCTTCTTCTCCGCGGCCATTGCCCGGTCGCGGACGTCGGACGATGAACTGCCCCGGTCGCTGCCAACGGGCGCGGGAAACCGGTTCACATCGAGCGACGGCGCCTTGTCCAGCTTGCGCTCGACTTCGCTCAACCGGCTGCGCGACTGATTGAACTCCCGGGTCAGCGCGGAATAGCGCCTGTCAGTGGGACGCACACGCACCTTGCGGTAATCCTTCAACTGGCTGGTATTCGCCTCCATGCGCGCAATCAACACGGCGAGCTGGTCGTTGATCTGCGTCAACTCCGGGTAAGCACGCCCGGGCAGTGAAAGCTGTTTTGCCTGGGCAAGCAGATCCGCCGCCATCGCATCCAGCGCGGCAGATTGCAATACCAGCGCAAAGGCTGCGGCAGCGAATATAGTTACGGTCCTGGACGATCTCGCACTCAATGGACTGCTCCTGATCTTCCGCGCCACGAATCGATCAGCATGGCAATATCGAACTCTAGCTTGAAATTGCTTTTTTTGCGCAGCCCGTCGGCAAGACTGATCCTCTGCGCCTGAGTGCCCGTTCTCATTCGAACCCGTAGAGTGTGGCCGGATTGTCGACCAGCACCTGTTTCAACGTGCGCTCGTCCGGCGCCCAATCACCGAGAAGGTCGAAGAGGATCGCGTCGTCGGGCTTGTTGGCGATTTCCTTGACCGTCGGATGCGGCCAGTCGCTTCCCCAGACCATGCGCTCCGGTGCAGCCTTCACGAACGCCTTTCCAACCGCGCTGGTGTCTGCATAGCCCGGCGGTCCCGCCTTCGTGTCGTGGTAAGCACCCGATACCTTGACCCACGCACGCCCCTTGTCGACCAGCCCCAGGATGACCCGATAGGACGGATGGTCGACGCCCGCGGGCTGCGGAACACGCCCGAGGTGATCGAACACGATCGGCGCGGGAAGGCGCGACAGCAAGTCCTCGATCTGCACGATCTGGTCGCCGAGCATGTGGATCTGCACATGCCAGCCGAGATCGTGCACGCGCTTCGCCAGCGGCTCGACCATCTCCAGCGATGTCGCCCCCTTTTGTACCAGGTTGAAACGAATGCCGCGTACGCCCAGGCCGGCAAGCCGTTTCAACTCGGCATCCGTAACCGTGTCGTCGACCACCGCCACGACGCGCGCACTCGAACCGAGTTTTGCCGCGGCCTCGAGCGAAGGCCGGTTGTCCGTGCCGTAGGTCGACGGCGTGACGATGACGGTGCGCGAAGTGCCGATGCGCTTTTGCAGCAACCGGTAGTCCTCGACCGTCGCGTTGGCCGGACGCAGGGTCGCACTCGCCGCCGCAGGGAACCGGTCGTCGTAGAAGTGCATGTGGCAATCGCAGGCATTTGCAGGTGCCTTGAGCTTCGGCGCCATGGTGCCGGAAGAAAAGGGCACACGATGTTCGTCGGCGCGGCTTTCGCCCAGGGAAATTCCGCCCGCTGCCGCCAGCGCTGCCACCCCGGCTGTCCTGATGAACGTGCGGCGATCGATCTTTTCGTTCTGCATGGTTTCCTCCTCGTTGTAGGGAAGCATTGTACGGCGCACTGCGCCGTACAACAGAGGAAAGACAAGGGAACACTTGAAGCGCAAGCAGGCGAGAGGAAAGAGGAAAGGGGGCAAAGCAGTTAAAGTCGTATCGACCTAATGCGCCTTTGGCTTATACCTTTCCTCTTTCCTCTCGCCTCTCACATCTGCTATCTGCGACGGCGATACGCCGCCGCTGCGTGTAAAATCCGCCAAGTCCAATTAACCGTCATATGCCGACTTGAACGTTCCCGGTTCCCTGCCCGCACTGGCCAGCGTCGTCTTCATCCGTGTCACGGAGTTCGCACGCCGCCCGGTAGCCGAGCAGGCGCGCCTGCGCGCGCAACTCGAATCCGCACTTGCCGTGGCGCTGATACGCATTCCGTCGCAGACGCGGATCATTCTCGACGCACCGGACGGCATGGCGATCGCGGTGCTGGATAATCCGGCCGCCGCGCTCGATATCGCGCAGCGCTGCATGAGCGCATCGGCCGCCGGCGTCTCCATGGCGGTGGCCGTCAACCACGGCGCCATCCGGCTCGCTCCCGACGACAGCGGACATCAGGGACTGATCGGCGATGCGGTAGGCACGGCGGCGGCGATCGCGCATTTCGCGGGTCCGACGCGCCTGTTCGTATCGCGCTCGTTTCGCGAAGCCCTCGCCGAATCCTCGCCCGCCCGCGCCGTGTCCATTCGCCCGGCCGGCATCTTCACCGACGCGAACGTGCGCACGCACGAATTGTTCGCTCCCGATGCGGCATCGGCGCTGCGCCGCCGCAAGATGCTCGCCGTCCTGGGCGCCGTGGTGATGATCGGCATCCTTGCCGTGCTGGTGTATTTCCACGACAAAATCCGCCGCGATCTCCGGGCGGGCCAGCCGGCGACGCTCGCGTTCGAACTCTACCCGGACGGCGACATTTTCGTCGACGGCGTGGCCAGGGGAAGGAGCCCGCCGCTCGCCCACCTCCGGCTCGAACCCGGGCTGCACACGGTCGAACTGAAACGCAAAGGCGAAATACCGTTCCGCACCAGCGTCGACCTCCAGGCCGGCCGCACTGTAACGGTCGAATATGCCTTCACGCAGGGCGGCGAGCGCAGCCTGCTGCGCCGATTGCGCGATTGGGTGCTGCGGTGAGCGACACGGCCATGTCCCAGCTGGGACGCTACCGGATTCTCGGCGAACTCGGCCGCGGCGCCATGGGCGTGGTGTACCGCGCCGAAGACCCGGCGCTCGAGCGCCAGCTCGCCATCAAGACCATATTCGTGCCGGCGGACGATGCCGATCGCAAGGAATACGAAGCGCGCTTCACCCAGGAGGCAAGAGCAGCCGGCAAGCTCGGCCACCCCGGCATCGTCACCATCTACGACGTGGGCCGCGAAGGCGGGATGGTCTACATGGCGATGGAACTGCTCGAGGGAGTGGACCTCGGCACCCAGGCGGCGGCGCGCCGGTTCTCGGTGACGGAAGCCGTGGGCATCGTCGAGAGGGTCGCCGATGCGTTGTCTTTCGCGCACGACCGCGGCGTGGTCCATCGCGACATCAAGCCGCCCAACATCATGCTCGTCGGCGGCGGGCGCGTGAAGATCATGGACTTCGGCATCGCACGCATGCGCTCGTCGGACCTCAAGACGCAAACCGGCATGATGATGGGCACCCCGCGCTACATGTCGCCGGAGCAGGTGGCCGGACGCGCGGTGGACCAGCGATCGGACATTTTTTCGCTGGGCACGGTGCTGTACGAATTGCTGACCGGCACCAAGTTATTCTCCGGCAACGACGCCACCGAGATCATGTACAACGTCTCCCAGTTGCGGCCGGTGCCGCCGAGCCGCATCAATCGCCAGGTTCCTTCGATGCTCGACCTGGTGGTGGCCAAGGCGCTGGAGAAGGATGCCGGCGAGCGATACCAGGATGCCCACCAGTTCGCAGCCGATTTACGCGCGTGCCTGAACGAGCTCGGCATCCAGCGCACCAATCCCGATACGACGCAGCGCATGGACCGGCGCAACGGCGCGGCGGCCGCGGAAGGCGACAAGACGGAAAAATTGCAGGCCGGCGACGTTGACGCGACCATGCCGGCGATCGATCCCGGCGTGAGAACGCGCAGCGGCAAGCCGCAGAACATCATCGTCGATTCGAATACGCGGCTGGCCGTCTCGCACATCTTCGATTCTTCCGCGGCGCTCCACCGTCTCACCGACCCGGAGAAAAAGGATCATGCGAGGCTGATTTCTTCGCCCCGGCCTTCGAACTTCCTGGTACGGATGTGGCGCGATCTGGAGATGCGGATTCTCGTCGGGTTCATCCTCGCCGCAACGCTGGCCGGAGTTTTCGTCGCCACTTATTGAATCTGCCCCGGCGGATTCAGTGCTGTTCGTGCAAGCGGCCGGAACCGATTCCGCGGGCACCCCTCTAACGGGTTCACAATTCCCCGCCTTTGCCGATGACCGTCGATCCCAAGCGCCGCGTAGTTCTCCAGGCCACGCTGGCCGTTTCCGCACTGTCGCTGTTGGGCCTGCCGCTACAAAGTCGCGGCGCAACGGCATTGCGCTTCGGGCCGCCGCAACCCTTTTCTTTCGACCGGCTCAAGCAACGCGCGCGCGCAATGGCCGCAACAGCCCATGTGTCGCCCCCCCGCCCCGCGCCAGACATCACCGCGAAGATCGATTACGCGGCGCACGGACAGATCAAGTTCCGCGCCGATACAGCGCTGGCCGCCGAGGGACCCGGCCACTTCCCTGTCACGTTCTTCCACCTCGGCATGTTCTTCCAGAAGGCCGTGAAAATGCACGCCGTCCGGCGCGGCGAAGCGCGTGAGATCATTTATCGTGCGGACTATTTCGACATGCCGGCCGATTCGATTGCGCGCCGGCTGCCGGAAGGCGCGGGCTTCGCCGGATTTCGCATCCAGGAAAGCCGTGCCGGAAAACTCGACTGGCACAAAAACGACTGGGTCGCCTTTCTCGGCGCATCCTATTTCCGCGCCATCGGCGAGCTCTACCAATACGGGCTCTCGGCACGCGGGCTCGCGGTCAACGTGGCGAATCCGAACCCGCCGTTCGCCGAAGAGTTTCCCGACTTCACCGAATTCTGGATCGAAGAACAGGCCGAATCCGCGGACTACGTTACGGTCCATGCGCTGCTCGATGGACCGTCGGTGGCCGGTGCCTATCGCTTCCGGATGCAGCGCGGGCCGGCGGTATTGATGGATGTCGAGACCGCGATTTTTATCCGCCAGGACATCGCACGGCTCGGTGTCGCGCCGCTCACGTCGATGTACTGGTTTTCCGAAACGGTCAAGCCGACGGCTGCGGACTGGCGGCCGGAACTGCATGACTCCGACGGCCTCGCGCTCTGGACCGGCACGGGCGAGCGTCTCTGGCGCCCGCTCAACAATCCGCCTGGCCTCGCCGTTTCCGCCTTCGGCGACGACAAACCGCGCGGTTTCGGCCTGTCGCAGCGCGACCGCAACTTCGACCACTATCTCGACGGCGTGCGTTACGACCTGCGGCCTTCGCTTTGGGTGGAACCGCTTGCGGGATTCGATCGCGGGGCCGTGCAACTGATCGAACTGCCCACCGACGATGAGATTCACGACAACGTCAACGCCATGTGGGTGCCGGCCGAACCGGCCAGGGCGGGGGGCTCTTTCGAATTCAAGTATTGCCTGCACTGGTCCGCGGACGAGCCCTTCGCTGCCGCGCTGGCGCGATGCGTGGCCACCCGTCTGGGCAACGGCGGCGTTCCCGGATTGCCGCGCCCTAAAGGCGTGCGCAAATTCATGGTCGAGTTTCTCGGCGCGCCGCTCGCGAAACTGCCGTTCGGCGTGAAGCCGGAAGCGGTGCTGTGGGCTTCGCGCGGAGAATTCTCTTACGTCTTCGCCGAAGCGGTGCCCGACGACGTCCTAGGCCATTGGCGCGCGCAATTCGATCTGACCGTGCAAGGCACGGAACCGGTCGAGATGCGGCTGTATCTGAAGAGCGGTGCCGATGCGCTCAGCGAGACCTGGACCTACCAGTATCATCCGTTCGGCGCATGATCGCCGCGTAATGTCGCGGCCAGGCCGCGCTCGGGCATGGCGCGTGACCAGGATCGCTCCGCCGCAGTGCGTCGCGCCAGGCCCATCCCGACGTTCCGATGGAACCAAATCATCGCGTCTGCCTCAGACCTGAGCAGAAGGGAAATCCCCGCTACCCGGAACAACAGAAGTGGCCGACGCACCAACTTTTTTTCATACCTATGCGCGTGCCCTGGGCTTGCTGTCGACGGAGCGGCGATCCGTCGCCTTGATGGCCGTCGCCAGTATCGTGGTATCGAGTCTGTTCTTCGTCGAGCCGATATTGTTTGGCCGGCTTATCGACATGCTCACGGGCGCCGCCACACACCCGGCGGATGGAATCTGGCATGCCAGCCTCTTCACGCTCGGCGCCTGGGGCCTCGTCGGCATCAGCGGCGTCTTTGCCAATTTTCTGCTCGCGCTCAGCGCGGACCGGCTCGCGCACCGCGCGCGCCTGGCGCTGACCGTGAGCTACTTCGAACACGTGCTCGCCCTGTCGTTCGAGTTTCATGCCGGCAAGCATTCGGCCCGCCTGCTGCGCACCATGCTGCGCGCCACAGCCTATCTCTTCGGTTTCTGGCTCGCTTTCTTCAGGGAACATCTCGGAACGATCATCACGCTGACGGTGTTGCTGCCGCTTTCGATGTTCCTGAACTGGCGGCTGGGATTGCTGCTGATCCTGTTCATGGCCGCGTTTACCGCCGTCACTGCCTACGGCATCCGCAAGACGGAGACGGCGCAAACGGCCGTCGAGACGGCGGATTCCGAACTCGCCGCGCGCGTGGGCGACGCATTCGGAAATGTCAGGCTGATCCAGAGCTATGTGTATCGGGCCGCTGAAACCACGGCCCTGGTGCAGCTTACCCGGCGCATTCTCGGGGTCCAGTACCCCATCCTCGCTTATTGGGCGGGGATCAACGTGCTTACCCGTGCCGCGTCCACCATCACGATAATCGGAATTTTCGCGCTGGGCACATGGCTTGTATTCAAGGGCGAGGCCAGCGTCGGCCAGATCGTCACGTTCATGGGTTTCGCTTCCCTCCTGATCGGAAGGCTCGAGCAAGTCGGCCGTTTCATCAGCCAGATGTTCATCGAAATGCCCGGCGTCGCGGCGTTTTTCACGGTCATGGATGCGCAACCCATGATTCGCGACCGGCCCGGCGCGATGATGGTCCGGGCTCGCGGCAACGTCGCATTCGATGGTGTTTCCTTCGGCTACGGGGACAGCCGGCCCGCGGTCAGCGACTTGAGCTTCGACGTTGCGGCGGGGCGCATGGTGGCGCTCGTGGGCGCCACGGGCGCGGGAAAATCGACGACGGCTTCACTCCTGACGCGGCTGCACGACCCGGACACGGGCGCGATCCGTATCGACGGAATCGATATTCGCGACGTCACGCTCGATTCGCTGCGCCATAGCATAGGCATTGTTTTTCAGGAGAGCGCCTTGTTGCACCGATCCATAGCGGAGAACATCAGGATCGGCCGATTGGATGCCAGCGACGAAGAGTTGATGCAAGCGGCGCGATCGGCGGAAGCGCACGAATTCATCATGAGCCAGCCGCACGGCTACGATACCCTGGTGGGAGAACGCGGAAACAGCCTGAGCGGCGGCGAACGCCAGCGCATCGCCATCGCGCGCGCGCTCCTCAAGAATCCCCCCATTCTCATCCTGGACGAAGCGACCAGTGCGCTCGATTCCCTCACGGAAGCAAGCGTACAGCGCGCCCTGTCCGTCCTCATGAAGGAGCGTACTACGTTCGTCATCGCTCACCGGCTGTCCACGATACGACGGGCGGACCTCATCCTGGTCTTCGACCAGGGAAGAATCGTCGAGCGGGGGACGCACGACGGCTTGATGGAACAAAACGATTTTTATGCGCGGCTCGTCCGGGCGAACGACGCAGGCGCCGGCGCGCGTTCGGAATTACGGATAGGCGAATAAAAAAGCCCGGTTTCCCGGGCTTTTCAAGTTCCGCTTCCGTATTGCTCAGGCGGGGCGGATATTCGACGCCTGATCACCCTTGGGTCCGGTCGTCTTGTCGTAAGTCACCTTCTGGTTTTCCTTCAGCGACTTGAAACCGTTACCCTGGATCGCGGAGAAATGGGCAAACAAATCCTTGCCGCCATCATCCGGGGTAATGAAGCCAAAACCTTTTGCGTCGTTGAACCACTTGACGGTACCTGATGCCATCTTTATTCGTCCTTGAAAAAATTAGTAATAGGGGCTTTCGCCAGAAGGCGGCAGACCAAGAGGAGAAATTAAGGAGATCTGAGGAGTACCGTTAGAACGGGGCTACGACGGACCAGCAATATCAGCGCTTGGAGATTCCTGCGGCTTCCTTATACCCCTTCTCCCGTATCCGGTCAAAGGGGCGAATATGGCCCGGAAGGGCTGTTTTATATGATTATTACCGAAAATTATATGACCATGGCCTACGCGAAATCGACCCGCGCAGGCTCATGGTTTCGAGGCATCAAATACGGCATCCATCCCCTGTCATGGCGCGAGCGACGCCGTGTAGGCCGCAATCGCTACCAGGTCTTCATCGCTCAACCCCGCGACAACCGACTTCATGAGTTCCGACCATTGCCCGTTGCGCACGCCGTGCTGCATGTCGTAGAGCTGGCGCACGATGTAGCTCGGCGAGCGGCCGGCCAGCGCGGGCACCGGGCCGAGCCCCCTCAGTCCGGCGCCATGGCAGATCGCACACGGCGTCGTCTTGCCCGCCCCCTTCGTGATCAACGTTTCGCCCTTGCTGATGCTGCCGGCGGGCACGTAGGCGACGAAGCCGGATGCCGAGTCGCGTAATTCCGTGCGCTCGAGATTCTCCGGCATCTCGATGATGCGCTGCCCGATCGCCTCGGTGCCCGCGCCTTCGTCGGCAATCAGCATCCAGCCGCCGACTTTTGTTTTCGGCACCGTCTGCGTTTCGACGACGCGTATCCAGGGTACGGACTTCAGCGATGCGAAATATTCGGCGGCGGTTCTCGCGTCTTCCTCGCTCACGAGTTTGGCGACAGCGACCATGAGATTGATCGGCAGGCTCGCCGGCTCCGAGCTTTTTCGCACGCCGCTTTTGAAATCGGCGACCTGCTGCGCGATATACGCGGCCGGCAGCCCCGCCAGGCTGGAATTTTCCGGTCGGCCGAGCCCGTTCGGCAGATGGCAGAAGCCGCAGGCGAACTGTCCCGGCTTGTTGCCGCGGCCGACGACGTCGGGCATCGGCGGATGATTGTCGGGATGCCAGTCCGGCGGACTGAACAGATCGCGGATCTGCGTCATGGTGAAAGCGGCCGCGCTGTTGGGCACCTGCTTCAACGTACCGTCGTCGGGCGCGGCTTTGAGGCCCGGCGGATTGACCGGGTAAGCCCACACCGGAAGGGAATCCGCCGCATCGGCGGGAACACCGGCAACGATAGCCAGGAAAGCATACGTCAGGACGACCGCGAACTTGTTCATAGCCCTCTCCTTGATCTTATTTTGTTTGCATCGATCAACCGCCGGAAGAATACTGAATCCAGCGGCCGTCCGGCGCAATACCTGTCT
>DASWEZ010000145.1:0-3121 GCA_036394495.1 Burkholderiales bacterium
CCTCGATCATGACGCCGACCCCCTTGGCGTCGATCGACTCCATGACCTCGCGCGAGATCTGCTCGGTGAGCCGCTCCTGGAGCTGCAGCCGCCGCGCGTACATGTCGACGAGCCGTGCGAGCTTGCTCACTCCGAACACGCGGCCCGATGGAATGTAGCCGATGTGGCAGCGGCCGAAAAACGGCAGCATGTGATGCTCGCACAGGCTGTAGACCTCGATGTTCTTCACGATGACCATGCTGTTGGTCTCCTGCGTGAAGATCGCTTCGTTGATCACCGTCTGCGGGTCGGTACGGGCGCCCGAAGTCAGGAATTCCAGCGCGGCGGCCACGCGATGCGGCGTCCTGACCAGGCCTTCACGTGCCGGATCCTCGCCGATTTCGATCAACAACTCGCGGACCAGACTTTCGATCTTTTGGATATTCACTGCCATGGCCGGCATCCTTTCGCGAAACGTTTCGCTGGATCGCGGATAGTAACGGAAACGACGCCGGTCGAACTATGAATGGATGAGGGAAGGTGCCGCGGGTGCCGGTGCAGTTGCCCCGAACAGGGCTTCCGGGTGGCGCAGGTGCATGAGGTCCGAGATTTCGCGGGTTCGCGCAAACGGGACATCCACCATCAGCAGGATATTCCCCTGCACGATGCCGCGCTTGAAGGCCGCAATCCTGGGATTGGAAACCACCATGCGTGCGACGCTTAAAGTCCACACGCAAAACACTGCGCCCGCGACGGCCGCGATCAGCATGGTAGAAACTTCGAGACTGGTGCCGCGCGGCGGAAACAGCACGAGCAGGCCGCCGACTATGCCGCCGATGACGCCGCCAAAAGCAATCCCGGTTCCGGCGCCATGCATCACGTCGGCCTTTTGCAGGATGCCGGCTTCCGGCAGCTCGCCGAGCGGCATGCCAGGACGGGCGAGGCAACGGATTTGCGGTATTTCGACGCGGGCGAGCAACAACTCCTCCACGGCTTGCTCGGCAGTCCCGACGTCGGACAGGGTGAAGTAGAGGGTGTCTCTCATCTTGCGCAACAATCCGGCCCCTGGCGACCGTGCGAAAAAACCCGGTGGTTCGACAGGCTTACTTATGCCCGGGTTGCCGGCGTTGCTCTGTTCGCTACCGCACAGACGGAAAGACCGGGGAAATACGGGACTCAGGACGTGGGCCCGACTGCGCTGGATACCGGGCTTCGCCCATAACTCAGGACTCAGGGGGAGAACAGACGGTAAAGGCGAACACGGACGAAACGGATGCCGTTTCATGAATTAGTACTTACTGAGTCCTGCGCCCTGAGTCCTGCTTCTACAACCTGAGTCCTGAGTCCTACGTCCTGAGTCCTGCTTCTACAACCTGAGTCCTGAGTCCTACGTCCTGAGTCCTGCTTTTCAGTTCGTATCACTACTCCCATGGCAACTCTTGTACTTCTTCCCGCTGCCGCAGGGGCAGGGGTCGTTGCGTCCGACCTTCGGTCCGTCGCGCCGGATCGGCGCATGGGAAATGCGCTTGTCGAGCCAATATAAATACATGGCCGTTATCGAATCCCCCATCGAGTTGGCTGCCTCATTGCGCATCTCGCGCTCTTCCTCGGCGCTCGGCATCGAGTCGCCAGCCTCATCCGCCGCTTCCCGCATGCGCCCCGATAGCAGCATGAACGGGAACAGCAGTTCTTCCACTCGTTCCGGCTCGCCGTGCTCGTACCAGTCCGTTTCCGACAACACCACGCCTTCGAGATAACCTTCGCACCAGGTGGCGAGGTCGTCCTCACCATCCTCGGCGGGAAAGACGTACAACGTGATGCCATGTCCATCGTCCAGAGCCTGGACGGTCTGGCTGTAGAAACGCATCACCAGGCCGAGGATTTCCTGCGCCTGTTCCGTTGAGGCATAGTCAGGATTGTCCCCGAGTGCAACGGGCAGCCAGCTGCTGGGGGAAATCAGATCGGGCGCGCTGGCCACCGCGCAGAACAACCCCTGCAGCATGTCGAGCGGCATGGCCTCTTCATGGAAAATGTCCGAAATGAGCAACTGTTCGAGCCGGTCGAGTTCGGACGTGCTGAGCGGGCGCTCTGATTGGATCAGTTCTGAATGAGTCATAGGGGCATAAGCTGCAAGGCTTCCGGAGCGATCCCTTTCAAACCGGCGGGCCGCGATCAGGGCTGTTTTGCGGTGAATTCGAAAGCAAGGACCGGAGTGTTCGCAGGCCCATCATCCTCCAATATCCGCCCTCACGGATGGTGCCATCGGCCCATCGCCATCGACAGGAGCATTATCATGGGATTCATGAGGACGGGCGAGGCAATTAACGCGGCGGCGTTTTCCAACGATGAAGAACGCTGGACAGCCGTGTTGCAGCGCGATAACGGCGCGGACGGCATCTTTTATTATTCGGTGCGGACCACCGGCGTGTATTGCCGGCCGTCCTGCGCGTCGCGTCCGGCGCTGCGCAAGAATGTCCGTTTCCATGCGAGCTGCGAAGAAGCGGAACAGGCGGGATTCCGGGCCTGCAAACGCTGCCGGCCGAATTCGCCAAGTCTCGCCGAGCAACACGCTACCGGTGTCGCCAAGGCCTGCCGACTGATCGAAACGGCGGACGAGATGCCCAATCTCGACGCATTGGCCGAAGTTGCGGCGATGAGCCGGTTCCACTTCCATCGCGTGTTCAAGGCCATCACCGGCGTGACGCCGAAGGCCTACGCAGCCGCACGCCGCGCCCAGCGGGTACGGGATGAATTGCCGAAACACAGCACCGTGACGGAAGCAATCTACGACGCCGGCTTCAATTCCAACGGACGCTTCTACGCCACGTCCGCCGAAGTACTCGGCATGGCGCCCGCGAATTTTCGTGCGGGCGGCACGGGCGAATCGATCCGCTTCGCCGTGGGCGAATGTTCGCTGGGCTCCATTCTTGTGGCTGCTACGGACAAAGGCATTTGCGCAATTGCACTGGGAGAAGATCCGGATGCCTTGCTGCAAGACCTGCAGGACCGCTTTCCGAAAGCACAACTGGTCGGCGGCGACGGCAAGTTCGAGAAACTCGTGGCCAGGGTGGTCGGCTTCGTCGAAGCGCCGGCGCTGGGGCTCGATCTGCCGCTCGATGTGCGCGGCACGGCTTTCCAGCAA
>DASWEZ010000146.1:0-3322 GCA_036394495.1 Burkholderiales bacterium
GCAGGAAGCCGCGCGCAGCGAAAAACGCGTCGGCTTCCTGTTGCAGCGTGACCCGGAAAAGAACGAACTCACGCCGGACGACCTGCACTGGGTCGGCACGGCCGGCCAGGTCGTGCGCTATCTCACCAACGAAGGCACCCATCACCTGGTGGTGCAGGGGCAGTCTCGCTTCCGCGTACTCGAGTTTCTCGACGGCTGGCCTTTCCTGGTGGCGCGCGTGGCACTCGTCGAAACGCCGGAAGAAGCCACGTCGGACATCGAGGCGCGTTTCCTGCAATTGAAGGAGCGCGCGGTCGAAGCCATCCAGTTGCTGCCGAACGTGCCCGATGAACTGGTCAGCGTGGTCCAGGCGATGACTTCGCCGGCGTTGCTGGCCGATATGGTCGCCAACCTGCTGGACGCGAAGAACGAGGAAAAGCAGGCCGTGCTCGAAAGCTTCGACCTGAAAGGCCGCCTGGACAAGGTGCTGGCACTGCTCAGCGAACGCGTCGAGGTACTCAAGCTTTCCAAGGAGATCGGCGACAAGACCCGCAAGGAGTTCGACGAGCGCCAGCGCGAGCACGTGCTGCGCGAGCAGATGCGCCAGATCCAGAAGGAACTCGGCGAAGATGGCGAGAGCGCGGCGGAGATCGACGACCTGAAGAAGGCCATCGACGAAGCCGGCATGCCCGAGGACACGCTCAAGCACGCGAGGAAGGAACTCAAACGCCTGGAGCGCATGGGTGAAGGCAGCGCGGAGGGCTCGATGCTGCGCACCTACCTCGAATGGCTGAGCGAGTTGCCCTGGAAAATCGGCGACACCAAGCCAATCGACATCGCGGAAGCGAGGAGGGTGCTCGACGAGGATCACTACGGCCTGGAAAAGATCAAGCGCCGCATCCTCGAATACCTCGCGGTGAGGAAACTCAATCCGGAAGGCAAGAGCCCGATCCTGTGCTTCGTCGGCCCGCCCGGCGTGGGCAAGACCTCGCTCGGGCAGTCGATCGCGCGCGCCACCGGGCGCAAGTTCCAGCGGGTCGCGCTGGGCGGAACCCATGACGAGGCGGAGATCCGCGGCCATCGCCGCACCTATATCGGCGCCTTGCCGGGCAGCATCATCCAGGCAATCCGTCGCGCGGAATCGCGCGCCGGCGTGTTGATGCTGGACGAAATCGACAAGCTCGGCGCGGGCGGTTTCCACGGCGACCCGTCGAGTGCGTTGCTGGAAGTGCTCGATCCCGAGCAGAATTCCAAGTTCCGCGACAATTACCTCGGCGTGGACTTCGACTTGTCGAGGGAGATGTTCATCGCGACGGCGAACCAGCTCGACACGATTCCCGGACCGCTGCGCGATCGCATGGAAATAATCCAGCTTCCGGGTTACACCGAGGAAGAAAAACTCGAGATCGCCCGGCGTTACCTGGTGAAGCGCCAGCTCGAATCGAACGGCCTCAAGCCGGAACAGGTCACGCTGACCGACGCGGCGATCCGGACCATCATCGGCGACTACACGCGCGAAGCGGGCGTGCGCAATCTCGAACGCGAAATGGGTTCGGTGTTGCGCTCGGCCGCGATGAAGATCGCGGAAGGCAAGGCGCAATCCGTGACACTGGATGCTGCGGACTTGCACGCCATTCTCGGCGCGGCCCGGTTCGAGAACGAGCTGGCGCAACGCACGGCGATGCCGGGCGTGGCCACCGGGCTGGCCTGGACACCGGTCGGCGGCGACATCCTGTTCATCGAGGCGACCCGTGTGCCGGGGTCCGGCAAACTCATCCTGACCGGGCAACTGGGCGACGTGATGAAGGAATCGGCGCAAGCGGCGTTGACGCTGGCGAAGATGTACATCGGCGAATCGATGGATAAAACCGACCTGCACGTGCACGTGCCCGCGGGTGCGACACCGAAGGACGGACCGAGTGCGGGCGTGGCGATGTTCCTGGCCCTGGCTTCGTTGCTGGCCGGCAAACCGGTTCGCGCAGACGTGGCGATGACCGGGGAGATCTCGCTGCGCGGCCTGGTGTTGCCGATCGGTGGCGTCAAGGAAAAAGTGCTTGCCGCGTTGCGTGCCGGAATCAAGACCGTGATGCTGCCCAAGCGCAACCAGCGTGACCTCGAAGACGTGCCGGCTGCCGCGCGCGAGAAACTCGAGTTCGTGTGGCTGGAGACGGTCGAGGACGCAGTGCGCTGCGCGATGGGCGTGGAAGTGGGGCAGTTGTTTACGCGCAAGGAAGAAAAAGCGGCGTAAACGACTGAACGGCAGGACTCAGGACGTAGGACTCAGGACTCAGGTTGTAAAAACAGGACACAGTAAGAGCTAGATCACAAAACGGCATCTATTTCTTCCGCGTTCGCCTTTACCGTTTGCTTTCCCCTGAGTCCTGAGTCCTACGTCCTGAGTCCTATCTGTCTGCTGTCCGTGCCCGCCAGTGGTAAAGTGCCAATGAACATTCCAGCGGGGAGGGAGGCATGGAATACGTCATCGTCACTTATCCGACGAACCGGTTCGTCTACATCGATGGCGAGAAGGGCGGCATCACCAATGACGTGCTGCGCGTCAGCGAAGGCACGCACGAGTTCGACCTCGGCAACCTGGCAAACTACCTCCCCGAGTCGCAGGAGATCGAAGTGCAGGGCACGACGGTGCTCAAGCCGCTGAAGATCGAATTCACCAGGAAGGATGCGTAGGCGTGGGCACGCGCACCGTCCACTGCCTGGCAGTGACCGCCTGCCTGCTGTGCCTCGCGGCGTGCGGCACATTTCCGGCCAATCCACCGCTCGCCAAATACGACAAGTCCGCGGGCTACCGTTTCGACCCGGTGCCGGATGAAGCCGACAAGCGCGACGAGATGTTCGTCATCCTGGTGTTTTCCGGAGGCGGAACGCGGGCGGCGGCGTTGTCTTACGGCGTCATGGAGGCATTGCGCGATACCCGGATCCAATGGCAGGGACGAAACGTTTCGCTGCTCGACGAAGTGGACGTGATCTCCTCGATTTCCGGCGGCAGCTTTCCCGCCGCGTACTATGCGCTGCGGGGATCGCGGATCTTCGATGAATTCCCCGATAAATTTCTCTACCGCCGCATCCAGTCGGACCTGATCAAAACGGCATTGAGCCCGCCGAATTGGTTCAAGCTCGCCGGATCGAGTTTCGGGCGCAGCGACCTGGCGGCCGAGTTCTACGATCGCGAGGTGTTCGGCGGCGGGACTTACGCGGATGTGATAGCACAACACAAGCGGCCATTCGTGATCCTGAACGCGACGGACCTGTCGACGGGTGCGCAATTTCCGTTCATGCAGGACCAGTTCGACCTGCTGTGTTCGGATTTGTCGGGAGTCAAGCT
>DASWEZ010000147.1:0-1863 GCA_036394495.1 Burkholderiales bacterium
TTCCATGCGCACGATGTAGCCGATGTCGCCCTGCAGGCGCGAGTTGGCGGCGACCAGCATGTCGACGATGGCCAGTTTTCCGGTCAGCACTTCGCGGCGGAACGCCGACAGCCAGTTGGAAAGCAGCGGGCCGGGCGCTTCCGTCTCGAGGAAAGGCTGCAGCTCCTTCAGCAGGGCATCCGGATAGCCGAACGGAAATGTTTCGGCGTACTTCTCGACGAAGAAATCGAAAGGATTGATGACCGTCATGTCGGCCACCAGGTCGACGGTCACTTTCAGTTCCGTCGCCTTGTCCGGGAAGACCAGCCGCGCCAGCCAGTTGCCAAACGGATCCTGCTGCCAGTTGATGAAATTCTTGGGCTGGACCGTCAGCGAATAGCTGTTGATCGGCGTGCGGCAATGCGGCGCCGGACGCAGCCGGATTTCATGCGGCGACAGATTGACCGGGCGATCGAAGCTGTAGGTCGTCTCGTGGGTCAGTGCAACTCGGATAGTCATTTATCTAACCCTGAACCGCAAAGACGCAAAGGAGTCGCAAAGAAAAGCAAACCAGGCAACACATATCTGTGCAAGCGAGCTTTCGGAGATTCTCGTTTTCCTTTGCGTTCCCTTTGCGTCTTTGCAGTGAAGGCCTATCAAGACAGCCAGTCGGGATTGGGGAGTTCGGCGAATAACTTGCGCATGCCCCCGCCCCAGCTCTGGCGGATCATCGAGAAATACGGATCGCCTTCGCCGATGCGCTTCTGCATGCCCATGCGCAGCGAATCGCGCGGATACCAGGCCAGGTCGATCGGCAAACCGACCGAGATGTTGCTGCGTATGGTGGAGTCGAAGGAAATCAGCGCGCATTTCGCCGCCTCCTGATAAGGCGTGCTGCTGCTCAGCACGCGGTCCAGGATCGGCTTGCCGTATTTGCTCTCGCCCACCTGGAAGTACATGGTGTCGGAGAGCGCTTCGATGAAATTGCCTTGCGCATAGATGTTGAACAGGCGCGGCTCTTCGCCCCTGACCTGGCCGCCAAGCAGCAACGTGGCGTTGTAGTCGATATTGCTTTGCGCGAGATAAGGTCCGTCGCGCCGCTGGATGTCGCGCAACGCGTCGCCGACCAGCGTGGCGACGTCGAACAGGCTGCTTACGTTCCAGATCGATTCCTTGTCGGCCTCGAAATGCTTGTGGCGGTCCAGGATGTTCATCACCCCCTGGGTCACGGCGAGGTTGCCCGAAGACAGAATCACGAACATGCGCTCGTCCTTCTGCTCGAAGATCCTCATCTTGCTGAAGGTGGCGATGTGGTCGACACCGGCATTGGTGCGCGAGTCCGCGGCGAACAGCATGCCGGAATCCAGCTTGATTGCTACACAGTAAGTCATGAACGTTCCGCCAGTCTTGGAACCGCATCATAACCCAGCCGCCTCCCCGTCCCGTTCATGCGTAGGCAACGTTGAAGAAGCTGTGATTGACTTCGTCACCCAGCTCCTGCAGCCGGGTCAGGAAGTCCGTCAGATACTCGTGCAAGCCCGCGCTGAAAATCGAATCGATGCGGCCAAAGCGCAGCCCGGCGTGCAATTCTCCCGCGCGGCGCAAGGCCTCGCCGGAATACGGGGTGGTAATGGTCTGGAAGATCTCATAGGACTCTTCCATGCAGGCATGCAGCGAGCGCGGCATGTCGCGTCGCAGGATCAGGAGCTCGGCAACCTTCAGCGGCGTGATCACGTCGCGATAAACCTTGCGGTAGGATTCGAACGCCGACACCGAACGCAGCACCGCCGCCCACTGGTAGTAATCGACGGCGCCGCCCACATCCTCGACCTTGGGCAACAGCACGTGATACTTCACGTCGAGAATGCGCGCGGTGTTGTCGGC
>DASWEZ010000148.1:0-10635 GCA_036394495.1 Burkholderiales bacterium
ATCAACGTGACGTCGGTCGCGGCACGCCATGGCGGCGGGCCCGGCGCATCGCTCTACGCCGGATCGAAAGGTTTCGTCAGCACCATTACGCATGGCCTTGCCAAGGAACTGGTCAAGGACAGGATCCGCGTCAACGCGGTCGCGCCCGGCGTCATCACGACGCCTTTCCACGATCGCTACTCCACGCCGCAGATGCTCGAAAGCTTCAAGGCCAGCATTCCGATGAACCGCCTTGGCAGCGCGGACGAATGCGCCGGCGCATTTCTGTTTCTCGCTTCGGAGCAGCTCAGCGGCTATATGACCGGACAGATTCTGGAAGTAAATGGTGGGCAGTATATGCCGTAGCGCGGCGCGCAACGGCATGCGTGAATGTCGTGAATACGTGAATATCGTGAATGTCGTGAAAAGCTAGATCCAAAAGCCTGTAGCTTTGTATTGCGATATTCACGATATTCACGACATTCACGTATTCACGAGAAAAAAAACATTCATAGGAGGCAACATGTTCAATCTGAGCGGCAAGGTCGCCCTCGTCAGTGGCGCTTCGCGCGGCCTGGGCTGGGCGATGGCGCAATCGCTGGCGACGGCGGGCGCGCATGTGATCCTGAATGCGCGCGACGAATCGGCGTTGAAAGGTCGGGTCAAGGAACTCGCCGCCAAGGGACTTAAAGGCGAAGCGGCTGCGTTCGACGTCACCGACCACGCCGCGGGCGGCGCCTGCATCCAGGGCGCGGTAAAGAAGCACGGCCGGTTCGACATCCTCGTCGCGAACGCCGGCATCCAGCATCGCAAGCCGATCACCGAATTCGAAGCCGCCGATTTCGAGCGCGTGGTCGCAACCAACCTCACTGCAGTCTGGGCGCTGGCCAAGGAAGCCGCAAAAGTGATGATCCCGGCCAAACGCGGCCGCATCATCATGACCGGTTCGGTCAGCGCCATCCTGGCCCGACCGACCATCTCGGCCTATGTCGCCAGCAAAGGCGCCGTTCACGCGCTCACCCGCGAATTGGCAATCGAGCTGGCACCGCATAACGTGACCGCGAACGCGATCGCTCCCGGATATTTCGCCACCGAGATGAACACTGCGCTGATCCAGAACAAGGAATTCAACGACTGGGTCTGCAAGCGCACGCCCGCCGGACGCTGGGGCAAGCTCGACGAGATCGGCCCGATAGCGGTATTTCTCGCATCGGACGAAGCGTCTTTCGTGAATGGGCATATTCTGGTGACGGACGGCGCCTTTTCCGCATCCATGTAAGTTGCGGAAAAGACAGTGCTGCGATGTGAAAGGCCGTGACTGACGTGACTATCGAATACCGGTTGACAGGTATTTGCGATTTGCGGCAGTCACGCAGTCACGAACGGTGGCCGCACAATTGGCAAGATTCTCCGCAGAGAGGAAAACGAAAATGGCAGCAACCAAGTTCAAAATCGGCATTTCCCGCGATTCGATCACCGCGAACGGGACAATATTCGGCGAAGAAGCTTTCGAGGTGCTCAAGGATCCTGCAGTCGAATGGGAGTTCTTGCCTGAAAAGGTTTCGGAGATTCCACCGGAGTATGCGGCGACCTACGACGCAATCTGCCTGATGTCGGCAAAAGTCACGAGCAAGACCTTGTCGGGCGCCAATCGCAAGGTCAAGCTGATCGCGCGCTTCGGCGTCGGCTACGATTCCGTCGACGTGGCGGCGTGCACCGAGAATGGCGTCCTGCTTACCATTTCCCCCGACGGCGTGCGCCGGCCGGTGGCGGCAAGCGTGATCGGTTTCGTGCTCGCGCTCGCACATCGCATGTTCCTCAAGGACAGGCTGACGCGCGAAGGGCGCTGGGCCGAGAAGGGTAACTATCTGGGCAGCGGATTGATGGGGCGCACACTCGGTGTGATCGGTGTCGGCAACATCGGCAAGGAGATCTTCAAGCTCGTGCAGCCCTTCGGCATGAAACTGCTGGGCTGCGATCCGAATGTCCCGCAATCCTCGGTGGCGTCTCTCGGCGTGACCATGGTCGACAAAGACACGCTGCTCAGGCAGTCGGATTACATTTCGGTCAATACACTGCTCGACGACAACACCCGGGGCCTGATCGGCGCACGGGAGTTTGCGCTGATGAAGCCCGGTGCATACTTCATCAATACGGCGCGCGGACCGGTCGTCGTGGAATCGGCATTGATCGATGCGCTGAAGAACAACCGCATCGCCGGCGCCGCTATTGATGTGTTCGAGCAGGAACCGGTATCGCCCGACAATCCGCTGCTGAAAATGGACCACGTGATCGTCGCCCCGCATGCCATCTGCCATACCGACGAATGCATGAGCCTGCTAGGCCAGAGCGCGTTCAAGGCGGCAGTAGACCTGGCGCACGGCCGCAAGCCGCATCTGATCGTCGACACCGGGGCGCTGCGGCATCCGGCGTGGGTTGGTAAATTTCACGCGTAAATGCCGTGACGGACGTGACGATCGTGACGGCGTGACGAGGTAAGAGAGGCCTAACTTGAAGTTCAAAAGAAAGTGCAGCGTGCGCCGCTTGAATTTACGTCGTCACGCCGTCACGATCGTCACGTCGTCACGGCATTACCCACGGAGCCAACAATGAGAACAAACCCCGTCAAGAAAAAACTCCTCGCAGGCAAACCTGTATTCGGAAGCTTTGGATGGGAATTTTTGGCGCCCGGCCTGCCGCAGATCGTGAAGTCCTGCGGGGCGGAGTTCCTGCTGATCGACATGGAGCATGCGGGCACCAGCTACGAAACGCTCAAGGAACAGGCGGCATTGTGCCGCGGGCTGGACCTGGTGCCGATGGCGAGAGTGCCAGCAAATCAGTATCACTACATCTCGCGCGCGCTGGACCTCGGCGTCATGGGCATCATGGCGCCGATGGTCGGTTCGGCGGAAGAAGCAAGGCACATTGTTTCCTGCACGCGCTATCCGCCGGCCGGAAGACGGGGCGCGGCATTCGGCTTCGCGTCCGACGACTACATAGGCGGCAGCGTCGCTGAAAAAATAAAGCTCGCCAATGAGCGCACACTGGTCATGTGCCTGATCGAAACCGCCGAGGGCATCGAGAACGTGGACAAGATCGCGGCAGTACCGGGCGTGGACGTGCTGTGGCTCGGCCATTTCGATCTGACGAATTTCCTCGGCATTCCCGCGCAATTCGATCATCCGAAATACGTCAAGGCGATCCAGAAAATGACCGCTGCGGCAAAGAAGCACGGCAAGGTCCTCGCATGCGCGACAGGCGACGACCAATGGAGCCGCGACTACTGGGACAAGGGCTTCCGGCTGTTTGCCATGGGTATCGACTCGATGCTGCTGCAGGGCGCATTGAAGCAGGGCATGGCCACGCTGGAAGCATTGAAGAAGTCGGAAAAAGGAAAAACGAAGAAGAAGTAATCGATCGACAGGCGACCGGCCCACGCGTCAAACAAGGAACGGCGCATCCCGAAGAGGAGAGAGCATGGCCCAGGCCAGATTTCGCGTCGGCATCACCAGGGACAACATCGGGCCCAACGGCAAACCGATCTTCGGCGAGTCCGCCTTCAAGATCCTGCAGGACGCGGGCATCGAATACGAATTCCTGCCGCAGATCGAAGCCGAGCTGACGCCCGAGACCGCGGCGAAGTACGACGCGCTCGCAGTGATGCTGGCCAAGGTCACACGCAAGACCGTCTCCGGGCCCGACCGCAAGCTCAAGCTGATCGCCCGTTTCGGCGTCGGCTACGATACCGTCGACGTGCCGGCCTGTACCGAGAACGGCGTGATCCTGGCCATTACGCCCGATGGCGTGCGCCGCCCGGTCGCGACTTCGGCGCTGACTTTCATCCTGATGCTTGCCCAGCGGGTCATGATCAAGGATCGCCTGACGCGCGAAGGCCGCTGGGCCGAGCGGCTGAACCACATGGGTACCGGCCTGTCCGGCCGCGTGCTCGGTTCGATCGGCGTGGGCAACATCGGCTCCGAACTGTTCCGCCTCGCGGCGCCGTTCGGCATGAAACACCTGGCCTGCGATCCCTATGTGACGCAGGAATCCGTGGCGCCGCTCGGCGTGAAACTGGTCGACATGGATACGCTGTTTCGCGAATCCGATTTCCTCTGCGTCAATTGTCCGCTCAGCGACGAGACCCGCAAGCTGGTCGGTGCCCGCCAGTTCTCACTGATGAAGCCGACCGCGTATTTCATCAATACCGCGCGCGGACCGATCGTCGATGAAAAGGCTTTGTACGAGGCATTGTCGAGCACTCGCATAGCAGGGGCCGGCATCGACGTATTCGAACAGGAACCGGTCTCTCCGGACAACCCGTTGCTCAAGCTCGACAACATCGTCGTCACACCGCATCACATCTGCCTGACCGACGAATGCATCAACACCGTTGCGGCCAGCGTGTTCAGCGCTTGCCGCGACCTTGCCGCCGGTCGGGTGCCGAAGAGCGTGGTGAACCAGGAAGTGCTCGGCAAGGTCAACTACTTCCACCGGTAAAATTCCCCGCCTCGAGTGCGAGGTGCGGCCGTTCGCACGAACCGCCGGAGAAGTAGCACAATACAATGGAAGCCTCGATCGAAGGGTGCGGCATGATTTCAGTCCGGAAGTCCGGGTTTTGCATGGGAGCAGACGTGTCGGGCGTCGATCTTTCGGAGCCCTTGCCGGATGCCGCGTTCCTTGAAATCCGCGACGCATTGCATCGCCACCATGTCCTCGCCTTCCGCGCGCAGAACCTGCAGCCGGATTCCTTCCTCGAATTCGCGCGACGCTTCGGGCCGCCCGAGCCGCACCTGCTGGACCAGTTCCATCATCCCGAGTACCCGGACATGCTGGTGCTGTCGAACGTGGTGCGGGACGGAAAGCCGGCCGGCCTGGCCGACGGCGGCACCTACTGGCATAGCGACTATTCCTACCTGGATATTCCGGCGCGGGCAACGGTGCTCTATTCGATCGAAGTGCCGGAGGTGGGCGGCGATACCTTGTTCGCCGACCAGGAACAGGCCTACGAGGACCTGCCCGATACGATGAAGAGGCGCATTGACGGACTGGTCACGTTGAACGTTTACGGCAACCGCGACGACCTCGATCCGAAATCGCGTGCCGCGGCCCCGCCGCCGACGCAGGAGCAGAAAGAAAAGCGCCGCGCGTTTCTGATCCGGCATCCGCTGGTGCGCCGCCATCCTTACAGCGGACGCAAGGCGCTCTACTCGGTATCGGGCACATCGTTCGCCATCGAGGGCATGCCCGACGAAGAGGGCATCGCGCTGCTGCGTGAACTGGCCGCGCACTCGACGCAGCCGAAGTATCAGTACCGCATGCGGTACGGCGTGGGCGACGTCGTCGTTTGGGATAACGCATCCGTGCTGCATTCCGCGACGTTGACCGACCCGAGTTATGCTCGCACGCTGTTCCGCGTTACCGTCAAGGAAACGCAGCGCCCGGCTGCCTGACGCAGGCGTTTAAGGCAACGAAAAAAGACGTTAGCCACGGATACCCTGCGTGCCTAGCACGTCGGAGTACCCTTTCAGAACACAGAGGGCACAGAGAAAAGCGATAGGTGGAAAGGACCGAAGACAGGAGTTGCGATGGGACAATTTGATGACGGGTGCACAGTCGTAGTGTTGCCCGCGATGGGAACTATGTTCACTTCCGGTTTTTCTCTGTGACCTCTGTCGCCAGACTTTTTTTTAGTCTCGTTCTCTTATTCGCCCTCACGGCGCAGGCGGCGCCGTATCCCAAGCCGGTACACGGCGATTTCGTCATCCGCGATTTCCGTTTCACCAGCGGCGAGGTCCTCGCCGATCTCAAGTTGCACTATTTCACGCTGGGCACGCCCGCGCGGGATGACCAGGGGCACATCATCAACGCGGTGTTGCTGCTGCACGGCACGAACGGCCGCGGCACAGGTTTTCTGTCCGATGGTTTTGCCGGAGAGTTGTTTGGCAGAGGCCAGCCGCTGGATGCGAACCGCTGGTTCATCGTCGTTCCCGACAGCATCGGTCACGGTAAGTCGAGCAAGCCGAGCGACGCGTTGCATGCCAAATTTCCGCATTACGGCTACGCCGACATGGTCGAGGCACAACATCGCCTGGTTACCGAGGGTCTGGGCGTGGACGGCCTGCGGCTGGTGGTCGGCGTATCCATGGGGGGAATGCACGCCTGGATGTGGGCGGAAAAGTATCCGGCGTTCATGGAGGCGATCTTGCCGCTGGTCTGCCTGCCCGCGCAGATTTCCGGCCGCAATCGCATGGAGCGGCGATTGATCGTCGATGCGATCCGCAACGACCCGGAATGGAATGGCGGCAACTATGAGAAACAGCCGCAGGGGCTGGTCACCGCGCTGAGAATGGTGGCCATCAGTGCCGGCAGCACGAAGCAGTTCTACAGGGACGCACCGACGCAGGAAGCCACCGACCGCCTGCTCGACCGGATGGTGGAGCAGCGCATGCAGAACGCTGATGCCAACGACCTGTTGTACGCCTGGGATGCATCCCGTGACTACGATCCGTCCGCCGGTCTGGAGCGCATCAGTGCACAGGTCATGGCGGTGAATTTCGAGGACGACGAGCGCAACCCGCCCGAGCTCGGCATCATGGAGCGCGCCATCAAGCGCGTCGCGCAGGGAAAGTACGTGCTTGTACCCGCAAGTGAACGTACGCAAGGCCACGTCAGTCCAGCCGACGCGACCTTGTGGAAAGAATATCTGCTGGAATTGCCGGCCTTCGGTCGGCCGCAGCGTATCAAATAATCAGAGCGGTTTGCTGGGATCGATCAGCGTGCGCCACATGTGCGCGGTCGGGCTTGCATCGTTGCCCAGGCCTTGCTTCGGCTGGCGGAAGTGGCGGCCGATGATGTCGGTGAACGGTTCTATCGACCACGGCTGTTGCTTGTCGAAGCTGTAGTCGTCGAACAGCGTGATGTTGCGCGCATGCATGTACCACTTGTGGTTGCGGGCGAACTCGTGGGCCGCCGCGATGTATTCCGGCGGCTTGTACTCCGCGCCGAACATCTTGACGTACATCTGCGGATACTCGTAGCCGACCGATGCATCCGGAAAATAGCGCAATGCCTGGTGATAGCGTATCGCCCAGGACACCTTTTCGGACACATAGGGTTCGACCAGTTGCGCGCCCCACCAGCCGTGATCGGGACGGACCACGGCGAGGCCGACGTCGTGCAGAAGACAGGCCAGGACCGTTTCCTCGTCCATCCCGGCCTTCAGCGCATTCGCGGCGCACTGGATGCAATGCGGCGCGGCGGCGATCGGCAAGCCGAACTTCGGCGTGTTCAACCGCAGGTTGAATATGTCCATCAATGTCGGTTTGGGCGGCATCGCTGTCGCGGGCTCCGGCGGACGCGTCTGCTTGAAGGCGGTGCCGATTTCCTGCAGGGTTTCCAGTCTCTCATCCATCATTCGATCCTCTCGTTCATCTGACTACCGTACCTGCCCGCGAGTTCAGAAGCAGGCACGCACCACACCACCGTCCACCCGCAGCGCAGCGCCGTTGGTGGCCGACGAGAGCGGGCTGCAGACATAGGCGACCATGGTTGCGACTTCCTCCACCGTGGCGTAGCGCTTCAGCAGCGAACTCGGACGGACTTTCTCGAAGAATTCCTTTTCGAATTCCGGGAAAGGCCTGCCAGCCGAGCGTTTCGCAATGCCGGCCTTGTTGCCATCGGAAAGCGTCGGGCCGGGCAGTACCGCGTTGACGGTGACGTTGGTGCCCACGCAGGTTTCGGCGAGTCCGCGCGAAATCGCGAGTTGCGCGGTCTTGGTCATGCCGTAATGAATCATGTTGTCCGGGATCTGGATGCCACTCTCGCTGCTGATGAATACCACTCGGCCCCAGTTGCGCTTCTTCATGCCCGCGAGGTAGGCGCGCGACAACCGTACGCCGCTCATCACGTTGATGTCGAAGAAGCGCTGCCATTCGGCATCGTCGATCTCTTCGAACACCTTGCGCTCGAAAATGCCGAGGTTGTTGACCAGGATGTCCACGGCGGGGAAACGCCTGACCAGCTCGGCGGTCGGTCCCGGCGCCGACAGGTCGCCGGCGAAGCCGTCCAGGTTCGCTTTCGGCGTTGCGCTGCGTATGCGGTCGAGCGCTTCCTTGACCGCGGCCTCGGTGCGGCCGTTGATGATGACCCTGGCGCCTTCCGCGGCCAGCAGCGCCGCGATGGCAAAGCCGATGCCCTTGGTCGAGCCGGAAATCAGCGCCGATTTGTCCTGCAGCTTGAGGTCCATGCCGCTATTTTCTCCCGTATTATTTTTTTGATGTCGTCGTGCGATGCGAATGAGACCGAAGGCGCAAGTCCGTCTTCAATCTCGCGCGAACAGGATGGCCTTGGCGTGCCGGCCGCAGAAGGTGCGGCTTCAATGTGAAAAAAAGAGCGGGTGTTCAGTCGGTATCGGCCGATTCGTCCGACCAGCGGCGCAGTGGGCCGGCATAACCGCCTTCCGACATGCCTTCCTCGGAATCGTCTTCATCGCCGTCGAATTTTTCCATCTCCTTGAGCAGGGACTGCAGCCGCTTTTCCGCCACGGTCTCCCGGTCCGGCTGGCCTGATATCTTCTCGATGACGGATTCCGCGCCGGAGTAGTCCTTCTTGGTCTTGATGGGGCGCACGACCCCGTTCAGTTTGTTGACGCTGCCTCGTGTCATGTTTGCCCCCTTTGGCAAAGACGCCCCGTCCTCGAAGGCGTCAGACATATGCCGCTCCACTGCAGGTTCCGAGCCGGTTGTTCCTGCCATACCGGCGCTTCGTCCGCAAGCATGTTCGCCTATCGTACACGCTCTTCGCCGGCCGCGATTGCGGAGCATCCGACGCTAGTGTACCGCAGGAAATAAATCCGGTTTTCACCGCCGGCGAAGTTGCAATGGGCGATCCGGGACTGCAGGAGTCGCTCGACTGAAACAGCAGGACGCCGCCGCTGGCAATCGCCGCAGTCGCCTCCGGGATCTTCGGTTTCTAGTTCGTACCGGTTATTGCGCCGGGCTGGCGCGGTCCCGGTGCGTCCACCCGCTTTTGGCTTGCGCCGAGCGCCGCCTTCGCGCGGTCCTCATCGTCCGCAGCGCGATAACGGAACCAGCCGACGTTCATCTCCTCCCAGGTCTGGTCGCCCCAATGCACGACCTTGCCCGGATCGGGATTGGCGGGATTCTGCGAGGAGTTGTCCCAGCTCATGTCCATGGTGATGCGCGTGCCTGCGGGGATCAGTTTCGACGGGTTCAACACGTACAGTGGCTGCCAGTTGAAATCATATTTCGGCACCGACAGCAGGATTTCCTCGCGGCCGTCCGGATAGTACGCCGTGAATTTCGCGGCGCGGCCGCGCAGATGCGCATGCGGCAGCAGGCTGTAGAGCATGACGTCGCGATCAAATACCTTGTCCAGCGTTTGCGAATAGGATTTCGTATTCGCCGGAATGGCGAGCGAGGCGTTGTAGATGATCGACATTTCCAGCGAGTGCTTCGGCGGCTTGTCGTGAAAGTACAAGCCCAGGCGGGTGACATCAGTCGTTGCCTTGCCGTTTGGCGTGTAGTGCATCTGGAACCGGAAGCCGGCTTCCTTGCGCAGCAGGATGCCGGTGCTGGCCGGATACGGAATCGCATTCTTGCCCGGCGCGTAACCGCCCAACTCTCCCATCTGGCCGCGTATCGCCTGCCGTTCGCCGTTACCGGGATCGTCGATGCCGGCCAGTACGTGGTGCACTATCGATCGATTGCCCGGGATGATCTCGATCGCGCGAATCCAGACGTCGCGTCCCAGCGGATTGGCCGCACGCGGATACTGGTAGCTGATGACGCCCGTCGACGGCACCTGGTAGGCAGGCACTTCCACTATCAGGTCGGGTTTGCCCAGCGTCCATTCGGACCAGCTCTTGTCGAGCGTGGCAAGCGGATCGGCGCCGGTGCCGCGTGGCGCGCCGGCCTCGATCCAGTGAACGAGATCCATGGCGTCCGCATTGGACATAGAACGATCGCCGGCGAAGCTGCCGTAGTGCGGATCGGCATGCCATGGCGGCATGCGTTTGGTGCGCACGACTTCGCGGATCATCGGCGCAAAGCCGCGCACGATGTCGTAGCCGGTCATCGCCCACGGGGCGACTCCGCCTTCGCGATGGCAGGCTACGCATTTGTCGACGAGCAGCGGCGCGATCCGGTCGGCATAGGAAATTTTTGCGTGCGCATCACGGCGCTCGCGCTCCGGCAGGTTGACGAGACAGCCTAGCGTCTCTGCCCTGGCGATTGAAACCGGTTTGCCGGCCAGCATGGCGTCCAGCGCGTCGGTCAGATATTGCGTCTTCGCATCGGGCTTTTGCGCGCCGTAGGAAAGGCGGTCATCCATCGAACCGCGATAGACCAGCTGCCAGGTCTTCGGGTCGACGACGAAAAAGTCGGCGGTGCGGTCGATGCCCAGTGCTTCGCCGATCAGCTGCGTTTCGTCGATCAGGATCGGCAGGTCGATGCCGAAGCCGTTTGATTCCCTGGCGACGGCGTCGCGATCATCCTGCAGGTTGGAATCTATCAGCAGGAACTCGACGCCCCTGGCTTTGTACTCGTCGCGAATCTTCCTCAAACGCGGCAGGCTTTTTTGCACGATGCCGCAGCCGTTGCCGTAGGTCATCAATACCACGGCCCTGGCGTCGGACAA